>NZ_JYHN01000062.1:0-320931 GCF_000954015.1 Clostridium sp. FS41
GGACGGGGGAGATGGGGGGTAAATGTGGGTTATGAATGTGGGTTATAAATGTGGGTTATGAATAGGGGATATGAATGGGAGATATGAATGGGGGATATGAATAGGGGATATGAATAGGGGATATGAATGGGGGATATTTACAATACGGCAGGACCGATCCGGAAGAAAGGGGCAGGATGAATCCGGTTGTGGCTATGAGATTCTTCCAGGCACTCCCGGGGGCCCTGGTTAAGACCATGAGATTTTCCTCAACGCTGCTGCGCTCCCAGGTCCCCCTCCTCGTCCTGGTCATAGATTTCCTGTACCCGCGCCTTCAGCCCTGAGTACCGTTTCTGTTCCACGCAATTGGCCGCCATGGTATAGAAGGCATCGGGCTGGCCCACCAGGCAGACGCAGGAGCGTGCCCGGGTTACGGCAGTGTAGATCAGGTTGCGGGTCATGAGCATCCTGGGACCGTTGTACATGGGGATGATCACAGCCGGATACTCGCTTCCCTGGGACTTGTGAATGGTGATCGCATAGGCCAGCTCCAGCTCCTCCAGCTGTTTGAAGCTGTACTCTATCATCTTCCCTTCGTCAAATTCCACGGTGAGAAGTTCGGCGAATTCATTGATCTCCCGGATAATACCCACATCCCCGTTAAAAATGCCGGCGCCTTTGTCCGTGGGGATCCCATATTTGTTGCGGATTTCCCACTCCATCTGGTAGTTGTTCTTGATCTGCATCACCTTGTCGCCTGCCCGGTAAATGATGCCGCCTGCTTCCTTTTCCTTCTTGTTCTTGTCAGGGGGATTCAGGTGGTTTTGAAGGATCTGGTTCAGGCGCTCCACCCCCAGGGCTCCTTTTCTCATGGGCGTCATGACCTGGATGTCAAAGGGCTGGGCATGGACATAGCCCGGCAGCTTCTGCCGGATCAGGGTAATGGCGGCCCCTATAACCGAATCCGGGTTATCCCGCTTGATAAACAGGAAATCATTGCTGCGTTTACCCAGGTCCACGCGCTCTCCGGAATTAATTTTATGGGCATTGACCACAATGTCACTCTGGGCTGCCTGGCGGAAAATGTTAGTCAGCTTTACCACATTAAAGCAGCCGGAATCTATGATGTCCCTGAGCACATTGCCCGGCCCCACACTGGGCAGCTGGTCCACATCGCCTACAAGGATCAGGCGTGTGCCCACATTGACGGCTCTGAGCAGGGAATGCATCAGGCTGATGTCCACCATGGACATCTCATCAATGATGATCACATCTGCGTCCAGGGGATTTTCTTCATTGCGGTCAAAATGCATGCCGGCCATTGTGGTCTTTCCTGAATCCCCGTTCCCTCCCGGCACGCCTGATGGCACCAGCTCCAGCATGCGGTGGATGGTCCTGGCTTCATACCCGGTGGCCTCCGTCATACGCTTGGCCGCGCGGCCTGTGGGCGCTGCCAGAAGTATTTCCATGCCCTCCAGTTCAAAATAGCGGATGATGGTGTTGATAGTGGTGGTCTTACCTGTTCCCGGACCGCCTGTGATGACCAGCAGACCGCTGTTCACGGCCTCATGGACTGCCTTTTCCTGAAGGGAGTCCAGGCTGATGGATTCCTGCTGAAGGGCCTGGACCTTTTTCAGGTTGGCCTTGATCTCATCCTCCGGGGTATCCCCGTGGATGTTCAGGTCGTGAAGCATCCTGGCGGTATTCAGTTCCAGATAATAGTACTGTGAAGAATAAATGACCGGTCCCTGGGCCGTGTTTTTGACCACCACTTTGCGGTCGATCTGCATATCCATGAGATGTTTTCCCATGGCTGAAGGCTCCACCTTCAGGATATCGGATGCCAGGCCAAACAGCTCCTCCTGGGGCAGGTATGTATGGCCATTGGCCGTGGCCTGGAGAAGCGTGTACAGGATACCGGCCTTGATGCGGTAATCGGAATCCGTGAAAATGCCCACCCGTTCCGCTATCTCGTCCGCCATCTTAAACCCAACCCCCGGGATATCATCCGCCAGCCGGTAGGGGTTCTCCTTGATGATGCCGTAAAGGGCGGGGCCGTACTGCTGATATATCTTGGCAGCCAGATTCATGGTAATGCCGTAATTTTGAAGGAACATCATGGCCTGGCGCATGTCCTTTTTGTCCTCCACCTGTTCTGCGATGGCCATGGCCATCTTCTCACTGATCCCTTTTACCTCGGACAACCGCTCCGGTTCTTCCTCCATCACACGGAATGTGTCTGCTTTAAAATGGCGCACGATCCTTGCAGCCAAAGCGGCCCCGATGCCTTTAATGGCACCGGAGCCCAGATAACGCTCCATGGACAGCTCGTCCTGGGGCGTCTTCATTTCATATTTCTCAATCTGCAGCTGTTCGCCGTACACGGCGTGTTCCGTCATGCGGCCGCTGGCCTGGATCATGTCGCCTTCCGACACATATGCCAGATTGCCCACCATGATGACTTCCCCGCCGTCACTCTGGTCCGTCACGCTTAAAACCGTGTAACCGTTGTCTTCGTTGCGGAACTTGATCCGCTCTATAAATCCCGTGATTGTCGCCATATTTCCAACCGAAAGAACCCGGGACTCCCAGCCTGTGCCTGATCATTGCCTTGTGCCAGCTGTGTGCCGCACCTTGGGGAAAGCTTGTCCCAATGGGCAGGCGCAGCGGACTGCGTCAAATCCATTGGGTCAAATATACCGCAACGTGGGACCTGCAGATGGCGGGAAAAGGTGTTCAGACACGCTCTGGAATGGGTCCGGGTTCTGTAATTTAGTAATCTTCTCTGCTGCTTCCGCCCATGGATGCTTCCATGGCCATGTTCATACCGTGGGCAAACTCAATGAACTTGCCGGTTCCGATCGCCACTGCTGTCAGCGGGTCTTCCGCGATCATGGTGGTAATGCCTGTCTTCTCCTCGATCAGGGCATCCAGCCCGCTGAGCAGGGAGCCGCCGCCTGTCATGACAATGCCTCTGTCAAAAATATCTGCTGCCAATTCCGGAGGGGTGCGCTCCAGCACGTTGTGCACCGCATCCACGATCTGAAGGGCCGGCTCGCGCAATGCCTCCAGGGTCTCGTCCGAGGTGACTACAATGGTCTTTGGAAGGCCGGTCACCAGATTACGTCCCCTTACCTCCATGGTAAGAACTTCCGGTCTGCGGTATGCCGCTCCGATATTGATCTTGATCTCCTCGGCTGTACGTTCGCCAATGAGCAGATTGTGCTTTTTCCTCATGTAGCGCACCAGGGCCTCGTCAAAGTCATCACCTGCGATCTTGATGGATGTACTTACCACCGGACCTCCCAGGGAAATGACGGCAATATCAGCAGTTCCGCCTCCGATGTCAACGATCATATTACCGCAGGCCTTGCCAATATCAATACCTGCGCCAATGGCTGCTGCCACCGGCTCCTCGATAATGGCCACTTCACGTGCGCCTGCCTGGTAGGTGGCGTCCTCCACAGCCTTTTTCTCCACCTCGGTGGCGCCGCTGGGGATACATACACTGATCCTGGGCTTGCGCAGGGTCTTCTTACCCACTGCCTTGCTGATGAAATACTTTAACATCTTCTCTGTTATGGTGTAATCTGAAATAACGCCCTGGCGCAGGGGGCGGACCGCAACAATATTGCCGGGGGTTCGTCCGATCATAAGACGCGCTTCCTCGCCGATGGCCATGATCTTGTTGGTATCACGATCAATAGCCACTACGGACGGTTCTTTTAATACAACGCCTTTACCCTTGATATAAACAAGGATGCTGGCTGTTCCTAAGTCAATTCCAATATCATTGGACATCATCGAAAACATATAGATAATTCCTCCTCGCTATCCGCACCCATGCAGGCTTATGGAACCTGTATGGCCGGAACGGCTGCTTCTATTACTCCTAAAATGGGGTTTTTGTGCTGTTCTACTTATAGCATTGCTTCTATTATATACAATATTGTAAAGTTTTCAAAGGGTTTTTTTCTTTTTTATTTTCTTTAGGTTTTTTTTATGCTATAGACATATTTCTGTCACAATTATTGCTTATGATAATAACAAGTTCACCGAGAGGTGGACGAGGCCTTTGTTTCAAGTGATTACTTGAAATCACAAAGCTTTTTCATACTCATACCGGACGAAGCAATTCGTCCGGCCCCCCTATTAATTATACCCGCTTTGGCTTTTTCAAAGCGGTTTTTTATATGCCGGCGCTGCCTGCATCGGACTGTTTTTATTGTTTCCTAATAATTTTTATTGTTTTTTCATGAAACGTCCATACTTTTCTCACATTTACCTGAGATAATAAAACCTGTAAAGCACAAAAAGCTTTTTCATACTCATACCGGGTAAGTAAAATTATCCGGTCCCCCTATAACATTTTCTTTTTTTATATACCTACCATTCCCTCGCATGGCCGCTGACCATGCGAACCAACAAAAAGGGACGTTCACTGTGGAGGACACAGGGAGACGTTCTTTTTTGTTCTCCCTGTGCCCCCACCTCTTACATTTTCCGAAGATATAAATTACTATTAAAACTGGAAAATTTAACCACATAAGAGGAGGTATCAGCAATGACAGCAACACCTAAATTACAGCCAAACCATACCCTGGACCAGTTTCAAAAGTACCTGGTCACAAGGAACAAGTCCCCTAACACGATCTGTGTTTACCGCTATGCAGTGGAACAGTTCTACCATCTCTATCCGCAGCTCACCCCCAGAAACCTGCAGCTCTACAAGGTGTATCTCCTGGAACATTATAAGCCCCAGACCGTCAACCTGCGGATCCGGGCCCTGAACTGTTTTATGGAATACCGGCAGACATCCATCACCCCTGTTTCCATGATCAAGATACAGCAGAAAACCTACCTGGACAAGATCATCAGCCAAGGTGATTATGAATACCTGAAGCGGAAGCTGATGGAAAACGAGGAGTACACCTATTATTTCATTGTGCGGCTCATCACTGCCACCGGGGTCAGGGTCAGTGAACTGATCACATTCCAGATAGAAGACATCCACAGAGGGCACAAGGATATTTACTCTAAAGGAAATAAAATGCGGCGTATCTATATTCCCACTATTCTGAAAGGCGAATTCCAGCAATGGTTTTCGGCTGCCTGCCGCACGGTTGGCCCTCTGTTTCTCAACCGTTTCGGCTCTCCCATCTCTCCCTCCGGCATCAGATCCCAATTCAAGGTTTTCGCCATACGCTACGGCCTGGACCCGGAGGTCATGTATCCCCACAGCTTCCGGCACCGGTTTGCAAAAAATTTCATAGAGAAATGCGGGGACATTTCCCTGCTCTCCGATCTTTTGGGCCACGAGAGCATTGAGACCACCAGGATCTATCTCCGGCGCAGCAGCAGTGAACAGTACCGGATCGTCAACAAGGTTGTGGACTGGTAAGATTGGGGGTGATATGATATGAATTCCATTACAGATAAAAATGTGCATAATCCGGACATGTTCCAGGCAAACTTAGAGTATTTCCGCGACTTTCTCCAAAAGCGCGGTTCCGCTGAAAATACCATTGACTCTTATCTCACATCGGTCCGGCATTATCACTCCCTGTTCTGCGATATCACGGTGGAGCATCTTCAGGAGTATAAGGCCTGGCTGATGGAGCACTATAAACCTTGTACGGTCAACACACGCATATACGGCATCAACCAGTACGTGATCGCACTCCAGGCAGCATTTACCGAGGAGAATATGGGGCCCGCTCATGAGGAGAATCCATTTTTTGTCCTGCCTGAGACCCTTTCCCTTCTGACTCCTTATAAACTTCCGTCAGTAAGGCACCAGCAGAAGCCATTTCTCAACAATGTGATCTCCAAACGTGATTATGAGCGCTTAAAGCGCTGTCTGAAACGGGACAACAATATGTTCTGGTATTTTGTAGTGCGCTTTCTGGGGGCCACGGGAGCCAGGGTCAGCGAGCTGATACAGATCAAAGCCGAGCATGTACAGATCGGATGTATGGACCTGTACTCCAAAGGGGGGAAGGTTCGCCGTATATATTTTCCGGAAAAGCTTTGCGGGGAAATGCTGGCCTGGCTGGCCCTGCGCGGTGTGCAGACCGGCTTTATCTTTACCAACCGGCGGGGCCGCCAGATCACTCCCCGTGGGATCAGCAGCCAGCTTAAGGTGCTGGCAAAACATTACCGGATCCGTCCGGACACGGTGTATCCCCATTCCTTCAGACACAGGTTTGCCAAGAATTTTCTCACAAAGTTCAACGATATCTCATTGCTGGCAGACCTTATGGGACATGAAAGCATTGAGACCACCCGCATTTACCTGACCCGTTCCTCCGATGAGCAGAGAGTGCTGATCGACAAAATTGTTACCTGGTAGATTGGTGAATGGCCACATGCAGATTGCATTTTTCACAGAAACCCAGTATGATTAAAGCATAAAACAGAGCAAAGGATGACCTTATATGTACGAATACGCGTGGTATCAGTGGCTTACTTTTTTCTTTATATATTGTTTTTTCGGGTGGATCTTTGAATCCTCCTATGTGTCGCTGAAAAAGAAACATTTTGTGAACCGCGGGTTCCTGCGGCTTCCCATGCTCCCCCTGTACGGGACCGGGGCTGTTATGATGCTGTGGGTCTCCCTGCCGGTGAAGGACAACCTGTTCCTTGTGTACCTCTCCGGCGTGGTGGCTGCCACGATCCTGGAATATGTTACTGGCTGGGGAATGGAAAAGCTGTTTAAGATGAAATACTGGGATTACAGCAACCAGCGTCTGAACCTTAAGGGATATATCTGCCTCAGTTCCTCCATTGCCTGGGGTTTTCTCACCATTTTCCTCACCGAGGTGATCCACCGTCCCATTGAGCGGTATGTGCTGGGTCTGCCTTTGATGGTGAATATTGTCTGTGTTGTTGTGGTATCCCTGCTGTTTGCAGCCGATGCAGCCGAGTCGGTCAAGGCTGCCCTGGACCTGGCCAAGGTGCTGGATGCCATGACCAATATGCGGGCGGAGCTGGATGATATCCAGGTGCAGATGGCGCTGCTGAAGGCTGAGACGGCCCAAAAGGTGGAGGAAGTAAAGGAAGAGGCTTCCCAGAAGTTTGTAATGGTCAGATCAGAAGCAGCCCTGCGTGCAGCGTCCCTGAAGGAAGATGCGGCAGAGCGCCTGGGTGACATGATGGAAAACACCATGGAACGCATGGGCGAATTTGTGGAGGATACGGCTGAGAAGGTGGGCGGACTGGTTGGCGGGACCGCAGACAAGGTGTCCGGGACCGCAAGGAAGCTGTCTGAGTTCACCGAGGATGCGGCTGCCAGGGTGAGCGCCACTTTGAGCCAGCGTGACGGGACCAGGGCCGGGGAAATTGGATCCGGAGAAATCGTGGCTGGGGAGACCGGGGCCAGAGCCGGGAAAACCGCATCCGGGGAGACCGGAACCAAGCATGGATCTGTCGAAGTACCGGCCGGACACAGGGATCTCACCGGTGAACTTAGGGCAGCGGTCAGGGAACGCAGGGAAAAGCTGGCTGCTCTGTCCGGGAGGCTCAGCGTGCTCACGGAAAAGAGGCACCGCATATCCAGCCCCATGGGATTTTACAGGCGGAGCCTTTTAAAGGGCAATCCTTCCGCATCCTCCTCCAGGTTTGGGGAGGCCTTAAAGGAGCTGAGGGAGATCGCGGACAGAAAGAAAGAGGAACAATAAAAAGGAATATGATGCAATGGGCAGAACTGTTTGGCGGTTCTGCCCTTTTTTTGTCTTCATCTCATTTAGGAATGGAGGGGGCGTGACTATCTATACTTTTCCTTATCCGAAGTATAATCAACTCGTAATGCAATAAAGGAATTTCAAAAAGTATTTCAAAAAGAAAAAGGAGAGTGCATTAATTATGAGAAAGCAGACAAAATTAGTTGCTGTATTATCAACAGCAGCACTGCTCGCTATTGGTGCATCCATGACTTCTTTTGCAGCTACAGGATGGGCTGAGGAAGATGGTACTTGGGTATACTACAACAGAGACGGCGAGCGCGCAACCGATCAGTGGAAGAAATCCGGGAACAACTGGTATTACCTGGACAGCGATGGCGAGATGGCCATTGATACCCTGATTGAGGATGGCGATAACTACTACTATGTGGACATCAACGGTGTGATGGCTGCAAACCAGTGGGTTGCCATTGAGAACGAGGACGCAGGTGAGGATGACGAGCCGGAGCATTACTGGTACTACTTCCAGGCAAACGGCAAGGCCTTAACCAATGGCGACAATGACAAGGTTTCCTTAAAGACCATCAACGGTAAGAAATATGCGTTTGACGAAGATGGCAAGATGCTCTTTGGATGGGTTGATGATGACAGCGCAGAGCGCGTTGACGACTCAGACGGGGACGGCTTCAAGGAAGGCGTTTATTACTTCGGCGGCGAGGATGACGGTGCAATGACAGTTGGCTGGATCCAGCTGGATATCACCTATGATGAAGCAACCGAGGACGATTACAAATATACTGCTGCTGCATTTAATGATGACGAGGATCAGAGCCGCTGGTTCTACTTCAAATCCAACGGTAAGAAAGTATATGCAGAAAACGGAGACCGCACAAAAGACAAGACCATCAACGGCAGAAAGTACGCATTTGACGAGTATGGCGCAATGGTTGCAGAGTGGTCCCTGGATGAGGATGACCTTAAGAAAGAAAGCAATTACAGTGCAGGCACTACTGCTTCCGGTTCCGTGGTACAAAAAGGCACCAGCGGCGCAGGCGGCGTAGGAACACAGTCTTACGCAATTGGCGGTACGGACGGCAATGGAGACGGCATCCTTACCGGCAGCGGAAAAGACTCCCATTATACACAGGCATGGAAATACTTCAGCAGTGTGGATGACGGTGCCCGCGTAAGCAAGGGATGGTTCAAGGTAGTATCCGCTGAATATCTCAACGATGAAAAATATGATGATGATGAAGAGGCATGGTACTATGCAGACGGCAGCGGCAACCTGTATGCCGGTGAGTTCAAGACCATCAAGGGCAAAAAGTATGCATTCAGGAATGATGGACGTATGATCAACGGCCTGAAGTTCATCTATGAGGATAAGGATAACCAGAACCTGATCGTAAAAGCGGATGATGATGATTACTATCCATTTGACGATGAGGATAACTTCCTTGACAATGCAGCTGATTACTATGAGACCAACGGCTTCAAGTGCTACTACTTCGGCGGCGGCGATGACGGCTCCATGAGAACCGGCAAGACCACTGTTTCTGTTGACGGCGAGAACCACAACTTCTACTTTGAGAAGTCCGGCGGAAACAAGGGCGCTGGCGTAACAGGCGAGAAGGACGATAAGCTGTACCAGTCCGGTATGCTTCTGAGAGCAGACTCCGATGACAAGTACGTTGTAGTTAAAAAGACAACCACTACAGATTCCACCACAAATAAGAAGACTGTAACTTACAAGAAGCTGGATGACGCTGCTGACTTTATTGATGATGCAGGACTGGTAGACGCAATCGGCGACAAGACTGAAAACGAGTCTATTGATATCGGTCATGTTTCCAAGAAAGCCAAGGATCTGAAGGAAGCTTATGTACTCAGTACCGATGCGGCTGAGGAGGGTGTTGAGTACATCCTGGTTAATACTTCCGGTAAGGTAATTGACAGCAACAGCAAGAACAAGGATGGAAACGACTACTACTATGTAGTTAAGAAGGGCGGAACCATCGAAGGCGTTTATGTTGAGGACTAATTCCTGATATTGCCTTAAACCGCACTGACATGATTTAAGGGGGAGGCGTTATGGCTGATATAGCAATATGTTGGTCATAACGCCTTTTTGGCGTCAGCTGATAAATACTCTTCCTTTTGCGGAGAACAGAAATGACAGGAGGTCCATATGTTAAAGAAAAATTTGTTAGGGCTGGGTATGGCATTGATCCTGGCCATGTCATCTGCTGCATCTGTATATGCAGACCAGACTGATGCCGCCGCCACGGCCATGGAAAACTGCGGCGCCTATCTTTTTGAGTGGAGACCCATTGACTGCGGAAACGGTTATTATTTTGCGATCCTGGTGGGCGGGAATACCATTCAGGAAAGTGATGTGATCCTGAACAGGGGTTATGATTACGCGTATACCTTTGATTATACGGCGGGGAGGCCCTGGGGCCAGGCGCCGGACCTTGTAAATGCAAACGGAGTCTGGGCAATTCCGGAAAACCAGCCCTCCCTCCCGGAAGGCACACAACCTGCCCTGCGCATCACACTGGTGACAAACAATAAGGTCCTGCCCTCCAGGGAACGCTACATTGATGTGGTCAGTCTGCCGGGAGGAGTTAATCCCGGCGATCTTCCCCCGGAAGTGCGGAAATACCTGATCAATGTGGACGGGTCCGATGCCGGGGCCTATGTGGGGACCGTCACCCCCGGATGGCAGCAGGATGAGGACGGCAAATACCGTTACCTGAAGCCGGACGGCACCTATGTAAGCAATGGATGGCTGAAAGTCAGCGACCAGCAGTATTATATGGATGAAAATGGCATCATGCTGGCCGACACCATTACGCCGGACGGATATTATGTCAATTCCAGCGGTGAAAAAACCAGCTATCACCCGGGGTGGGTCCAGGATGATAAGGGATGGCGGTATGTTGGAAAGAACGGATACTATGCTGCATCCACCTGGGTCCAGGATACGGATGGGAAATGGTACTATTTTAACATCGCCGCCTATATGGAAACAGACAGCATAACGCCTGACGGCTACTATGTGGATGCAAGCGGTGTCTGGGACGGCAATCCATCCGCCAAGACGGAGCAGGATAACAAGAGCCTGGGACCGGGCGTTGTCAATCAATGACATATTGCACCCATTTTCACATCCGATGGACATCCGATGCTTCTTGGACGGCATGACCGGTCAAGAAGATACGCCGTCCTGAACAGTTACAACATATTATGATAAGTGGTATGGGGGTATTTTTATACCCCTTCACATACCACTTATATTTTTACCTGCAGGGTGACAGTTTTCCTCATATTGTCTATTTTTCCCAGCACTGTCCCGCCAGGGGGGCGAGTATCCTGGAATTTTTTTATGGAAATTTGGCAAATTGGACAGGTTTTTAACAACTGTACATTTATTTTGTTAAATATTTATGCTACTATATTCGATAAATTACAGAAGGGTCGTGTATCAGCATGCAAACGTCAGAAACCTCCGCCCATGCAGCCGCTGAAAACCAGGAGCTGAGCAAAGCCTTAGACGCATTCCAGGACTATCTGCTGCGGCAAAATATGGCTTCCAATACCATAACCGCATATGTATATGGGGTGAAACATTTTTACTCCTGTTATGACCGGTTGTCACCGGACAACATCAGCCTTTATAAGGTCTCCCTCATGGATCATTACCAACCGCAGACCGTCAACATACGCATCCGGGCATTGAATTGTTTCCTGAAATTCCTGGGGATCAGGGATTATAAGATCCGTGCCGTCCGCGTCCAGCAAAAAAGCTATCTGGACCATGTCATCAGCCAGGCTGATTATGAATACTTAAAGCGCAGGCTTTGGGAAGATGAACAGTACACATTTTACTTTATTGTCAGATTCATCACCGCCACCGGTGTCCGGGTCAGCGAACTGGTGATGTTCCAGGTAGCGGACGTGCACAGGGGATACAAGGATCTTTATTCAAAGGGAAATAAAATGAGGCGCATCTATATCCCATCTTCCCTGCAAAAGGACGCCATGGACTGGCTTAAGGCAGAGGGCAGACGCACCGGGCCCCTGTTTCTGAGCCACCTGGGAAGCTGTATATCCATCTCGGGCATACGGGCGCAGTTAAAGACCTATGCCTGCCGGTATAATTTGGACCCCAAGGTAGTTTACCCACACTCGTTCCGCCACCGCTTTGCAAAGAACTTTATTGAAAATGGCGGTGATATTGCTTTTCTCTCCAATTTACTGGGGCATGACAGCATTGAGACCACCCGCATTTACCTGAGAAGAACCAGCACCGAACAGGCGCAGATTTTTAATCAGGTGGTGAATTGGTGATCCGTAAGCCATCAGTCACTTGTTATAAAAGGTTGTGATTTTTATGTGCGCATCAAGACAGATGCCTGAAGAAGCAGAATTAAATTTTATCCATTATCTGAAAAGGCGGGACGCCTCCCCTAATACCATTAAAAGCTGTCTGGCCTCATGCCGGCTCTACTACTCCCTGTTTGATGAACTGAATACGACCAATCTGATGCTGTATAAGGATTATCTGGTGCAGCACTATACGGCTGCCACGGTCAACAACCGGATCTATGGGATCAACAGGTACCTGGACTGCATTGGAATGGCTTTGGACAACAAAGGGCCGGATTCCGATGGCAGCAGGGCTGCTTCGGACAACACTGGATTTCCCTCGGACTGCCATAGGGACAGCCGTGACGCCTTCCGTCTCCCTGTGGTGCAGACGCAGCAGGTTTCTTTTTTGGACCGCGTGATCTCCCAGGAAGATTATATGAGATTCAAAGATTCCCTGAAATCCGATGGCAACATGTACTGGTATTTTGTGGTCCGGTTCCTGGCCTGCACCGGAGCCAGGGTCAGTGAATTGATACAAATCAAGGCGGAACACCTGGAGATGGGGTATATGGACCTATGCTCAAAAGGCGGAAAGGTGCGCAGGATCTACTTTCCCGATGCCCTCTGCCAGGAAGCCCTGGACTGGGTCCATGAAAAAGGCGTTGTATCCGGCTTTCTCTTTACCAACTCCCACGGGGATCCCATCACCCCAAGAGGCATCAGCAGCCAGTTAAAGGTGCTGGCCCGCCGCTACGGCATACCTGAGGATACCGTGTATCCCCACGCCTTCCGGCACCGGTTTGCCAAAAATTTTCTTGCAAATTTTAATGACATCTCATTGCTGGCAGATCTGATGGGACATGACAGCATTGAAACCACGCGCATTTACCTTAACAAATCCACGGATGAACAGAGAGAGCTGATTGATAAAATCGTCACCTGGTAAACGCTCATGCACGGGGCGCCCTGCGCCAAAAAGGGATGCCGGACAGCTTACGCCGCCGGGCATCCCCTATAATATTCATGATATTCACTTACATCATCTGATCCACCATGGCCATCACGGCTGCTCCCAGGGCCTCTGCCTTTGCCTCCGCATCCTCCATGGAGCTTCCCTTGATCCCGTAGTAGAACTTGATCTTGGGCTCTGTTCCTGAAGGCCTTACGCAGATCCAGGCGCCGTCATTCAGGTCATAATACAGTACATTGGAGGACGGAAGTCCGGTGGGCTTCACTTCTCCGGTAGTCATGTCCTTGACGGTGTCTAACTTGTAATCCCTTGCTGAGATAACCTTGTAGCTTCCCACCGCTTCCGGCGTATTGGCCCGCAGTGTCTCCATAATGGACTGGATTTTGGCCAGTCCTTCAATGCCGGACAGGCCGATGGACTTGACCGCATCCTTATAGTAGCCGTACTTATCGTACATAGCCACCATGGCATCCCACAGGGTCATGCCTTTCTGCTTGTAGTAGGCTGCTGCCTCACACAGCGCTGCCGTGGCCGAGATCGCGTCCTTGTCCCTGGCATAGGTGCCGATGAGACAGCCATAGCTCTCTTCCATTCCAAAGAGATAGGTTCCCTGGCCTGTCTTCTCGTTCTTAAGCACCTGCTGTCCAATCCACTTAAAGCCCGTGAGCACCTCAATGAGCCGGCATCCGTATTCCTTTGCAACCGCATCGATCAGGTTGGTGGAAACTATGGACTTGATCACCTGGCCATCGGCTGGTATCTTACCTGCCGCCTGCTTCTGGCTGAGCACATACTCGCATAGCAGGGAACCGGACATGTTGCCTGTGAGAGGAATATAATTGCCGGAACGGGCATCCTTTACATATACGCCCAGACGGTCGGCATCCGGATCTGTTGCCAGAACCAGGTCCGCATCCTTTTCCCTGGCCAGCTTAAGGCCCAGGGCAAATGCTTCCTCGGCTTCCGGGTTGGGATAACTTACAGTTGGGAAATCACCGTCCGGCAGTTCCTGCTCAGGCACCACATAGACATGGGTAAAGCCGATCTCCTCCATCACTCTTCTGGCCGGGATATTACCGGTTCCGTGGAGAGGTGTATACACAATGGTGATCTGGTCCTGCATCTCGTCAATGGCCTTCTGGTTCACAACCTGGGCCTTTACCTGGGCAATATACTTGTCATCAATCTCCTTGCCGATCACCTGGTACTTGCCCGCTGCCGCTGCGGATGCCTCGTCCGTGGTCTTTACCGTGGACAGATCCTCAATGGCCAGCACCTCATCAGTAACGCCCTTGTCATGAGGCGGTGTAAACTGGGCGCCGTCCTCCCAATATACCTTATAGCCGTTGTATTCAGGCGGGTTGTGGCTGGCTGTGATGTTGATGCCGGCAATACAGCCCAGCTCCCGGACTGCAAAGGACAGCTCCGGCGTGGGGCGCAGCGACTCAAACTTGTATGCCTTAATACCGTTGGCTGCCAGGGTCATGGCCGCCTCCATGGCAAACTCCGGTGACATGTGGCGGGAATCATAGGCAATGGCAACACCCTTGTCTGCGCCGCCCTGTTTGATAATATAGTTGGCAAGGCCCTGGGTTGCACGCCTTACCACATAAATATTCATACGGTTAATGCCTGCACCGATTACGCCGCGCAGTCCGGCTGTACCGAACTCCAGATCCATATAGAAACGCTCTTTAATCTCATTCTCATCGCCCTCAATGGCGCGGAGCTCTTCTTTTGTGGCCTCATCAAAATAGGGGTTTGATAACCATTCCTGGTATATCTTCATGTAATCTTTCATAAATATACTCCCTCCTGAATGCAGTATTAGGCATAATCTGCCTGCATATTATGCTTAAGATTATACTATATCAGGCAAAAAAAAGGAAGTACAAGCCTTGATTAATTTACACTAATCAAACCCCGCAGTCAGCCTGAAGGCGTTTCAGAAAGTGATTCCTCTGCTGCTGCTGTTCCTCCAGACCATGGAGTTTATCAATGTTCCGGCCCGGTATCCATGCCTTATTGGCATTGTAATAAAAGTTCAGCTGTTTCCAGTATTTCTCAGGATACAGGAACAGATAATACAGGCAGGTCAATTCCTGACGGTCCATGGGCAGGATCCGCTCATAGGAGTCCAGCATGGATAATCCCAGGTCCACATTCCATCCGTGCTTCTCCATGACTTTACGCATGAACCGGTATAGGTCTGAGACCTGGATCCCCAGGTGCATACGGTTATACTCGATAATAGCCGTATAGTTTGGCCCCATGAGCACATGATGCTGGTCCAGGTCACCGTGGCACAGGAATGTGGGTTTTTCCCCTGTGCGGTCCGAAGGTGCGGCAGGCTGCACCGCCCCCTTTAGTCCCCTGGGGTTCTTTATCTCCGCTGCCTCCAGGGCATCATACTCGGAATCCACTGCATTCCCTGTCCACAAGCTTTTGATCCCCTGCACCGCCTCCAGGGCCTGCTCATAAAACATGTTGTAATTTCCAATGACGCAGAGCTCGAATTCGGATTTTTTCCGTTTGCCGCGTATATAGTTGCGTGTCCGCTGCATTTCCCTGTTATGACGCTCCAGTTCTTCCTCCAGGGATTCGGACAGGATGGAGCCCATGCTCCACTCCTCCTTAAATTCCACGGTTCTCAGCTGACCGTGCAGCATGGCAAGGCGCGACAAGGCCTGACGGATTTCAAAGCCGTCTTTTATGTTGCATTCCCTGTCCATAAACCAATCCTTTAGTATGTAGCGCGTTCCGTCTCCTGTCATTGTCAGGAGGCTTCCCTCTTTATTCCTGATGTACCGGTCAGCCCTAAGGCTTCCCCTGGTATCCAATATTCCCAGAACCTCGTCCTCGAATTCCAGGCGTTTAACCGTTCCACGGTATTCTTTTAAAAGCCTGCAGCCGTTCCTGGTCTCACAGATCCATGAACCGCGGCCCTTTCTCACTGATATTACATCCATCTCATACTGCTCTAAGGCTTCCACGTACTTCTCGTTCATTTTCCAACCCCTCCACACTCTATCCCATCACATTTAGTCGAAACGGGAAGCTGCCGTTTCAGCTACTTCTAGGGTATGTAAAGAATTGGATGTTTATGACAGATGAGGGCAAAGAAAACTGCCACGCAAAGCATGGCAGCCACCTTATAAAACCATTCAATTTGCCCATTGATCACATGGACGGCCCATATACCAGATTCGGAAGAAAGAGGATCAGGTCAGGCAGGAAAATGCAGATCAAAAGGGTTCCAAGGATTGCCACAAACAGGGGCCAGGAGTACTTTGTAGTCTCCTCCACCGGGCAGTCCATAATAGAGGAACAGGTGTACAGAGCCACGCCCACGGGAGGCGTGGAACAGCCCATGGTTACCGTGGTCATCATGATAATTCCAAACTGTACCGGATCAATGCCGTACTGTCTGATGACCGGCAGAAGGATGGGGGTGACGATCAGGGTAATGACCGTTGTCTCCATAAACATGCCGCACACGATCAGCATAACAATGATCAGAAACAACATGATGGTTGGATTGCTGGTCATGCCTACCAGGAAGGAGGCAACATCCTTTGGCAGCTGGTCATACACCACCCCGTAGCTGAAGATCCCGGAAAATGCCAGGACCATGGTAATAACAGAAATATCTTTTACGCTGTCGATCAGGCATTCCTTAAATTTCTCCCAGGTCAGCTCCCTGTACACAAATACCCCCACTACCAGGGCATAAAATACGGCAAATGCCCCTGATTCCGATGGCGTCATCACTCCGCCCCTGATTAAGACAATCAGGATGACCGGGAAGAGCAGTGCCCAGATACTTTCAATGCAGGCTTTTCCAATCTCCCTGAGGGAGGAGGGTTTTTCATGGTCCGGCTTATAGCCGAAATGGCGGGCTGACCAGGATGTGGCTATCATCATAAAAATACACATGATAAAGCCCGGTACAAAGCCTGCGATAAACAGACGCCCAATGGATACCTCCCCCACTGTGCCGTAGAGGATCAGGCCCATGGACGGGGGGATGGTGGCCACGATCAGTCCGGACAGGCAGTTGATGGCCGCTGACCAGCCCGGGGCATAGCCGCGCTTTGTCATCTCCGGCCCCAGGATACGGCACTCCATGGCCGCATCCGCCACAGCCGATCCCGACACGCCGCCCATAAGAGTGGACAGGACCACGGATACCTGGCCGATGGAGCCATACATGTGTCCTGTCAGAACATTGGCCAGCTTCACCAGCCTGGAGGTAATGCCCGTGTTGTTCATCAGGTTTCCGGCAAATATGAACAGTGGGATCGCCAGCATGGTAAAGGACTGGGTGGTGGACAGAGATTTCTGGACCAGGATGGTCCACGGTATCTCCGGCCTCATGAGGAAAAATATAAATCCTGATATTCCAATTGCAAATGCAACCGGCATGCCTAAAAACAAAAAAATCATAAATATTCCAATTGCATTTAACATTATGCCCTCCGCCCCCAATCCTTTGCAGGTTTTCTGATATCCCTTACAAGCATGCCCGCTACCGTTGTAAACAGAAGGAGCGCGCCCACAGGAACAGCCAAAGTGCACCATGCATAACTGAGTTTCAATGTGTTGAACATACGGCTCCAACTCTGGGATACAAGCAAAAACCCATACACGATCAAAATAAACAGGAACAGCAACATCATCATATCAAATACGATCCCAAGGAGCTTTTGCACCACCTTTGGCAGCTGATTGGTCAACATATCAATATTAATGAGCCGTCCGGATTTGGCCACCACGTCCGCGCCCAAAAAGGTCAGCCATGCAAAGGCCAGCAGCGCAATGTCCTGGGCCCAGTTAATAGGCATGCCTATGGTTCTGGCCACAGCCGAACCAAACACCAGAACCGAAATCAGGCAAAGCAGGCCGGCGGCCAGAATCTCTTCGATTTTGAGGGTAATATCTGATATTTTTTTCATTGCCATCCAAACCTTTCTGCAATCTTTAGTTGGTCTTTCCTATTTCTTTGTAAAGCTGCTCACGAAGTTCCGTATAACCCAATTTCTCATAGGCCGGCTCCACCGCTGTCTTAAATGCCTCCACGTCTGGCTCCACAATGGTCAGTCCGGCTTCCACCATCTTTTTCTCACAGTTCTCCGCTTCTGTCAAAACATCTGCTGCACTCTCCGCTCCCACTTCCCTTGCAGTGTCCACCAGGATCTTCTGCAGGTCTTCAGGCAGGCTCTTAAACCAGGATTCGCCGCACACCAGGGCCTGAAGAAGCTGGAAATGGCCTGTCTTGGTCTGGTACTTGCAAACCTCATAAATTCTGGACGGATAGGTGGATGTATTTTGCGCCTCACAGGCGTCCAGTGCCTTGGACTGAATGCCGTTGTACACCTCGCCCCACGCCATGGCAATGGGTGTTCCTCCCATGGCTTCAATGGACTCCGTACACACCTCTGCACCAATGGTCCTTACACGCAGCCCCTTTAAGTCCTCAGGCGTCTTAACTTCCTTATTGGTCATGAAATGCCTGGGCCCGTCATAAAAGTCAAATGCCAGCACCCGGATTCCGTGTTTGTCTGCAAGTTCATTCTCCCAGCCCTTAAACGTGTCTGTCTCCGTAATCTTACGGCATTCCTCATAATTATCCGCAAAATATCCCATCATCAGGATGCCCATGTCTTTTACATAGGTACCCATCCTGGCCGCATCCGTGTTCACGGCGATCCCTGCCCCCTGGATGGCCTGCTCGATTACGTCCTCGTCATTGCCCAGCTGGCTGGAGGGGAATACCTCGATTTCCAGGCGTCCGTTGGAATTTTCCTTTACCCTGTCCGCAAGCTTCATATATGCCTGGGTGATCAGGGACTGGTCGGTCTGGGAAGTGGAGATCTTCAGCGTATAAACCTTGTCGTCAGCGGCAGGCGCAGGTGTCTCTGCCTTGCTGTCGCCGGACTGTGCTTCCTCCGCCTTAGCCGCCTCTGTCTTGGCCGCTTCAGTGGCCGGCGCCTGTGTCACTCCCATACCAGGCATGGAGCTGCATGCTGTGAGCGCTGCCATGGATGCTGCCATTGCTAATGCTAATACGTGTTTCTTCATAATTTCCTTCTCCTTTGTTGGATTTATTTCAGAAAGGCACTTAGCCGTTCTTTCGTATGGTTACAGGTTTGTTAAATCTCTCGTCCTTAAAGGGATGATCCGCACGGTGATGGGATCCCCGGCTTTCTCTTCTCTCCAGGGCGCACCGGGCCATGATCCGCACGGTTGTGAGCATGTGGTAAAGATCGATATTTTCCGGGTATATCTCCTGGCAGGTATCTGCATGCACCATCTCCCCCTCCAGTTCCCCGGCCACATTTAACACCTGGGTAAGCCCATCTTCGGTCCGGGCCACCAGAAGATTGTCCTGGGCAGCCTTTCTCAGCCGGTTTAACATCCCCATGCAGTCAAGTTTCCGGTACAGCAGCGCCTTCATCTCCTCCATGTGGGGATCTCTGAGATGTTCCACATGTTCCGCATGCTGGGTCCTCAGCGCATACTCAGCCGCGCTGGTGCCTGCAATCTCCCCAAACACCTGGCAGGTCACCATCATATTGCCCCCCAGGCGGTCCGCTCCATGGGGTCCGCCCGCACACTCGCCCGCTGCGTAAAGTCCTTGTATGGAGGACATGCCCTTTGTATTGATCCGCACCCCGCCGTTGATGGCGTGTGCATAACAGGCCACTTCCACCTGGTCCAGCAGCAGATCCACGCCCCGGGATCTTAAATAATCCCTTGCAATGGGCCACATGTGGTGGATCCCGCAGTCATCCTTCAGGCTGTTCACGTATTCATCCGTAATGTGGGAAAAGTCAGCCCTGATCCCTCCCCGCTGTGTGCCGCGCCCATTCTTGACCGCGGTTTGGACAGCCACTTCCAGGTATTTTGAATCGTCACTGCTGGAAAACGGGAAATGCTTCCTGTGCTCATGCATCACCTGGTCCGGCGTAAGATTCTGAGGAAGGACCTCCTCAAAGATATCCTTTCCTTCCCGGTCGGACAGCCTTGGTTTTGTCTCCCATATGTATCCGTTGAAAATGTTCACAACGGGCCAGGAAAAACCCATTCCAATCTGCATAAACTCCATGTTCACCAGGTCTGCCCCCGCGTGGTATGCCATGGAATAACCGCCACCGGTCACATCGCTTGGATTCATATTGCGCTCAAACGCCTGACCGCATCCTCCTGAAGCCAGAATGACGGCTTTGGAGTTAATGTATACCATCTCCCGGCCCGCCAGGCCGCAGGCCCCCACACAGCAGCCATCCCTGACATACAGACCCATGATAGTGACATCATCCATCACCGTTATATTGGGCCGCGCATGGATCTGGTCCTTCATGGCTCTTACCACGGGTTCACCGTGTCCTTTGATCACATGGGTCCTGGGGTAATGTGAAAAACAGCTGCGGAACACATAATACCCCTCATTCTCATGCTCAAACTTCACTCCCCACTCTTCCAGCTGCCTTATGGTTTCCGGAGCCCTGGATGCAACAATGGCCGCCAGCTCTTCGTCCGCCATTCCCTGTCCAGCCTCGATGATATCGTTGTAATGCATCTGCACATCCATGGGAATGGAGACATCCCCTGCATTATATCCCGCCATCTCCGCCACCGGATAACTGGTGGCCCCGGACTCCCCCAAGGGCTTTTTGCTTGCCAGAAGAACCGAGGTTCCGCAGTCCGCGGCCGCTATGGCCGCCCTGCAGCCGGCGCCTCCGGCGCCGATCACTAAAATGTCGATTGTTATATTCATTTCCACTCTCCTGGTTATTTGCTGAACCGGGGCTGGCGCTTATGGATAAATGCATCCACCCCTTCTGCACAGTCAGGCGTCTTAAAAACCGTTCTGCTGAATTCCAGATTAGGGTAAAAATTCTCTTCCGTGGTCTTTTGCCACAGCTGTCTTACCCCTTTCTTTATAAGTTTGATCGCCTCAAAGGGTTTGTCCGCAATGATCCCTGCCATCTCCATGGCAGCCGCCTCCGTCTGCCCCCGGGGCACGACCCTGTTTACCAGGCCGCACTGAAGCGCCTCCCCGGCATTCAGGATAGTTCCCGTGTAAAGCATCTCATAGGCCTTTGCGATCCCCACATATCTGGCAAGCCGGAACAGCCCGCCGCTCCCCGGAAACACTCCCAGATTGATCTCCGGGAGCCCGATCCTGCCTTCCTGGCTCATGATGCGGATATCCGCGGCCATGGCAATCTCGCATCCCCCGCCCAGGGTATTGCCTTCCATGGCCGCAATAACCGGCTTGTCCAAAAGCTCAATGGCGTCAATTGCCAGGTTTTCGTTCATCAGCTTTTTCCCGATCACATCATCCCACACCTGTGGAAACTCCTTGATATCCGCTCCCACACAGAATGCCTTTTCCCCTGCCCCGCGAAGCACCACCACCCGGACCGCATCGTCCTCCTCCAGGCAGTGAAGGGTATCCCTCATCTGCGCGCTCAGCTTAAGGGTGAGTATGTTGAGCGGCGGGTGGTCGATCGTCACCAGCGCCACATAATCCTGTACCTCTACCTTCAGCAGATCATTTATATATTCCATCCCTGTCACTCCTCCATTGTAATGATGCCGTGTTCCCTGTACCTTCTGATGGTCTCCTCATCATAACCCAGGCGTTCCATCAGGCTTTTTGTGCTCTCCCCCAATTTCGGAGGCAGCTTGCGGATCTTGATATTTTCCCCATCGTAGCGGTTTGCATGCCCCACTACCCGCACATCCCCTGCAACGGGATGGTGCATGGTCAGGATATTGTCATTGTACCTGACCTGTTCGTCCTCCAGGACCTCCTGGTAATCATTCACAGGCGCGTACCAGATGCCGTTTTCATCGAAGATCTTCTTCCACTCCCCGGTGGTCTTTTTCTTCATCTCCCGGCATACCACGGCATCAAACTCCAATCTGCGCTCCATCTGGTCCCTGGAGGTATATCCGTCCAGACATCCCGGCGTAAACAGCTCCCTCAGCTTTTCCACCGGAACCAGGGAAAGGGTGATGCAGCCGTCCCCGGTCCTGTACACGCCGTAGGGAGACTGGTGGAACCTGGTGCTGAGCCCGGTGGTGGGGCGCTCTGTAAACTGTCCTCCGTTGAGATAATATCCCAGGGCTTCCTGCTGCAGATCCAATGCCGATCCCAGAAGGCTTGCCTCCACCTTATGGCCTTTCCCCGTCCTGGCCCTGTCATAAACGGAGGCCACCACCCCAAGGGCTGCCAGCACTGCCCCATGCTGGTCCACCACCGGTGTTCCCACTGGTGACGGGGCCTCGGGATCGGAGCCGGTCAGGGATACAAGGCCGCTCATGCTCTGGATCAGCAGGTCCTGCCCCGGCTTCTTCACATAGGGACCGGAAGATCCGTAGCCGGAACAGGAACAATAGATAATGCCCGGGTTGATCTTCTTTAGGTCCTCGTATCCCAGTCCCAGCTTTTCCATTACCCCTGCACGGAAATTCTCGATCACCACATCATACTCCCGTAGCAGCTTGTGGATGATCTCAACCCCTTCCTTACTTTTAAGGTCCACTGCAATGGATGTCTGGTTGCGGTTGCCCAGCAGAAAAAACATGCTGACCCCTCCCGGGTATGTATTGCATCCTGACCAGGAACGCTCGTAAGCTCCCTTTGGAGACTCCACCTTCACTACTTCCGCCCCCAGGTCGGCCAGTATCTGCGCTGCCGATGGTCCCTGGAGATAATGTGTGAAGCTTAAGACTTTAACACCTTCCAGCATAAGATTCCCTCCCGTAGTTTATTTTTTCTTTATTATTTTTTTATAGTTGCATAATATGTAAACGTTTATATGTTTTGTTAATTCTAAATATAATCGTTTACACAACAAATGTCAAGAGGTTTTTCACGTAATAAATAACCGGCCGCCCCCAGCCGGTTTTATTAAACGATACATTGATAGTGATTTATAGCTTTAATTTTACAGGGATATCCCGAAACAGCTGTGGATCCATGACTTTAAGGTATCTGCTGACAATGGGTTCAAATCCCATGACATCCAGAACGTCCTTTTGCAGATCGATCCCCGGGGCGATCTCTGTCAGTTCCACCCCTTCATCTGTCAGCCGGAACACTGCCCGTTCGGTCACAAAAAGGACCGGCTGTCCCGTCTGCCTGGCGTATGGCCCGCTGAAGCTGACCTGCTCCACTGTATCCACAAGCTTTTGCACCCTTCCCTCCTGAAGGATCTGCAGTCTTCCCTCCTTACATTCCTCTCTCAGCCCCACGGCCGTAAATGTTCCTGTAAAAACAACCCGCCCTGCGTTCTGGGAAATGTTGATGAATCCGCCCACTCCGTTGACCACATGGTTGAACTTGCTTACATTTACATTTCCCTGCCGGTCAAATTCAGCAAAGGAAAGCACGGCCACATCCAGCCCACCGCCGTCATACCAGTCAAACTGGTTTGTCTCGCAGATGATCGCCTGGGGGTTGTAAGCTATGCCAAAATCAGTGCCCGTGGCGGGAACACCGCCTATGATCCCCTGTTCCAGGGACAGGTGGATACAGGACTGGCAGCCGCTCTCCTCCAGCACCTTGCCCACTCCGGCGGGCACCCCAAATCCCAAATTGACCATATCACCTCTTTTTAGCTCCATGGCCGCCCGCTTGGCCATTACCTTACGGTTGTCCTGGGGCATATACTCGCTTTCAGGAAGTCCTCCCCGTTTCTTTCCGGACAGGGTTTCATCATATTCTGTTTTCATGGACATTCTCTGCCGGGAGTCCACCACCACGGCATCGACCAGTATACCGGGTACCGCCACACAGTCCGGTCGGATCCCGCCTCGTTCCACCATCCGTTTCACCTGGCATATGACGACCCCGCCGCAGTTTTTTACCGCCTGGGCCTGGGAAAGCGCTTCCGTCATCAGTCCCTCATCCTCAAAACTGATGTTTCCATCCTCATCCGCGGCAGATCCCCGGAACAGGGCAACGTCCAAATGGAAGCTTTTATAAAATATATAATCGTTTACATCTTTGGTAAATAAAAAAGAAAGCTCCTCTTTTGAACATTCATTCACGCGGCCGCCCTCCACTCTGGGATCCACAAAGGTATGAAGACCCGTCTTTGTGATCAGGCCCGGTCTCCCGGCCGCGATCTCCCTCACCAGCTGGGTCATGACTCCCTGCGGAAGGACATATGCCTCTATCTGGTTCTCCATGGCCAGTTTCTGCATATTCACAGACCAGGTCCAGTGGCTTCCCACTACCTTTCTCACCATGCCTTTATGGGCAAAATGGTCCGCTCCTCCCCCCTGCTTGTCTCCGATGCCGGCGCTGTGATAAAGGGTCAGCCCGGCCGGGCTTCCCGTGTCCAAGAACCGCTTTTCCAGGCCGGAGAGCAGATAACCCGGATCGTTGATCCCTCCTCCCCCTCCTGAAAGCCACAAGCTGTCCCCGTCTTTTACCAGATTTACAGCCTCCTCCAGTGACATACATTTTGACATACTTCATATCCCCCTTCTTGTTGTGTATTAATAGAACAGATCATAATCTCAACAGGGCCTTACCGAATCCCTCAGCACCAGTTTCCCTTCATAAATCGGGAACCTGTCCGCCTCTTTCCCGCTGATGCATGCGCATATATACTCCACCGCCGCCCTGGAAATCTCTTCCGCAGGCGTGTAATAGGAGGTGAGGGGAGGTATGATCTTATCGGTCATGATGATATTGTCATAACCCATGACGGACAGATCCTCCGGTATCCTGATGCCGCAGTTATACGCCGCCCTGTACACACCAAAGGCCAGCATATCATTGGATGTAAATATGGCCTGCGGCCTGTGCTTTCTTTTTAAAAGCTTCTCAATCCGCTTGTGGGAATGATCCAGATCGTCCACGTCCAAAAGTATGATATCCTTGTCCGCCTGGATTCCCCGGTCCTTTAATGCCTTGACCATTCCGGCATAACGTTCCTCATAGATCATGTTATTAAAGCTCTGGAACACGCCGCCAATGCGTGTATAGCCATTGTCCAGGAGGTAGGAGACGCAGTCATAGGCTCCCTTAAAGTTGTCCACCCGGATGCACCGCTCAACATCATCCGGGAAATTGCGGTTCAGGTACACATAGGGGATACCGAAATCATTAAGCTTTTTGATATGCTGATGCTCATTGGTACAGGGCGTAACAATGACCCCGTCAACCTTTTTCAGACTGAGGTTTTCTATGAACTTCTTTTCCCGCTCAATGTCGTTATTGGAATTGCACAGATATACCATAAAGCCCTGATCCGCGGCATATTTTTCTATGTACTTCTCCAGACGCGGATAATACATGTTCATAACATCGGGTATGATCAGCGCCAGCGTGTTGGTCCGGCCCGTCTTTAAGCTGACCGCCAGATTATTGGGCCTGTAGTCCACGGTCCGCACAGCCTCCATGATCCTCTGGCGTGTCTCCTCTTTAATATATCCCTTGCCGGCCAGGGCCCTGGACACGGTACAGACAGAAAAACCAGCCTCTTTTGCAACGTCTTTTATTGTAGCCATTCTATACACCTCATGCCTCTTGTACTTTTTTCAGTATAACAGACATGGTTCCTTCCGTCAAAGAATGTTTTATGTTTCCCAAAGCGCAAACCGCCCCAAAAATAGGATCTGTAAAGGTACGCCGCCCCAAGGAATAAGATCCGTGCCGCCATAGAAAAAGGCCGCCCCCCTGCGCAATAAACCGCAGTGTCCGCAGCCTTCCCTATATATTCTAATGATTCCAGTTCAGATGATGCAGCTGCCCTGTGAGGGCCATCTTCTCAAATCCATGCTGCCGCAGCGCCTCATACAGCACCACCGACACAGAGTTGGACAGGTTCAGGGAGCGGATGTCCCCCCACATGGGAATACGGATACAATGCTCCTCATTCTCCACCAGGATCTCCTCGGGTATCCCTGCACTCTCCTTGCCGAACATAAGATAACAGTCCGGTTCATATTCCACATTGGAGTAAACCTTATGGGCCTTGGTGGTGGCAAAATACATGCGCCCCAGGGCATCGGGGTTGCGTTCCAGGAAATCCTGATAATCACTGTACACGGTCACATCCAGTTTATCCCAGTAATCCAGTCCGGCCCTCTTAAGCGCCTTTTCGTTCAGCTTAAATCCCAGGGGTTCGATGAGATGGAGCCTGGTCTTGGTGGCAACGCAGGTCCTGCCGATATTTCCTGTATTGGAGGGCATCTCAGGCTCTAATAATACAATGTTCATCATGGTTGTGTCACGCCTTTCCATCCAGGCGGCTTACAAAGCGCTGGATGCGTCCCAGAGCTTCCTTCAGGTTATTCAGGGAATAAGCATAGGAAATCCTTACAAAACCCTCCCCGCAGTCACCAAATGCGGTTCCCGGCACAACAGCCACCTTTTCTTCCTGCAAAAGCCTGGTTGCAAACTCCTCGGATGTCATCCCAAAACGTTTAATGTTGGGAAACGTATAAAATGCGCCCAGGGGTTCAAAGCACTCGATTCCCATCTCCGCAAATGCATGGAGCAGGAAGCGGCGGCGCTGGTTGTAGGACTCCCGCATCATGGCCACGTCCGGATCCCCGTTCTTCATGGCGGAGACAGCAGCGTACTGGCTGGTGGTTGGGGCGCACATGATGGCGTACTGGTGGATCTTCAGCATTTGCTCCAAAATCACAGCCGGAGCGGCAGCATAGCCCAGGCGCCAGCCGGTCATGGCATATGCCTTGGAAAAACCGTTGATCAGAACCGTCCTCTCCTTCATCCCGGGGAAGGACGCAATGGTCACATGTTTTTCATCGCCGTATGTAAGCTCTGAGTAGATCTCATCCGATACCACAAACAGGTCTTTTTCCAGAACAATCTCCACAATTTTCTCCAGGTCATTCCGGTCCATAATCGCTCCGGTGGGGTTGTTGGGGAAAGGAAGCACCAGGATCTTCGTCTTATCCGTGATCTTCTCCAGCATCTTTTCAGGAGTCAGCCTGAACTGATCCTTTTCCTCCAGCTCAATCACCACCGGCACACCGTCCGCCAGGGTCACACAGGGCATGTAGGATACGTAGCTGGGCTGAGGGATCAGCACCTCGTCCCCCTCGTTAAGCATGGCTCGCATGGCAATGTCAATGGCCTCGCTGCCGCCCACTGTCACCAGCACCTCATGGTCGGGGTCATAAACCACGCCGCACCGGCGCTTTAAGTATTCACATATCTCCACCTTCAGGGGCTTTAATCCGGCATTGGAGGTGTAAAAGGTGCGGCCCTTTTCCAGGGAATAGATGCCCTCCTCCCTGATGTGCCACGGAGTGTCAAAGTCAGGCTCGCCCACGCCCAGGGAAATGGCGTCCTTCATCTCGCTGACAATATCAAAAAACTTGCGGATCCCGGAAGGCGGTATCTTTACGATCTTATCTGATAATGGATTTCTCATGGGGTAATCAGCATCCTTTCATCCTGCACCGGCTCACTGATCACGGTGCCATGGTCTTTGTATTTTTTCAGAACAAAATGGGTTGCGGTACTGAGCACGGACTCCATGGGCGCCAGCCTGTCAGATACAAACTGGGCCACCTGGCGCATGGTTTTTCCTTCAATGAATACAGTGAAATCATAAGCACCGCTCATCAGGTAAACAGCCTCCACCTCACTGTACTGGTAAATTCGCTCTGCGATCTTGTCAAATCCCATGCCTCTCTGAGGAGTTACCTTTACCTCGATCAGGGCCACTACTTTTTCATCGCTGGTGTTGTCCCAGTTGATCAGGGTGTGGTATCCGCAGATAATGTGTTCTTTTTCCATTGCCGCGATCTCATTGGCCACCGCGACTTCGCTTTCTCCCAACAAAACGGCCAGGTCCTTAATATCAATCCTGCTGTTCTTTTCAATGACTGCCAGAATCTTCTCTCTCATGGTTATAACATCCTCCGCTTTCTATATTTATATGCAGAACCAACGCCCTGAACAAACAGAGCGCTAGTGCTGTACTGCGTAACTATCTGTGATCTTTAACAGTTCGTCAGGCTTTGGCCGCTCCAGATAACCCACGGTCTCCTCTCCATGGCGGATCTGCCTTGCAATGCCCCCGGTCACACATCCGATCACCGCGCCGGGGATCCCCGCTGCTTTCAGGCGTCTTACCAGCTGCCCTCCCCGGTCCGATGCCATGATGACACAGTCACCGCAGAGCAGCCTGTAGGGATTCAGCTCATATAGTTCACACACTTCCACGGTCACCTGCCGGATGGGCAGCGCCCTTAGATCCACATCGATCCCAACATTAAAAATTCCGGATAAATTCCAAAGGGCAGCTAATACGCCGCCCTCTCCTGCATATTCGTGGGCTGTCACAGCACAATCCTTCTGCGACAGCTCACGTTCCATCCATTGTCTCACACAGCTTTCTTCCGCCTGTTCCAGGCAGTTTAAGAACATGGGGGAAAAATGCGCCTCAAGCTCCCCTCTCTTACGCGCTCCGATCCTGCAGGTCCCGGCAAAGCCTGTAAATCCCGCCATCACCAGATCCTGACCGGGTTTCATGAAGCCTTCCCGCTTCTCAAATCCCCCCGGTCCCTGGCCTGCGGTCCTCATCCCGCTGCCTCCGGTACAGGTGTCACAACCGGTGCCGGGTCAGGTGCCGCCTCTGTAGGCGCCGGATCTGCCTGTACCGGAGCCGGATCTGCCGGCGCCGGGTCTGGCGCCGCCTCTGTAGGCGCCGGCTGCGTCACACCCGGTCCGCCGTCCACGCCGGTCACCGGTGCGGTCTCAACCGGTGCCGTCTCCACTGGAGCGGCTGCATTGGGATCCGGCGGTACATCGGCCGGAAGAGCGGGACCTACACGGTAGATTGCCTTGGATGCATTGTAGGTATCCTTGTTGAGAAGGGTCCTCTCCTGCTCCACGCCGTCCACGGTCACCACTTTCCATAGCCTGGACCTGAGTCCTGTATGGGAGGACTGGACCTTCACCTTTGCCCCCGGCGCCAGTGTATTGTCCACGATCAGCTGGGGTTCTCCCGGACTGGTGCTTCCAAGGGTTTCGGATACATATTCCACTTTGCGGTTTTCCGGACGCGTCTCTTTTCCGTAAATGGTAAAAGTCAGCTTCCTGCCTTCGGTGTAACCCTCCACGTAAATCGGAGTGCTGTAATTGTTCTTAATCTTAATATCCTTGTATGTGCCTGCAATGGCCGCATCCCTGGATGGTTTTACATAGGTCACTATCATGGAGTGGTTCTGTCTCTGAACGATCTCCACCTCGGCCTCCAGTGATGCGTTATACAGTGTAGTGGCAAGCTGGCACACACCTCCGCCGATACTGTCCACGACCTGGCCGTTCTCATAGGCCGCCGCGGTCTTATAGCCGTTAGCTGTTGTAAATGGCTGCAGGCATTCATAACCGGATAAAACCTCCCCGGGCATAAGCAGATGGCCGTTGATCTTGGCCGCGCCTACCGCCAGGTTGGTGGAGCGTGCTGCACCGCTGCTGCTGAAATCAGTTGTATAGGTCCCCAGCACATCCTGAATGGTTGCAAGGGCCTCTGTGGTGATGGCCGGCTGCTGCTCAGCCACCTCTGCCGTCACTTTTACAGGTTCTTCCAGTCCGCCTTCCAGGGCTTCATTCAGGGCCGCTTCCGTGGCCGCTGCGTCAACCACCTTGCCCGCCACAGAATCCGTAATGACAAACTGGCCGTTCTCCCTGGTTATGGTCGCATCCTGGGGCTGGGCTGTCACTGCCTGACACTGGGTATCCACAAATGCCTTTACCTTTGCGGAATCCACTTCCGTGTCCAGTTCCAGATCCACGGGCGCGGACGCCAGATCCTTCTGGACCATATATTGTCTGATGAGGCTGCCCCCCGCATACTGGCTGGCTGCCTGGTCTACTGCATCGGTGTTGCTCCAGTGAAAGCCCAGCTCCCCTGCCGTGGTCTCAACGTCCTGTCCGTCCACGTTCAGGATCACCTTCTGGCCCGCCAGCCCATTTACATACTGTTCCACTGCGGACCTGGCCTCCTCCGCCGTCATCCCTGCCAGACTCTGGCTGCCTATGCTGATTCCCACAGGAAGCACGGGCGCGGCCCAGGCGATCACTGGAAATGCCGCAAGCAGCCCTATACTTATGACTGCCGCCAAACCGGCATTTCCTATTGCTTTTTTCATAATTTCTCCTCTTCCCGGTTACATAAATTCTTTTCCTTCACATCCTGAGTTATATATATAAGCCCAGAACGGATTTTAGTACATCAGGGCGCTGAGTGCCATGGGCACGATCATTGCCAGAACTAACACTACAACAATGATGGTTGAAATAATCTTCTTCATCTTAGGATCGCTCATATTCATCATGTACATTCACCTTCTTTAATATTAATATGCCTCGAATCTCTTCATTTATCTATCTATATTTAAGAGATTTGCCTTGGAATCCTTCCGTACTGGGAGATAATGGTGTCGATCATCCGCGATGCCTCGCTGCGGCTGATATCATCAATCTGCACAGTTATGTCTATTCTATGACATTTTACTAAATCCTGCAAGTATTCTTTTTGCCTTTTTGTGGCCGGCTGCTCCCTTTTTGCCTTGTAAATCAAGGGTTTTGAGGTGAACAGTTCCGGTCTGTCCTGGCTGTGGAGCTTTAACAGCTCCTGGTAAAGCCTGTGCGCCGCCTCCGCATCGGCCTGGGCACGGTGGGCAGCGGACTGGGATATATGATAGTAAGAGCAGGCACAGGACAGATTCCGCTTCACATCCCCGGGCATAAACGCCCGGCACAGCATCAGGGTGTCCAAACCTTCCTTTTCAAATTCCAGACGGCTGTTGACTGCCGCGTGCTTTAAAAAACTATAATCAAACATAATATTATGCCCCAAAAGGGGCAGATCGCCAAAGAATTCCACTACGTCCCCTATCACATCCTCTATGGGCGGCGCATCCTTTAACATCTCATCTGTAATCCCGGTCAGCCGCGTAATGTGCATCCCCAGCCTGCGCATAGGGTTTACAAGGGTCACAAACTGCCCGGCAACGGCTCCGTCTATGATCTTGATGGCTGCTATCTCGGTTATCTTTTCCTGTTTGGCCTCAAGTCCCGTTGTCTCCAGATCCAAGGCTATGTATGAATTCATCATTCTCTTCTTCCGTCTCCTATTTCTAGTACCTCATGGCGTAAATCACAGGAATTTACGCAATGCAGCGCTAAGGTCAGCACTCACATCCCGGGCACTCATCCCTTAAAAAGCACTCTACGCACTTGGGACGTCTTGCAATGCAGATGGTCCTTCCCAGGGTAATGATGTGGATATTCCAGAGGATCCAGTGGTCCTTCGGCAGTACCCGCATCAGGTCATACTCAATCTTTTCCGGGTCCTCTTCCTTTGTAAGCCCCAGCTTCCCGGAAATGCGCTTCACATGGGTATCTACCACGATGCTGGGTTCATTGTAAATGTTTCCCCGGATCACATTGGCGGTCTTGCGTCCCACCCCTGCCAGGGAGGTCAGTTCCTCTATGGTCTCCGGCACTTTCCCGCCGAACTTCTCCACCAGGTCCCTGCAGCAGGCAATGATATTTTTTGCCTTCATATGGTAAAACCCAATGGAATGGATGTCCTGTTCCAATTCCTTTAAATCGGCCCGGGCAAATTTTTCCAAGGTATTATATTTCTTAAACAGATCCGCTGTGACAATATTGACCCGGGCATCCGTGCACTGGGCGCTCATGATCACCGCGATCAACAGCTGCCATGGAGTCTCATGGTTCAAATAGCATCTGTACTCTGTACCGTACTCCCGGTCCAGGGCCGCCAGGATGCGCAGGATGCGGTCGGCCTGCTCTTTTTTTGTCTCGCGTTTTTTTCTGGTTGTAGTTTCCTTCATACAGTTTCCTCTCAGGATGATCAGTTTAACTCCAGGACACATGCCCTGGCATTGTAGGTCAGGGGATCCCGGTTCCTGTAATCAAACAGGACCAATGTTTTGTCCCCCATGGCTTCCACATGAGCCATCTTGCTCATCTGCCTGGAATCAAAGCCCTCGTAGCCCGCCAGATACCGGGGGTTCTTTTCCTCAGAGATGAAAAAGTCCCTGATCTTTGATTTATACGGAGCCTGATCCCTGGCAAAGGAAGGACGGCTTTTTACATTTTCCCTCAGATACAGGTCCGCTGTCAAACGGTCCCGGTAAGCTTCCACGGACGGACCGTGCAGATATTCCTCTATCATTGCAAAAAGGATCTCATATCTTGCAATGCGGCTGTGGTTCATACCTGTCAGCCCATGTTTTTGGTAGTATTCCCCCATGGCAAGGAACATTTGGTAAGGGGAGGGGAATTCTTTTTCAAGGGCCTTCAGTGTACATGTAAACTGTCTGCTGTTATAATGGACCTCCACCATGTCTTCCACTGTCTTAAGCTCCAGTATCCGGTCATAGGACAGCCACCTGGTGGAAAGCACCTCATATGGCGGAGTGGATGAATACACCAGGCCGTAGTCCGGCGCTTTCTCCTCCATGTAGGACCCCTTTAACACTTTTAAGAACCCCAGCTGCAGCTGCTCCGGCTCCATGGAATACACGTCATCAAAGGATTTCTGAAAACTCTCCATCCCCTCATAGGGCAGGCCTGCGATCAGGTCCAGGTGCTGGTGTACATTTCTGCCCGCGTTGATTCTGGAAGTGATACGGCGGATCTCATCTATGTCAGTCTTTCGGCGGATGGCCTCAAGGGCCTGCACATTGGTGGTCTGGACGCCAATCTCCAGCTGCACCAGCCCGGGACGCATACCGGCTAACAGTTCCATCTCCTCCTCCCCCAAAAGGTCGGCCGCGATCTCAAAGTGGAAGTTGGTAACCCCGTTGTCATGTTCCTGTATCCACCTCCATATGGCCATGGCGTGGCTTTTTTTACAGTTAAAGGTCCTGTCCACAAATTTCACCTGAGGCACCCCGGCATTCAGGAAAAACAGCAGTTCCTCCTTAACCAGATCCAGGTTCCTGAAACGGATCTGCTTATCTATGGAAGAAAGACAGTAACTGCAGGAAAAGGGGCATCCCCTGCTGCTCTCATAGTAGATGATCCTGTGTTCCAGTTCCTCCAGCTTGATGCAGTCATAGGAAAATGGAATACGGCTGAGATCCATAACAGGGCGAATGCCCGTGTCCGTTATGACGCCGTCCGGGCCTCGGTAGGTAAGCCCCGTAAGCCGGGACAGGCCCTGACCGCGGACTTTTCCACAGTCTGCGGGATCTTCCGTCCCGTTATCCACATAATACCGGACCAGCTGTGCAAACGTCTCCTCCCCTTCCCCCTTCATGACCCCGGTAATAAAGGGCATGTCCTGCAAAACCTTTCTCGCGTCATAGGAGACTTCCGGTCCGCCCAGCCACAGGGGGACATGGGGCAGCAGCTTTCTTATGTCGGCGGCCAGGGACCGGATACTCTCTATGTTCCAGATATAACAGGAAAACCCGATCACATCGGGCTTTCTCCTGTATAGATCCTGCAGACATGCGTCCAGCTGATGGTTGATGGTGTACTCGGCCAGTTCAATGGTGACCGGATCTTGGGTTCGCGGGGGATCGGCCTCCAGCTGCTGCCGGGCATAGGCCTTCAGGCTGTATATGCCCAGATTGGAATGAATATACTTGGCGTTGACAGCCACCAGCAATATCTTCATAGGGCTATACCTCAATCTCGATCTTCCTGCCCGTTGGCTGATACTGGTAATAGCGTACTCCGGCTGCATTGAGCATCCGCTTGGACGCCCTGACGGCCGGGGTATCGGCATACTTGTCTTCTCTGAACACAATGGTCTTGATGCCGGCCTGGATGATGGCCTTGGCACACTCGTTGCAGGGGAACAGAGTCACGTACAGCTTGCTTCCCTCCAGGCTTCCCCCTCTGTAATTAAGGATAGCATTTAATTCGCTGTGTGTGGAGTAGAAATATTTGGAATTATAGGGATCTTCCTGCTCCGTTTCCTTTCCCCATGGAAACTCATCATCTGAGCATCCCTTTGGAAATCCGTTGTAACCCATGGACAGTATCTTATTGTCCTGGCTGACGATGCAGGCTCCCACCTGGGTGCTGGGGTCCTTGGACCGCCTTCCCGACAGCAGGGCAACTCCCATAAAATACTCATCCCATGTTATATAATCTGAACGCTTTCCAGTCATTCCCAATCTCCTCCTTTTATGCGGATTATTGTTTGGAGCGTATTATATCACATATTTTCTTATTTTCCTATGGTTTTTGGACTTTATGTAGGGTGCTGGGTGTTGCCCTGGGTGTTGCCACGAGCCTTTGCCCTCTGCCCGCCCTCTGCCACCATGGCGGCAGCAAATAAAAACACCCGCCGTATGGAAAATCTGTAAGGCGGGTGTTTTACTCCGGTATCTGCTTTTAATTTGCTGTTGCTCTCCCCTGTCAATCATCATTGCAGTTTCAATACCTGTACTTTTTCAACAAGAACTACGCCGCATCTGCCTGTGGGCCAAAACCGGTGCCACGATCACCCCGGCCGCGATACCGACCGCTGCCTCGGCCGTGTTGGACAGATAGGCATGGCACTGCGTCCCTAACCCATAGGAAACAGCGGATACAGATCATATAAACATAATCTGCATCCGCTGATTTTTGTTCTTCATGCGCATGAAAGCCGATCATATAAGGGATACGCAGCTTTATGCAGGCAGAAGGAGGGGCCGGGGTATTCTGCATTCAAAAGGAGCATCAATCCAGCACTACATTCACTTTCATATAATTGCCGGGATTCTTCTCAATGTCAATGATCGTCTCCGGCGTCTCATCCATGGTCACGACCTTGGTAAGGATCTTTCTCACATCCACCTTGCCGGTATAGATCAGGTCGATCGCCTCCTCGAACTCGCTTGCGCTGGTGCGGGCGCCGCGGATGTCCACCTCCTTGCGGGTGATGGCATCGGTTGGCAGAGGAGTTTCCTTCTTGGGCCATCCGGTGAGGGTGATGCGGCCTGCGTTGGCAACAATGTCCAGGGTGGAGCGGACAGCGGCATTGGCGCCGGAGCACTCCATCACCAGCTCAGCCATACGGCCATTGGTGTATTCAGACACCTTTCCGGCCATATCCTCCCTGGCGGAGTTGATGGTATATTTAACGCCCAGCTCCCTTGCAAACTCCAGACGCTCATCCACCACATCGATCACAATGGGCTCTGCGCCGTAAGCAATGGCTGACATGGCTGCCAGCAGTCCGATGGGACCTGCGCCAATGATGGCCACGTGCTCTCCTGCGGCCAGATTTCCTCTGTGGATACCATGAAGGGCAATGGTCAAAGGCTCAGCCATGGGCGCGATATCCCAGGGCATATCCTCCGGCAGCTTCCACAGCATATCAGCCGGATGGGTCATATATTCCGCCATTCCGCCTTCCACATGCACGCCCAGCACTTTAAGGTCCGTGCAGCAGTTGGTGCGTCCGATGGAACAGGGATAGCATTTGCCGCAGTAAAGATACGGGTCCACAATCACATGGTCGCCAATCTTAATGCCGCGTCCGTTATCTTTTGGTATGGACAGCACTTCACCCACGATCTCATGACCGATGATTCTTGGAAATGACACAAGGGGATTGGTGCCTCTGAATGCCCCGATATCGCTTCCGCAAATGCCTGCCGCTCTTACCCGAACCAGCGCCCGGCCTTCTTTTGGCTCCGGCTTCTCAATATCAATACACTGAACCTTCCATGGTTCCTCAAATTTAATAGCCTTCACGGTTTATTTCCTCCTGTTTTTACACAACGTGATATCATACCGGCATCATCAGCCGCCCAGATACGCCTTCTTAATATCATCTGAATCCATCAGCACCTTGCTGTCTCCGCTGGCAACCAGGTTCCCCACCTCCAGGACATAGGTCCTGTTGGAAATGGACATGGCCATAAACGCATTCTGTTCCACAATTGCAATGGGTATATTCCTTACTTTATTAACGCGCACGATCACGTCAAACATATCGTCCACAATCACAGGAGCCAGTCCCAGGCTGGGCTCGTCCAACATCAGAAGCTCCGGGTCCGACATCAGTCCCCTGGCAATGGCCAGCATCTGCTGCTCGCCGCCTGACATGGAACCGGCCTTCTGCTTTGCACGCTCCTTAAGCCTTGGGAAAATATCATACTGCTCTTCCAGATGGCGGTCCATGTCCGGCTTGGACATTTTAACGGAATAAGCCCCCATTTCCAGGTTCTCCTGCACGGTCATGTTGGGAAATATTTCACGCCCCTCCGGCACATACACGATCTTATGGCCCACCACCTTGTGGGAAGGCAGGCCGCTGATAACCTGTCCGTTGTACTCAATGGTCCCCTTCTTCGGCTTGTTGATGCCCATGATGGATTTCATTAGGGTTGTCTTGCCTGCCCCGTTGGCTCCGATGATGGAGACGATCTCATTGTCGCCCACCTCAATGGATACGTCAAACAGAGCCTGGACCTTGCCATAATATACGTCAATTCCATTTACCTTAAGCATGTGCAGCCCCCCTTGCCATGTTCTGCTTATACCGGTCGCCCAGGTAAGCCTTGATAACCACCGGATCCTGCTGGATCTCCTCCGGCGTGCCCTCGGCGATCTTTGCGCCGAAGTTGATAACCGTAATATAATTGCTGATGTTCATAATAACATCCATGTTATGCTCGATCAGGAAAATGTCGATGCCGGAATCAAATACCTTCAGCATGATATTCACAAATTCCACGCGCTCGGACGGGTTCAGACCGGCTGCCGGCTCATCTAAAAACAACAGCTTGGGGTCTGACATCAGAGAGCGGGCCAGCTCGGTGAGCTTCTGCTTTCCATAAGGCATGTTGGCCGGAAATTCATTGGCCAGATCCTTAAGCCCGATAAACTCCAGGATGGAGTCAGCCTTTTCACTCACCAGCTTCTCCTCCTTTGCCGCTGCCCCGAAGTTGAATATGAACGGGAAGAAGCCCTGCTTCATATCCATCATGCTGCCCATCATCAGGTTCTCCTTTACGGTCATGGAACGGTACAGCTTCAGGTTCTGGAAGGTACGGCTGCAGCGTGTCTGGGCGATCTGGTGCGCGCTCATACCGCTGATCTTGGTGCCCTCATGATAGATCTCACCTTCGGTCAGGGGTAGAAGTCCGGTTATCATATTGATGGCCGTGGATTTGCCCGCGCCGTTTGGTCCGATCAGGGCGTGGATGGTGCGCTCTTTCATATCAAGGGACAGGTCATTGACCGCAACCAGTCCAGAGAAACGTTTTGTAACATTTTTTAAGGTTAAAACAGATTTTCCTTCCCTGTTATCAGACATTTGCCTGCCCTCCTTTCGCCGCTTTCTCCGCTGACCGCTTGATCCTGAACAGGGATACGATCCCGTTTGGCAGGAAGATAACGAACAGCAGGGTGATAATGGAAAATACAAGCCAGTAATAGTTCTCCATGAACCGCAGGAACTCAGGTACCAGGGTGACCAGGATCGCCCCAAGTACATTGCCGGGCACGGAACCAATACCGCCGATCACCAGCATAACTACATAGTTAATTGAAAATTCCAGGTTGTAGGCGCTAGGGTTGATAAAGCCCACATAGTGCGCATACAGGCTGCCTGCAATGGTGGCGTAGATGGCCGCCAGTGTAAAGGCCATGATCTTAATGTTGGCAATGTTGACGCCCCCTGCCTCAACCGCGTCCGGGTTGTCCTTAACAGCCAGGAAGGAACGCCCCCACTTGGAGTTAACGATCCGGTACGCATTGAATATAAGCAGCACCGCGATCACCAGGTACAGGTAATAGATCTCCTTGTTACTCTGGAACTTGAAGCCGAAGATGGAGAAGGCGGGGATGCCTGTGACGCCCAGGGCGCCTCCTGTCAGTCCTGTCAGGTTGGTCATCAGGATCCTGACAATTTCCGAAAACCCAATGGTGGTCAGGGCCAGGTATACGCCTGACACACGCAGGGACGGATATCCAAGCCCCATGCCGATCAGACATCCCATGCCAACGGCTGCAACCAGGCAGATCCAAGGATTGATCCCCAGCTTGGTGGCCAGCAGTGAGGAGGTGTAGGCGCCCATGGAAAAGATGCCTGCGGTTCCAAGGTTCATCTGGCCTGTAAGACCTGTTATAAAGTTAAGTCCCACTACAATGATGATATTGATGAGTACCTGTATCATCAGATTTAAGTGGTAGTTATTGGTTATGAACATAGGGAGAATCGCTGCCAGAGCAATCGCTGCCAATGCAATGATCATTGCTGATTTATTCTTTTTCATAGCTCTCCTCCTTATCTCCTGTTTCCTAAGATTCCTGAAGGCTTAATCAACAGGAAGATGATCAGCAGCACAAAGGACAGGCAGTCCTTATAAACAGACGGGATGATCATGCTTCCAAAGATTTCCACAACCCCCAGGAGGATGCCGCCTACAATGGCGCCCGGAAGGTATCCAAACCCGCCGATCACGCCTGATGCAAAGCCCTTCAGGCCTATCATGGATGACATCTGCAGCTCTACGTTAAAAATCGGTATAACCAGAACGCCGATAGTGGCGCAGATCAGGGCTGACAGGCCAACTGTAAATGCAATGTTCATGGGAACATTGATGCCCATAAGGGACGCGGCTGTCTTGTTCTCAGACACGCAGCGCATAGCCTTTCCCATTTTGGTGGTCTTAAAGAAGATCTGAAGGCCTGCCGTGATGATGGAACACACAACAATGATCACAATGTGTGCCTTGGACACTACGATGGGGCCCAGGTGAAAAGAGCCCCTAAGGAAGTTGTCCAGGGTAAACGGCAGCGGTCCCCAGATCAGTCGTACACATTCCGTGATGATCCTGCCAAGTATAACGGTTCCAATTACAGCAAATAAATTCGTTGATAATCTGCTCAGGGGGTTAAAGATCGCAAATGCGCTTACCATACCAAGCAGGAACATGGTAAGGACCGTGCACAGGATTGCCAGTACCGGCGGGAGCCCTAAGCTCAATACATAGGAGCCTGCAAACATATAGGCGCCAAAGAGAATGAATTTATCATGGCTGAAATTAAGGAGCCCGGTTGAATTCCATATAAGCGTGTACTCAATACCTACCAGGGCATAGATGAAGCCCATGGCAACACCGGTAATAAGCAGCTGTACAAATACCTGCATATGTAAACCTCCTTGTTATAAGCACGTAGCGGCTGTTTTTTAGCCGCTTACGTGCGATACATGTCACCGGCACTTAGCGGGGTATCCCACAAGCTTAGTGCAGCGGCCCGTTATCCCCCATTAATCAAGGGATATCTGCTGTGTTACGTTCATATTCTTCTCGCCGTCAAATTCCAGGATGTACAGGTTGGTGTTCATCTCGCCCTGGGCACTGCAGTTCAGCTTGCCGAATACGGCGTCAAAGTCCTTTGTCTCGGACAGCGCTTTCCTGATATCCTCCGGTTTGTCGGATCCGGCCCTGTCAATGGCATCTGCTGCAAGATATGCTGCTGTGTAGTACATTGCCGCGTATCTCTCCACATCCTCACCCCAGCGAGCATGGAAATCATCCAGGAATTTTTTCATAGCTTCATTGGACTCATCTGCGTAGAAGTCAGTGGATGCATAGGTGCCTTCCAGCTGCTTTGCATCACACAGGTCATAGGTCTGGGACTGTGCAAGTGCGTTTGGTCCAACGTGTGGGATATCGCCCATACCCAGCTCGTCCAGCTGACGTACGATCAGGGCCGCCTCAGCGTCATGGGAAAAATCAAACACAACATCCGGTCCCCATCCCTTGATCTTGGAAAGCTGGGAGGTCAGGTCCTTGTCGCCTGAGGTAAATCCTTCGGAATAATACTCAATGCCGTTGTCCGCACAGTACTGCTTGGTCGCTCCGTCAGCAGCCACGCCATAGTCGTCTGTATCATACAGGGCGCCGATCTTCTTTGCTCCAAACTTGTCCTTTGCAAACTCTACCATAGCTGGTCCCACTGCTCCGTCAGATACGGAAATCCGGAAAAAATATGGATTCTCAGCTTCCAGAAGCTTTGGTGATGTAGCTGCTGAGATAAAGGGAACGCCTGCTTTTCTGTAAAGTTCCTGTGTTGCAGATGCCATTGGGGAGGTGTGGGGTCCGATGGAGACAGATACGTTCTCACCCAAAATCTTGTTAACCGCGTTAACAGCTCCGGTTGGTGTCCCCGTATCATCTACCAGCACCATCTCAAGGGGTCTTCCGCCCAGCACGCCGCCGTTTGCATTGATCTCTTCAAATGCCATTGTAATGGCCTGTTTCATACGGATGCCGCCGGCTGCCATGGGTCCTGTCACCATGTTGGAAACACCTACCTTAATGGGGTCTCCGGTTGCTGTGGACTGGGCTGCCGATCCCCCTGCCGCCGACTCTCCTCCGGCCGGTGCCGCCGCCTGCTTGCCCGGTGAATTGCTGCATCCTGCCAGTGATGATACCGCCATACATGCTGCCAGTGTTACGCCTAAGATTTTTTTCATGTTTTTCTTCATGTTTGAATCCTCCTCTTCTTATCTCCCTGTCTTCTTAATACTATTATTAAGAATCTTAACGATATATTAACGTATATGTAATATATCTTTGTGCCGATAATATACTATTTTTCAGTTACAAATGCAATATTAAATATTTTTTTAACGATACTTTTGTTACATTTCACGTTTATTTGAATTTATATTTGTGTATTTTGACTGTTAAGGTTTGTTAACATCCTATTGACATACTGTATTATTATATATTATAGGCCGTTGTCTCACTTGACAGATTAACAAATACAGCGATATACTATTGGAAAGCAAAACTTAACGATTATATAACTTAATATATTACTCAAATTGTGGTATTAATATATGTATACTGCCAAAGGAGACTTGAATATGGACTATTTCACTCAAAGGCCGGGGGAAACTGCCCGTGAATACGCGCAGAGGTATCTTCTATACCAGATTATCAACCTTAATTTTGAACCGGGACAGAAGATATCAGATATGGAGATATCAAAAGAACTGAACATAAGCAGGACACCGGTGCGGGAAGCTATCCTTTCCCTTACCAATGGACAGCTGATCGAAAGCTATCCCCAGCGCGGGATTTTTGTGTCCCTGATCAATTCGGAGATCGTGGAACAGGTGTGCACCATGCGCAGGATGATCGAGGGGCCTTTGGCCGAGATGAGCTGCGGCCTTATCTCCCAAAGCAACCTGGACAATCTCTATGACACCATCACACTCCAGAAAGATTATGCTTCCGGAGGCCCCAGGGAAAATTTTGAGAAGTTCCTGTCCCTGGACATCGCCTTTCACAAGGAATTTTACGATATATGCAGCATGTCCTTTATCTATGATACCATGCAGAATGTAATGCCCCACTTTGACCGCCAGCGAAAACTAAGCTACCATATCGCAATCTCCGACCGTGTTATCAGTGAACACCTGGCTATCTGCAAAGCCCTGGAAAACCGGGATGCCAAGGAGGCAGGAAAGGCAATGGTGGAACACATATCCACAGCCCTTGTTGACCAGAACATATTAAAGAAAAAATTCCCGGACTATTTCCTGTAGGAGACAAACACATATCAATGCAGGGACCAAGACCAAGATTGCGGTCAACATAATGACCCCTATGCAAAAAGCTTCCCAGCGTATATGCCGGTACGGCATCTATGCTTTGGGAAGCTTTTGATTTCTAATATATTTAATTCGAGTAACAGTTCGATATAATATATTACTTTTCCGCAGATACAGGTATCTCCTTGGTCACGATCACGTCCGTATCATATCCCAGAAGAGTATGGATGACCACGGTTCCTGCTTCTACAGGAGCAGTGAGGGTACATTTTCTGATTTCAGCCATGGCATCAAATATACGGCATTTGGGAATAGGGGATGTCAGCCGCACGCTTGCAAGGGGCAGGATCCCTCCCTTTACAAGGACAGACGTGGCAATATTGCGCTGGGGATCCTTTAATTCCTGTTCCACATATGCGCTGCCCTTTTTACAGGCAGCCCCTTCAATGGAGAGGATCTCCACAGCCCCATTCTCTTTTTCCCCTATTTCAGCCCTGATCTCACACCCGTTAGGGCAGATGATACATGTAAATTCTCTCAGCATTCCACACACACCTCCAGATCTCCGGCCGCTGTAAGTTTATCCGGGTCAATGGTCATCTGGATCATCTCTGCCGGTATGGCCTTTTTCATTTTCTTTGCAGCAATCTCCACACCATCCTGGCGCACAACGATCCGGCATTCCTTTATGGGGCGGTTAACACGCATGGACAGCTTAAATCCGCGGGTTCCGCTGACGCGCTGGGGAACGGTATGGTTTATATTCCTGTCCGTCCTTATTTCAACCGGGCAGTCGGGAAGCGTTCCCTCCCTGATATATTCCGCTGCAGAGTCAGCCAGAGCCTCAGCCTCCATGGACACAAAATCCACCAGGTCATGGACATGGAGAACATTGCCCGCGGCAAAGATACCTTCCACATTGGTCTGGAAATATTCATCCACCAGCGCTCCCTTGGTCCTGCCATCCAGGGTTACACCTGCATCCAATGACAATTCATTTTCAGGGATCAGGCCCACTGAGAGGATCAGCGTGTCACAGCTGTATTCCTTTTCCGTGCCCGGAATGGGTTTAAAATGTTCATCCACCCGGGAGATGGTCACACCCGTAAGACGCTCATTTCCATGGATCGCAGTAACCGTATGGCTCAGGTACAGCGGAATGTTATAGTCATTCAGGCACTGTTCAATGTTGCGGGGAAGGCCGCTGGGGTATGGCTGGATCTCAAACACAGCCTGGACATGGGCTCCCTCAAGGGTCAGACGTCTGGCCATGATCATGCCGATATCACCGGAGCCTAGTATCACCACTTCCCTGGCAGGCATAATGTTATAAAGGTTGATATAGGCCTGGGCAACACCTGCGGTGAACACGCCGGCGGGGCGTTCTCCCGGGATTCCCAGCGCTCCCCTTGTCCTCTCCCTGCAGCCCATGGTGAGAATGACTGCTCCGGCCTTCCACTGTCTTAAGCCGTCACGGGTGGCCGCTGTCACCAGCTTTGTGTCCGTCACTTCCAGTACGGCGGCATCCGTAATATAGGGGATCTGAAGCTCATTTACCTCATCAATAAAACGCTTTGCGTACTCAGGCCCGCTGAGTGTTGTTTTAAACCGGGTAAGGCCAAAGCCATCATGGATGCACTGGCGCAGGATCCCGCCCAGCTGCTTTTCCCTTTCCACGATCAGGATACTGCGGATTCCCCTGTGATACAGCTGGACCGCGGCAGCCAGACCCGCGGGGCCGCCTCCCACAATAAGGACGTCCACCGACTCTGTTCTGATTTGGTTCGTGGGGGTATCTGTGTTTTTATTCATCTGCTCATCCATATCCTACACCTCCTGCCTGACTTTACCGAAAAACATCTGAGAGCCTTTTCCAGCATACTGCACTTCCGTTTCTTTTTTGCCCAGTTCTTCCTCTATCATCTGCGCGATCCGCATCTGGCAGTAGCCGCCCTGGCAGCGCCCCATCATGGAGCGTGTTCTGTACTTGATGCCTGCCATGGTGCCCACACCCAGGGGATTATGGATCGCGGCAAGGATTTCAGCCCTGGTCACCTTTTCACAACGGCAGATCACTTCGCCGTAGTCAGGGTTCTCCCGTATCAGCCGGTTCTGTTCTTCCTTTGTCAGCTCCTCAAACCTTGTGATCCCCCTGCGCACAGGCTGGAAGCCAGGGTTGGGCTCCAGCTTCTCCCGCTCCGCCATCAGTCCGATGGCATACCGCGCAATCGGCACCGCGGCGGTCAGTCCCGGGGATTCAATGCCCACCAGGTTGATGGCCCTGGGAGCAATCTCATCCCGGATCTCTATCCTGAAATCCTGTATCGCCCCATTGTCATCCACCCACTTGGGAAGGATGCCGGAATAGTTGCGGATATAGTCCTGCTTGCGGATGCAGGGCCACAGGCCGGAGGCACTCTCCGCCAGGTAATCCATATTTTCCTGGGGAACGCCATAGTATGTAAAATCAGTCACCATATCCGCATTCGGCCCGATGATCACATTGCCGTCCGTGGTATTGGTAACATGGATCCCCATATAAGTATTGCTGGGCACCGGATAAACGGGCATGGGAAGCAACGGCCCGGTCCTCTTGTCCAGTATGATATAGTCGCCTTTGGAGCCAATGATCTTATAGCCTTTGATTCCCAGCAGATCGGAAATATGGCCGCAGCCTAGTCCGGCGCTGTTCACCACCCAGCGCGTATGGAACACTCCACGGGACGTGGTAAGACCATAAATGCCGTCATCATCACGCTCAATAGCAGTTACCTGGTGGTCAAAATAGTAATCCACTCCATTGGCATGGGCGTTCTCAGCCAGGGCAATGGTGTAGTTAAAGGGGTCCACGATTCCGCTGTTATGTGAAAACATGGCAAACTCCCCCACCACTGCGGGAACCAGCTCATGAAGGCGTTCCTTATCGACCAGCTCCAGCCCGGAGGCCCCGTTTGACTCGCCCTGCTTTATGGTGCGCTTCAGGGTATCCATATCCTCCTGGGTGTTCCCTACCAATACCTTGCCGCAGCGGATGAATTTAAAATCCAGCTCCTTTGCAAGTTGTCCCATGATTTTGTTTCCTTCCACACAGAGCTTTGCTTTCAGTGAGCCTGTATCATATGCAAACCCCCCGTGGACCACGCCGGAATTGCGCCCGCTGGTCTCATAGCACACATCCAGGTTTTTCTCCAGAACGCCTATCTTCAGGTCATATCTGGACATTTCCCTGGCAATGGCACTTCCCACCACGCCGCCGCCGATAATGAGTACATCATATAGCTGTTTCATGCCGCTGTTTCCTCCTTGTTATGGCACTTTGCGTCTGTCTGTCAGAACGCTTTTAATTCATCCCATGAATATAATCTATTTTTATCATATGTATTGAGTTTAGTCAATAGGAAATTGTAATTAATCAAAATTCATGGGATGACTAGGCATCCATATCAAGAGCACTTAATCTCATCAAACAATTCCTTTCTCAGGACATACTTTCATAAAGGATGAACTGCAAATGCCTGATCTCGGTCCAGCATAAACGGCCGGTAATACCCGGTAAGGCAGGATAAGGGCAATACTTCCTGATGCAGGATGAGCCCCAATTCCGCCTTCATATAGCTCCTCCTATCCTCTATCCGTTTCCACACATCCGGATAATATTCCTTAAGCTGGTGTCTCAACTCCTCGTCCGCCAGAGCGATCCCGCTTTCGGCCCCGGCCCCTCCATAGCCCGGAACACTGGGAATAATATCTGCCTGCAGCAGCATACCGCTCTTAAGTATCTGGTTTGATCCCTTCCACACAGGAGATGAAAGCCATTCCTCATCAGCAGTCAAATGCCCCGGGTTCAGGCTCCATCCATACACCTCCTTAGGCAGTACGGTTTCTATCAGCTGGTACAGCTCCCCTCCGCTCATTCCGATCCTGATCTGTTCCAGCCATGCCGCCATAGCCCCGTAATAAGGAGCTGCCACACGTTCCAGATAATCCCTGGCCGCGGCGGGAAGCTCCTCCTTGCAGCTTACCGCATATCCGGCCCGGCTGGTAAGACCCCCCTTAAAACCCGTTGTTAAGGATATTTTGTCACCTATTTTTATCCGTTTCCTCCCCGGGTAAAGGGATGCGCCCTGGAACCGCTCACCGGTTGCGCTGATCGACACTACACTGTTTGGCTGCCCCCAGATCTTCAGGCAGTTTCCAACCTCCATTTCACTCCTTCCCGGCTCTACCTGGTTCATACCATCCAGGACACATTGACCGGAAAGAGCTGAACCGAATTCATAATGTGCGATCTCATTGCAATTGTTCACAGTGCGGACCCCATGGCCGGGATGGATAAAAATATCTGTCTTATTTATGATCTGCGTTTTTGCTCCGGCCAGCTTTTTAAGCGCGGCGATAATATAATACGGAACATCAAACATCTCCTCCTGACCGGAGCCATTTTCTTTAAACAGCTTCCATCCCACAATCCCTATCCGTTTTGCTTCAGCAACCCCTGCTTTGATAAGCCCGTCCTCGATTGAAAGCCCTTTGTCTGATGGTTGATCGGGCAGTGAAAATCCCGGTACATGGATTGCCTGGGCCGGTATCCTGGAATGACCGGACATTTTCATGTTTTCGTTTCCCAGCAGCATGAAGGCCGGATCCCTGCGGTGGATCACCAGCAGCGCCTCCTCAAATCGAGGAAGAAAACCCGTAAGATATTCAAAATTAGAGCCATGCTCTAAATCCCCATAAATCATTAGGCAGTCTATCTGTTCCCATTCCATGGCGCAGAATACGTTTTTCCGTCTCTCCGCCATGGTGGAATCAGAAAGGGGAACCGGATCCAAGCGTTCTTCATTTGGCTGCCTCACATTTTTTAACACCATATTTTTCTGATTATACCGCTCCAAACCAAATCCCCTCTCTTTACATGATGTGCAATCATACATCTTCCATCTTAAATTCCGGCCCTTTCATAGACCTTCCTCATCCTATGTCCTGCGTCCGCCAAAACGGCCTCCTCATCCAGCGTCAGCACCTGCCTGTCCTTCATGACCAGTCTTCCGTCAATTATGGAATCGCTGACATCACTGCCATAAGCCGTCTCCGCCACAGTGTAGGCCAGATTGCTGGTAGGTTCCAAATGGGGGGCATGGGTATGGATCAATATAAGATCCGCCTTTGCCCCTGCTTCTACAGCCCCCTTTACCCCCTCCATCCGCATGACGGCAGCGCCTCCCATGGTTGCCATCCTCAAAATATCGTGATTGGGCAGTGCTGTGGAGTCAAATACAGGAAGCCCCCATGCAGCAGTCAATCCGGTCCGGATGGTTTTCATTTCCTCAAATATGCTGATATCATCCCTGGCAGCCCCATCGCTTCCCAGTCCTACGGTTACCCCTCGGTTTAACAGCTGGGGAGTCTTGGGGAACCCCTGACAGCAGAAATTAGCTCTGGGACAATGGACCACCTTCATACCGCTGTCCGCCATCAAAGGTATCTCCCTGTCCGCAACAGCCACACAGTGGGCCGCGACCACGTTTTTCCCAAGGACTCCTATCTTATGCAGGTATTCCACCGGCCTTAAATGATACTGCTCCAGACAATAGACCACCTCGTCCTTATGTTCGGCCAAATGTAAATGGATCCCTGTGTTTAACTCCTTTGCCCGCGCCCCTGTCATGCGAATCAGTTCATCGGAGCAGGAAATGATCTGGCGCAGTCCAAACCAGACAGCCAGCCTGCCGTCTCCTTTCCCATTGTAATTCCTGTACAGTTCCTCTGTCCTTTGGATGCATGTTTTTGCGGAATCCTTCATGGAGGACGGTATCATGTCCCCCTTATCCATGGTGGAACGGCTTAAAGCCGCCCTCATTCCGGATTCCAGCACCACCTCAGCCACCTGTTCCATATAGGTACCGCCGGCATCCGCAAAGGATGTTGTTCCTGACTTGATCATCTGCAGGCATGCAAGCCTGGCGCTGGCCGCCACATCCTCCTCTGTAAGGCTGCTCTCAAAGGGTACCAGGAATCTGGTCCAGATCATGGGAAATTCATCGGAGATCCTGCCTCTGAGCAGCTGCTGGCACACGTGGGTGTGTCCATCCGTAAGCCCGGGCATTACAAGCTTTCCCCGCCCATCCAGCACCGTGATCCCCTGGTATCTTTCTTCCATCTCCTTTGTTTCCCCCACCTCCAGCACCATGGAGTGGTCAATGGCCACTGCCATGTGCTCAGGCGTGGAATAATCTTGTGTCATAACGGTACAATCCTTGATCAAAATATCGCATTTCATATTTGTCTCCTCCTTGCTATCCTTTCACCATGCCGCTTGCAATACTCTTTTCCACTTTTTCCTGGGCCAGAAGGTAGATGGTGACCGTGGGTACCAATGATATCATGATGGCCGCAAAGATTACTGAGTACAATACCCCAAAATCTCCTTTCAGGCTTAAAAGTGCCACGGATATAGTCCTTAAATTTTTGTCATTGATCAGGACATTGGCAATGGGCAGTTCGTTGTATGTAAACAGGAACGTGATAATCGCACAGGTTGCCATGGCGGGTTTGGCCACCGGTATGATGACCAGCATGACGATCTTGGTCAAGCTGCACCCATCGATCATCGCGGCCTCATCCAGATCCGAGGGTATTCCCTCGATATAATTCTTCATGATAAAAAATACAAGCGCCATATTTAATCCGGCATATATGATGGTCAGCGTCCACAGGTGGTTCTTCAGACCCAAACTGCTCACCATCTGCACAATGGGTACAATGGCACTTTGTATGGGGATCATAAGGGCCGCGATCAACAGGCCGGAAAACGCGGATGCAAAGGGAACCTTTTTTCTTGCCGTCACATAGCCCGCCATGGTACAAAACAGCAGCATGATCGCAATGGCGCTGATGGATACAAGAAGCGAATTGGCTGTGGCCCTCAGGATACCGGCCATTTTCTGGGCCATTACATAATTTTCAAAGACCGGCTGGAATGTGGGTACCAGAAATGCGCTGAATATCTGGCTGTTATCCTTAAAGGACGAAATAAATGTAAAATACAGCGGAAACGCCGCCGCCATGAACCATACTGACGCCGCTGACCAATACAGTATTTTTCCAGGTGTTACCTTCTTTTTCATAATCCCCATCCTTTCTCAGTCCCTCTGGCGGAACACCAGATTGACAACAAATGAAAATGCCAGGCAGATAAGAACCACCACCACCGCAATAGAATCCGCATATCCCAGGCGGCTGTACGTAAAAGCATTGTTGTAAAGCAGGGTGTTGGGAACCTCTGTGGCCCCGCCAGGCCCGCCTGATGTCAGGCCCATTACCAGGTCGAACATTTTAAATGCCCCTGTAAATACAAATACCAGCACGATCTTAAACGTGGACTTCATCATAGGGAGCGTAATATAACGCAGCTTTTGAAAACTGCTCACCCCATCAATCTGGGCCGCCTCATAGATCTCATCCGGTATAGCTGCCAGCCCAGATGAAAACACGATCATCTGAAAGCCCGCATCGCACCACATATAGATCAGGCATACTGCCGGCATGGCTGTGGAATAATTTCCCAGGATATTCACCCCACGGATGCCCAATTCTTTTAAAAGCACGGTGACAGGTCCCATCTTTGGATAGAGGATAAATGTAAACATCAGGCTGATTGCAATCCGGTTGATGACCACGGGCATGAAATAAAACGTCTTAAACAAGCGCAGTCCCCTGAACCTCTGATTGATAACCGTGGCCAGAAAAAAGGCTATGGGGATCGTCAGGATCACTCCGGTGCCTGCCAGCATAAACACATTTTTAAACGCGGTGGCTGTCTGATAATCGTGAAAAAAGGTCCTGTAATTCTCAAGCCCCACAAAGCGGTACGCCTGCTGCTTGATCCCGTTCCATTCAAAAAAAGAAGTATAAAATGTGCTGCATACCGGAAACACAATAACTGCCCCATATAGAAGAAGGGCCGGAAGGAGGAGCAGTATCCCTTCCGGCGAATATTTTTTGCCATTTATACGAAACCTCATATGGCAGCTCCTTTCCTAACGCAGTGCCCTTTAAAGAGCTACCGCCCTTCCTTTGAATACTGCTCCGCCAGGGTCTTGCACACTTCTTCAGGACTTCTGCCCACAAACAGGGACTGAAATTCCGTTCTTGTTGTGTCCACCAGACTGGCATTATTCAGATATGCCGTAAACTCATCCGTGGATGCCGATCTCTTTGAAAATTCCTCCATAAAGCTGCCTACCACATTTTTGGCCTTGGAAAGATCAAAATCAAAATCCACAGGGAATGCCCCGCCGCCGTTGCGTTCCGCATAGCCCTTGAATGTATCGGCTGAAAGCATAAATGACAGCAGTCTGCAGGCAGCATCATACTCCGGTGTCCCAGGTTTTGAGGAAATCATAAATCCTTCGCTGGCGCTGGCGATCCAAATATCCTTATTCTCAGGCTTATCACTGAAGGAAGGAAAATTCACGCACACAATATCATCTGAAAATTCCATCTGCTGGAACCGGTCAAAATGGTACGCTGCCGTATACATCATAGCCACCTGCTTTTGTTCAAACAGTGAGATGGTGTCCTGAACTTCAAATGAAACAGCGTCCGGATCCAGCACTCCCTCATCGATAAAGGTCTTAAACTGTTTTGCAATGGACATTCCTTCTTCACCGTCCCACTTAATTGCGGCGTCCGCCAATTGATCACGGAATTGTATACCGTACATCATGCAGGACAGTGCGCTTATGAACCGCCCCACCTCTGCTTTGCTCTTGGCCGCCACACCAAAGGGAACGATCCCTGCCTCATTCAATACAGGCGCCATGGCTTCAATTTCTTCCCAGGTTCTTGGTACCTGAGTGATCCCATGTTCTTTCAGCAATCCGGTATTTACAAATACCTGCCCTGTATTTAGCGCATTGGGAACACCATAGACCTTGCCGCCAAAAGTAAATGCTTCCAGCATCTCATCCGAAGACGGGCCTGTCCAATCAGGCGATTTCACCACCTCAGTCAGGTCTGCCACCAAACCGTTTTCAACCCACTGGGCCAGAGGAAACCCATTATTAGCAATAAACAGGTCCGGCAGGTCTCCTGAAGCAACTCCGGCATTAATCTTTGCCTTAAAAGCTTCCGAGTCATCACCAATGGAAATATCCTCGATCTCGATGTTTGGGTTTTCCTCACGAAACTGGTTTAACTTTTCAATGTAGTAACCGGCCCTTACCAATTCCGGGTTTACAAAACGGGATAGATACGTTATCTTTACCGTTTCATTCTTTGATTCTTCTTTTTTAGATCCCTCCTTCTTAGATTCCCCTTCTTTTGATTCCTCCTTCACTGCTTCTGTTGTGACTTTTTGCTCCTGTCCTCCAGATGCCCCGCATCCGGTTAAAAGTCCTGCCGCCAAGGCGGCTGCCATTACCAGTGATAACCCCTTTTTCATTAGCTTCTCCTCCTCGTTTTTCTATCTGAATTTATTCTATCATCTATATTCTCTATTACCATGGAGGCGCTTTCTCTATTCTTTGTATTTTTTTGCAGTTATTCTCCTTTTTTTCGCTCATTATCTTCCCCCTCCCCATTTATTCTCAATATATTTATACTTTCTTGTCTTTTTTGTATTTTTTTGTCTGGTTATCTCCAGAAAATTGACAATATTATTTTTATTATAGTATGATAGGACTGTATTAGGAAAGGAGATTTTAATGGCTCTGTTCAGAAAAACCTCATTGCGTTTCCGTCTCAATCTATTCTGTATGGCGATCAACCTTATCATTATCATCTGTATTGCTGCAGGCATAGGTTTTATCAGCAACCGGATGCTGAGACAGAAATCCGTTGCATCCCTGGAACAGCAAGCCACCTTGGCATCGGAACGGCTGGATGCACTGTTGGACCGTGTTGAGAATGCATCCCTACATTTTGTTGTCAATGAGGCATATAAGGAGACATATGAAACCCAAAAAAATTCAGATTATTATGACTCCTATCTCTATTCCACTACCATAACCAGCCATCTGCTGGAGTTTTTAAGTGTTCAAAAAGATATCTACTCCATGGCGTTTTTTACATATGACGGAAAGAGCTTTTACCGCGCCTTTAATGAAGAAAGCGGTTTAAAAACCTCTCCCGGCCAGGAAAGGCTGATTGAAACCTTTTTATCCGATGGGTATTCCCACCACTGGTATGTAATTCCCAGAGAAGGGGATCCCAGCTGTGCGGAGTTTGTATTTATCAGGAAAATGTATAATCTGGGCGGACACCTGCGCGGTATCCTGTCCCTGACCCTGGCGGAAAAAAGTGTAACCGGCCTTTTTCCCTCTGAGCTGTCCGGCGATGCCGCCTATGTCCTGCTGTTCCCCCAGGATCTCTACTCCCCCACTCCCCTGTCAGGAACCCCTGTCATACTGGATGACTCGCAGCTTATGGTCACCAAGCCCTATGACCGTCTCTCTGCCAACACTGCCACCCTGGTGTCCAAAGCTTCTGTTTACCGTGATTCCTATGTCCTTGTAACGGTTATAATATTTATTGGCATTGGAGCTTTGGTTCTGTCCTTCCTTGTATTCCATCAGGCAACCCGGTATTTTCTGGCACCGCTGGAGCTGATCGTAAGTAAGGTAAAGCTTCTATCCCAGGGAGATTACTCCACACGGATCCATGCAGCTTTTCATGATGAGCTCGGCTCCCTTGCCAATCAGATCGATCAGATGGCGGCTAATACAGAACATTTAATGGAACAGATCCGTACTTCTGAGGAACGGAAAAAAGAATATGAGGTGGCCTATCTCCAAATGCAGATGCGGCCTCATTTTCTTTATAATACATTGGAAAACCTGTGCGGCATGGTCACCATCGGCGAGAATTCCACTGCTGTTTCCATGATCCATGATATCTCACAATTCTACCGGGCAGTCTTAAACCAGGGAGATTCCATCATTTCCCTAAAGGCGGAACTGGAGATTTCAGAACATTATATGCGCATCATGGACAAGCGCTATCCCGCTATGTTCACCTGGGACATTCAGGCAGAGGATCATGTAATGGACTGCTGCCTTCCCAAGCTTACCCTACAGCCTCTTCTGGAAAACTCCATTATTCATGCTTTTGCCTCTGCCCCTGACTTTTCCTCCGGCAGTATTCCGGGAAAGATTCTTATCTCATGTGTAAGGAAATCAGATAGGATCTGTCTGACTGTTATGGACAATGGATCCGGTATGACAAAGGAACAGCTGAACTGCCTTTCAGGGGAATCAGTCTCCCGGCCGGGCATCTCCTTTGGGATCCGCAGCATTGAAGAACGGCTTCGGCTGAACCTGGGGGACTCAGTCTCCATTTCCATCGATTCGGCGCCTGGAAAGGGGACTGTGATCTGTCTGCTGTTTCCTGTGAAAATGGCTGAGGACCACAGGAAAGATGAAAGGAAGATGGCTCATGATGTATCGTTTTTTAATCGTTGATGACGAATATTACATACGCCAGCATATCCGCTGCTGTATTCCATGGGAGAACTATGACTTTCAGTATGCAGGTGAAGCCTCCAGTGTATCCCAGGCCATGGAATTTCTGGAGCACAACGGGGTAGAGCTGATCCTGCTGGACATTTCCATGCCCGGACAGAGCGGCATGGATCTTCTAAAGCTTCTGGACGCAAAAAAGCGTCCTCATGTGATCATCCTCACAGGATTTGCCACCTTTGAATATGCCAGGGAAGCGTTAAAATACGGAGTAAGTGATTATCTCCTTAAGCCCATTAAACCGGAAACACTTACGGACGCCGTCATATCCCTTAAGGAAACCCTGGACCGTGAAAACAACCGCACAAAAGCTTTGCTGCAGCTGGAATGGACCAGTGCCGTCATAGAACAGGAAACACAGCGTAATTTTTTCCGAAGCCTTTATACAGGCCATGTCCCGGCCCGTGGGGAAGAACTGTTGGAAACATACGGCATACGCCCCTCATCCCGGTACATTGTCCTGATCCTTGATACAATTTCTAAAGACAAACAGAACAAGCATAACGGCCAAAAGCAGGCTGACCGGCTGGCCATGAACAACTGTGCCGAGCAGATTCTTTCCCCTTTTGGTTTTTATCTGATCACACCGGATGGTTACGGGCGTTCCGTTATTATTTTAGAAGGTCTCCCCTCCTCCATATCAGGCCAGGAACTGACAGATCTGGTGCAGAAACTGGTTAAGGAGCGTTTCCACCTATCCCTCCTGTCAGGCTATTCCATATCCGCATCGGGAAAAGCCGGTGATATCCTTGCCGCCTATCAGAACAGCCTTCAGTTTTTCTGGCTCCGCACGATTTATGGTGAAACCATTGATGTGAGCCAGGTTTTTATGCCCTCCCTCCCGGTTTTAGACAGCCTGACTGCCTTAAACAACCGGCTCAGACTGGACCTGTCCGGGAAGCAGGATACAGCCGTGCTCCGCGTTCTGGATAAGATTTTTCTTTTGATGAAAAAACATCTGTTTCCCATTCATGCCCTTGAATCTGAAATTGTATCCCTGATGGGAATCGCGATCCACCATGCAGCGGAGAGACACCTGGATATCCTGAGCAGCGAAAACGACTGGAACTCTCTGTCCTGCACGGATCTGATCCAATCCGGGCTCAGGCTGGAGGAAATAAAGGAAACATTTGCCCGCCTTTTTTCAGCTTTCATGCGCGACCAGGAACAGGGCGACCACCATTTCATTGAGGAAGTAGTCCTACAGTCCCAAAAGATCATTGACCGGGATTTTGCCAAGGCCTGTCTCAGCCTTAATACCATAGCGTCAGAACTGCTGATCAGCCCTTCTTACCTGAGCCGCAGTTTTACGAAAATACAGGGGATTTCCCTTACTTCTTACATTACCAAATGCAGAATGGAACATGCCAGAGATCTGCTGCAGCACACGGAGATGACCATTGCCCAGATTTCAGAGCAGTCCGGCTACAGTGACCTGTTTTACTTTTCCAAGCGTTTTAAGTCTTTCTGGGGGGTATCACCTTCCAGATACCGCCTTACCGGCGCATCGGACATGGAAGTAAATAAGGAGGATTGAGATGAAATACATGATTTTAAGCGTTGATACGGGAATAGATGATGCATTGGCCATCGCCTATGCCCTGGGGCAGGATCAATACAAACTTCTGGGAATTACCGCGTCCTATGGTATGGCTCCCTTAGAAAAAACCTACCGCAATACCTGCCGCCTTTTAAACATTCTGGGACATCCGGAAATCCCTGTTTATCCGGGAAGCACCGCACCGATACAGGGCATCCGCACTTACAATGGTGATTTTCACGGAATGGACGGGGCCGCCAACCTTTTAGGGGAACCTGAACAGAATGAAAGACCACCGGAACACAGTAAAAACAGCATCACATTTATAAGGGAATCCATTGCAAAATATGGCAGGGATCTGACACTTGTCACCACAGGACCGCTTACAGACCTTGCCAAAATCCTGGATGCTTCTCCATGCCTATGCCGCGAAATCGGACGGATTGTATCCATGGGAGGTGCTCTCACCTGCCCGGGCAATTCCTCCCCGGTGGCTGAGGCCAATATAAAGGCTGACGTGTCGGCTTCAAAAGCAGTGCTTGAGGCAGGACTTCCCCTTACTCTTATCGGCCTGGATGTGACCAGAAAAACTCTGCTTACACGCAGTGAGATTGACCGTTGGAATGACCTTGGTACGGAAGCCGGACATTTTTATTGCAAGCTCCTTTCCCATTACCTGGAAGAATATAACCGCTTTTATCCCTACTTACACGGATGTGCCCTTCATGATCCCCTGGCGGTTGCCGCTGCCTGTAATCCGCAGATTTTTACCATGCTTCCCTTTCATCTGACCGTGTGTACCGAAGGTCCTCTGACCGGCAGGATTACGGAAAATCTCATGGCGGATCCTGGGGAAAAGGAAACCATGGTGGCGCTGAAGGTGGATTCCCCCTTGTTTAAGGCCATGTTCTCTGATCGGGTGGGGTCTGTTCTGGGGCGTGTTTAATATGGTCTAGCCATTCCCCCCATGATCTGATATAATATGGACAACTATCATCTCTCGCCTGCCGCCATCCAGTATGCTGGCAGCATATTCCGCGATTCAGGCGTGCAACAGGAGGAATCATCCATGGTAACCATCAATGATGTGGCAAAACTGGCCGGTGTGTCCAGAGGTACTGTGTCCAATGTCATCAACCATGTCAAGGTCAGACCCGAATACCAGGAAAAGGTGGAACAGGCCATAAAGGACCTGGGGTATGTCCCCAACGCCTATGCCAGGAGCCTTAAATCCAACAGGACCCATACCGTGGCTCTCATTCTGCCCACCGTTTGGTTTCCTTTTTTTTCCAAACTAACCAATGATATGGAACAGGAGCTGCGCCGCCGGGGCTACAAACTTCTGCTGTGCAATTCACAGAATGACTATCATCTGGAGCTGGAGTATGTTTCTATGGCAAAGGAAAACAAAGTGGATGGGATCCTGTCCATTACTTACAGCGATATTGCCCCCTATGTGGCGGATGCCAATATACCCATGGTGGCCATTGAACGCTATTTTAATGCCCACATTCCCTTTGTGAGCACCGACAATTTCCAGGGCGGCGTGATGGCTGCCCAGAAGCTCCTGGAACTGGGCTGCCGGCGGTTGGCTTTCATCGGCCGGCTTTCAGATAAAAACGGGGTCACCAAGCTGCGCCGGGATGGATTTGTAAGCTATTGCCAGGAAAATGACATCCCCTTTATAGAGTTATATTCGGAATCTGATTCCCAGGAATTCATTCTGGAGATCGACCGCTTTGTGGAGCAGGAATTTAAAAACAACACTCTATGGGACGGTGTGTTTACCGCGGCGGACCGGTATGCGGAATATATGATCGATTCCCTCCGTTCCCACAGCTGTCCGGCCGTGCCCGGCCATACCCTGCAGATCATTGGATTTGACGGTACCAAAAGTCACGCTAATGACCGGATCCGGATCTCCTCCATGCGCCAGCCTGTGGAAGACATAGCCGCCTATGCGGTGGACACCCTTTGCAGGCAGATCGCAGGCGAGGAAGTTGAATATTACAAACTGTTTCCCGTGACATTTATCCAGGGTAAGACCACTCGTATTTAGAGCGGTCTTATTTTTTTAATTTATCTCTTGACAACTTGGAACGTTCCATGTATACTAAAATCAAGAAAACTTGGAACGTTCCAAGTTGCGCGCAATTAAACAATATGAAGCACCCCAACAATCATAAACCATCTGGAACCACTCAACAAAAAGGAGGATCTTACGTATGGATTACAGGAAAATGGCTTCCCAGCTTCTTCCCCTGATCGGAGGAAAGGAAAATGTATCCAAGGCTACCCACTGCGTTACACGTCTTCGCCTGATTCTGGCAGACAATACAAAGTATGACAAAAAGGCCCTGGAAGAACTGGACGGGGTAAAAGGGGTTTTCTTTAACAGCGGACAGCTGCAGATCATCTACGGGACTAAGACCGTGGACGCGGTCTATGAAGAATTCCTCATCATGACCGGATTGGGTGAGTCCACGGTGGCGGAGGTTAAAAAGGAGGGCACCGAGGATTTAAAGCCCCTTCAGAAAGCATTTAAAATCTTCAGTGATATCTTTGTTCCCATCATTCCGGCATTTGTGGGAGCAGCCATGATCGTGGGCATAAAATCCCTGCTTACAACAGCGGGTTTATTCGGACTGGAGGGTTCTCTGGCAGACCAGAGCAAACTGGTCGCGGACTTTGCCGCATGCCTGAACATCATTGCCGCAACCTTCACCTTCCTTCCGGTGCTGATCACCTATTCCGCAGTGAAGCGCTTTGGAGGCAACCCCATTCTGGGAATTGTACTTGGCTGTATCATGATCCATCCGGGGTTGATGGATGCCAACGCGGTTGCCGCGGGCGCTGTTCCCCAGTACTGGAGCCTTCTGGGCATACAGACTCCCATTGTTGGTTTCCAGGGCGGCGTATTCTCCGCCATTCTTGTCTCCTGGTTCCTTGCCAGGACGGAAAAGGTGCTGCAAAAGCATGTTCCCCAGGTGGTTTCCTTTATCGTGGTGCCATCCGTTACCCTTCTGATCTCAGGCCTTGCACTGTTCCTGGTATTCGGCCCCTGGGCAATCTCATCGGACACGGACTGGGGATCGTCACAGATTTTCTTTATAACCGCTGCGGTATTGTGGGTGCATTTGCATTTGCCGCCCTGCTCCAGCCTCTGGTCGTTACCGGAACCCATCATGCCATCCAAGGCATTGAGGCCAGCCTGGTGGCCAACACCGGGTTTAACTACATACAGCCCCTGTGGTCCGTATCCATCATAGCACAGGGCGGGGCTTGCATCGGCATGTACCTGCTGGCTAAAAAGCGCTCCAAAGACCGCGAGATCGCCATGTCCTCCTTTTTCCCAACCCTGTTTGGAGTGTCGGAGCCGGCAATCTTTGCAGTCAACATTAAGGACTCCATGATTCCCTTTATCTGCGCCATCACCGGCGCTGGAATCGGAGGCGCTGTGATGAAACTTCTGGACGTGAAAGCGATCGGCTTTGCCCTGACCGGACTTCCGGGGCTGACCATTGTCTACCCGCCTGTGCTGGCAGGATATATCATAGGAAACCTGGCTGCATTTGCACTCCCCATTGTCTTTATCCTGGTGTGTGCAAAAGCCGGAAAGCTGGGAAATAAACAGCCGTAACCGGCGGATCAAACAGAAAGGCGGAACAATCATGGAACTGAAGAACTTTGACAAATATACGGCCATATCCAGGGAACACATCCCATATCTGCGTGACCTGGCCGCAGCAGTTTCCCAAAGCCCTTACCGGCCCGTGGTCCATATCTGCCCTCCCTGCGGCCTGTTAAATGACCCCAATGGCCTGTGCTGGTATGAAGGCTGGTACCACGTGTTCTACCAGTGGTACCCCTTTGGGGCAAGCCACGGAATGAAGCACTGGGCCCATGTGAAATCCAGGGATCTGTCTGCCTGGGAATGGTGTGATGAGATCCTGATCCCCTCACAGCCCTATGAAAAAAACGGATGCTATTCCGGAAATGCCTTTGTCAGCCCTGAGGACGGAAACTGTTACCTGTTCTATACTGCAAACTATAAAACAGAAAAAGGCCGGATCCCTAAACAGGCCGCCGCCATTATGAAACCTGACGGAACCATCTCAAAGTGCAGTAGAAATCCATTGATCGATGGCGCTCCGTCAGGCATGGGCGGTGACATCCGCGACCCCTTTGTATTTGAACAAAACGGCCGTTACTATATGATGCTGGGAGCCACGGACCAAAAAGGGAAAGGACAGCTGATCCTGTACTCAGGATCCACGCTTCTGGAGTGGGATTATCTGGGGATTGTTCGGATTACAGAAAAGGGAAAGGAACTGAACCTTGGAACCATGGTGGAATGCCCCGGATTTATAAAGGCTGATGGATATGATGTGCTGATGATCTCACTGATCGGCCTTCCCCCCCAGGGAGACAGGTATCTCAATCAGTTTACTTCCCTTGCCCTTACAGGCAGACTGGATCTGGAACACATGGAATTTCGTGCAGAGCGCACTCAGGAGACGGACTGTGGTTTTGATTTCTATGCGCCCCAGCCGTTTTATGGAAAGGATAAAACGCCCATGGTATTTGGCTGGTTGGGGTGCGGGGAGCAGAAGCTTCCCGAGGACAGATACCACTGGCGCCATGGCCTGACCCTGCCCCGCTTATTGCAGGTCAGACAGGGGCAGCTGTATACTCCTCCCTGCCCTGAAGTCCTGCCCGCATTTGGCACTCCCATCCAGGTCCCGCCCCACCCAACTCCCTATTCAAACCCAAAAATTCCGGTGTGCCTTAACTGGTCGTTTGAAGATGACGGCCTTCCCCATGTCCTGCAAGTGGGAAGCAGTGAGGATTTCTGGTCCCTCACAGTGGACATGGCCCAGCGCAGCATCACCTGGGACCGAAGCAGTCTGAAGATCCCGGTAGACCCGGCTTACGGTTCCCTGCGCCGGTGCACCTTTGCTCCCTGCAGCCCCATGGAACTCCTGATCTGCCTGGACAACACCTTTGTGGAAATCTACACAAATAACGGCGAGCGCGTCCTAAGCGGCAGGACCTACGAAGCCGGATCAGACGAAATCCCTGCTATTTGACCTCATCCTTATACCGGATATCATTAAACATCAGATGAAAATACATGGCCTGCTGGGCGTCCACGGGCCGGCGGTCACGGATGGCTTCAAATATCCTCCGGTGGGCTTCCCTGGTATTTTCATACTCTGTTTCCCGGACAGAACCTGCAAACACCTGGACTCCGTCCGTGATCACGGGAACCAGGTTGGTCATGACCAGATTATGGCTGCAGCCCGCGATCATGGCATGGAACTGGGAATCCTTTTCTGAATAATCTTCCCGTTTTTCCATGCACTCCTCCAATTCAAGCAGCACAGCTTCCAGGGCAAGAACATCCTCCGGAGTGGCATTCTGGGCAGCCAGGGCAGCTATGGGCGGCTCCAGCATGACACGGATCTGGATCAGGTCCTCGGTCAGCTTTCTTCTGTCCTCAATCATGGAAAATCCCAGGGGGTCATCCGCGACCCCATTCTTATCTGATATAAAGGTGCCGGAACCCTGGCGTATGGTGACAATATTCCTGGACATCAGGACGCGCAGGGCCTCCCGCACCGTATTCCGTCCCACTCCCAGAAGTTCCACCAGCTCCGCTTCCGTGGGCAGCTTATCTCCGGCCGTATAGCCTTTTTCCTGTATCATTCCCAGAAGTTTCTGGGCAGCGATCTCTCCCAGGGTCTGTTTTTCCATCTTGTCCTCCTTATGCTTTCCATTCACCTGATACCGGCCCTTAAGTTTCGATCCGGACATCTAAATTCCGAATCCGGCCCCTAATTTTCCTCCCAGGCCCACCTATACCCGCACGATCCTGTACCCCGCCGCTTTGGAAAGGCGGTTCATGATCGCCTGGCCCAGGTGGTCCTCCGTAAAGCTTTCGGAAAATATGAAATCCACCTTTAAATCGTCAAATTCCCTGAGAACCGCATACAGGTTATGGGCCACAGACGCCTGGCTCCTTCTGGCTCCAATGCTTCTGACCAGTCCGCGGGGGTATTCCGATGCTGATTCATCCGTACAGATAATGCCCACGCGAAAGCCAAGGGAACATTTTTCTTCCGCCAGCTTCCTGACCGTTTCCACCATACGCATCACCTGGTCCTGATCCATGGCCATGCCCTCCGGCTCCACCAGCGTAAGATCCGCCTTGGGCGCATAGTGCTTATATTTCATGCCCGGAGCCTTGGGGCGCACCCCCGGCGACATGGGGCCCAGGATAGCCGGGTCAATGGTTACCTCTCCCAGCACTTCCCTGAGCATCTCCATGGTGATGGCGCCCGGGCGCAGTACAGCAGGCACCGGTGACGACACATCCACGATAGTGGACTCCACCCCGATCCCCACAGGCCCGCCGTCAATGATCATTTCAATCCGCCCGTTCATGTCCTGCCACACATGATCCGCCGTGGTGGGGCTGGGACGCCCTGATGTATTTGCGCTGGGAGCTGCTATGGGAACCCCGGCCAGGGCTATGAGCCGGTTGGCGATGGGGTCATCGGGCATTCGCACAGCCACGGTATCCAGACCTCCCGTTGTTCCATAGGGAACCTTGCTGCTCTTTGGAAAGATCATGGTAAGAGGGCCGGGCCAGAATGCTTCCATCAGCCTCCTTCCCGCTTCAGGGATCTCCTTTACCAGGGGTTCCAGTTCCTCTGCACACGAAATATGGGCGATCAATGGATTGTCACATGGCCGCCCCTTTGCAGCATAGATCTTCTTTGCAGCGTCCTCATCCAGGGCATTGCCCCCCAGTCCATACACGGTCTCCGTGGGAAATGCCACAAGGCCGCCCTCCCGAAGGACCTGCGCCGCCGCTGACAGTTCCTCATCTTTTATATTCTCTCTATCCTTGATTATGATCCGTTTTGTCTCCATCACTTACCTCAGTATCCCATCTGTCTCTTTTTAGGCACAAAAACGCCGGTGCTCAATTTATTTTAGCACCGGCAGCTTTGAATGTAAAGTTCAGACATCAGAACCATTCACACGTCTTACGATCTCCCCAACATATTGGGATGCCTGTTCCCACTGGTTATTCTTCACGTACTCTTTTGGCATCAGGTTGCTTCCGATCCCCACTCCTATGAACCCATTGTTTAGAAAGCATTCAATATTGTCCGCGGTCACGCCCCCAACAGCCACATACTCCGTGCCGTCAAACGGCCCCTTCAGGCTCTTGATATAGGAGGACGGCATATCCCCTGCGGGAAACAGCTTCATAATAGGGTATCCATATTCCAGGCACACGGCCACATCCGTTGGGGTGAGTACCCCCGGCAAAAGCGGGATATCGTACTTGCGGCAGAATTCCATGGTTCCCACCGTGGCGGAGGGCGTAAGGAAGAACTGGGCCCCTGCCTCCCATGCCATTCGGCAGCGCTCCGGCGTTGTCACTGTGCCGGCTCCCACATAGACCTGACCGCCGAACCGCTCTCTCATAATCTCGATCTGGCGGACTGCGCTGTCTGAATTCATGGCCACCTCAAACATGCGGACGCCTCCGCGGTACACTGCCTCCGCGTAATCCAGCGTTTTTTCCAAGGGTATGTTCCTCATAATCGCACAGATCTTATTATGTTCCAATATTTTCTTCATCTCCTGCTCCTTTCCCTGCAGCCCCCTGCCCTCAGTGGACAAGGGGACACACGGTTTTGCCCTTGTCCACTGAGGGTATGAATATTTTATGTTTCTATCCAAAAGACATTCCGCTGCCGGTCCGTCTTACCTGTAGACCATGGTGTTCCCCTTGACCGCCGCCTCCATCTGTTCCTGGGAGGGATACCCTTCCGTATCCCCATAGGTCTCAGTGGCAAGGGCCCCTGCCACGGCTCCCATACTGCCGCATTCCCTTATATCGTTTCCTTCCAGAATACCGCACAGGAATGCGGCATTAAACGCATCTCCGGCTCCCACCGGGTCAACACAGCTGCATGGAAAGGCCGGGATCCGGATCAGGCCATCGCGGTCCCTCCGGGTGTTCTCAAGACTTCCCACATACGCTCCCTTTGCTCCGTCCTTTACAGCCACATATTCAGCCAGCCCCTTGTCAAACAGATGATCCATGATCTCTGACGGTTCTGCGGTGCCAAGGAGCGCCTGGGCCTCATCCGCACCCAGAAGCACGATCTGTGCTTTCATCATCATATCCCGGAGCATTGGCACAAAGTCCTTATCGCCCCACAGCTTCCTGCGGATATTGGGGTCAAAACTGATCATCTGTCCATGCTTTACAGCCAGGTCCATGGCTGCCTCCACCATCTCCCGGCAGTTTGTTCCAAGGACCGGGGTGATCCCCGTGAGATGAAGGATCCTGGCACTGGACAGATATGATTCATCCAGCAGATCCGGGCCCATGAAACTAGCTGCGGAATGTTCCCTGTAATAAAACACAGAGGTTTCTGAAGCATTTCTCACCTGCTTAAACATGATACCGGTTCTGTGTTCCGGGTCAAATACCACTCTGCTGGTATCCACACCCTCCGCCCTTATGCTGTTTCTCACAAACTCACCGAACTCATCTTTTCCAAGACTGCTGACCCAGCCCGCGCTGTGCCCCAGTTTGCAGACGCCGATGGCCAGGTTGCTCTCCGCGCCGGCGATCCGCATCCGGTAATTGCTGACATACCGCAAAAATCCCGTGGACTCAGGCGTAAATGCAGCCATGGTCTCGCCAATTGTAATAATCTCCGGCATATGTCTCTCCTTGTCTGATAATATAAAGATTCCCATCTCATATGGATGTTACCCCCTGGTGATACGAAGGTTCCTTCCGCAAAATTCTCCCAGGGGCTTTCCATCCCGCAGCACCACGTTTCCATTTACCATGCACACCGCCAGCCCCTCCGCCATCCTGGCCGGCTGGAAGAAGGTGGCATTGTCGCGGAAATGCTCCGGGTCAAACACATTGATATCAGCAAAGCAGCCTTCCTCCAGGCGGCCTCTTCCCTCAAGCTTCATCCGCCTCGCAGGCATGGAGGTCATTTTCATCACCGCCTCCTCCATGGTGTAGATCCCCCGCTCCCTCACGTATTCCCTGATGATCTTTGGAAATGCTCCATACATCCTGGGATGGGGCGTGTTGGTATCCGCGTAAATGGAATCCGATATAACTACAGAATAGGGCAGCTTTGCCACTGTGTCAATATCTTCCTGGCACATACTCATATTAATAATGGCCGTTCTTCCGTCCTCATCATGCATCAGGTATGCCGCGCAGTCCGCCGGATCCTCAAATCCAAAGTCCCGGGCCGCCTCCGTCACTGTTTTGCCGAGAAATTTTTCATTGTGCTTCCTTACCACTCCGGATATCAGGATCCTGTCCCACCCCAAGGTAATGGCAAAATTATCCCAGTCATCATAGGGCACGCTGCAGGCATCCCTGAACTCCCTTATGCCCTCCGGCGTTCCCATGCGCTTTAAGGCATTTCCCATGTCTCCCTTTACATACACCGGGGGAACCATGGTGGTCAGGGCTGTGGATCCTCCCTCGTAGGGATAAAAGTCGCAGGTCACATCCTGTCCCGCTGCCCTGGCTTCCTCTATGAGAGCAATAGCCCTGTGGATCTCCCTCTTCCAGTTGGCCATGCCGCAGGATTTAAAATGGCTGATCTCCACCGCGCATCCGGCCTTTTTCCCAATCTCTATGATCTCCCTGACACTGTCCACCATGCTGTCGCCCTCTCCGCGGATATGGGCGGTGACAACACCTCCATAGCGCCCAACGGGTTCCAGCAGCCCGGCAAACTCATCCGCTGTACTGTAACACTCAGGCAGGTACATAATACCCACGGATACACCGGCCGCCCCCTCTTTCATGGCGTCCTCCACCAATGCCCTGGCCGCCTCCATCTCCTCCCGGGTATAGGGGGTGTCTGCAAACCCCTTGACCGTTATCTTCACCGCACCGGTGCCGATCATGGAGGCAAAGTTGACAGGAAGCTTTATGTGATCCAGGGCTTCCATGTAATCATGGTAGGTGTGTATCCGGTTATCTGTAATAGGCCCCAGCACAGGCTCGTCAAACTCGTACATCTCCCTGGCCCGGTCGGGGTCAGAGCTGGCAGGCGTCATGGAAATGCCGCAGTTTCCCACCACGGTGGTTGTGATTCCCTGGGACAGGAGCACATCCCCAAACTCCCTGCTGTTAAACGGTTTTGCATCACAGTGCCTGTGTATATCAATGAACCCTGGAGTTACCGCCATGCCCTTTGCATCGATCACCTGGTCCGCACGCTCTTCCTCCATATGGGGTCCTATTTTCCTTATCCTGTCATTCTCTATATATAAATCTGTCCTGGCCGGTGTATTTCCCAGTCCGTCATATACCAGCCCGTCTTTGATCAAAACAGATCCCATTCTCTGTTTCCCCGCTTTCTTTTGCCCCTTTTGGCTATTGGGGCTCGTTCAGATAATTGTAAACAGTAAAACGGGAGATACCAAGGAAGTCCGCAACCTTCTCAGCCGACTTCTTAATAAGGAAGGCGCCTTTCTCATCCAGATAGCGGACCACCGCTACCTTGTCCTCCTTTGTCAGCATGGACAGCTGCTTTCCGGTACTCTGCACTGCATCCTGCATCATCAGATCCAGCAGCTCGTCCACATTGCTGGTAAATACCTCCTTGGTGTTGGTCTCAGCCCCATGGCCGCTGAGGGCCCTCATGGCTGCTTCCCCTATCAAAAGGCCTGTAATATCGAGGTTGATGCAAAGGCTTCCCTCCACCCTGCCGTCCTCGCCCCTGAAATACTTGCTGGAGGTACGCAGAGTCCTTCCGTCCTTGGTATAGTTGATATAACCATACTGGTCCTCAGGCATGGCTGTGCCCCGCAGGATTTCCAGACCTGCATTGGTTCCTCCCCCGCCGATCTCCCGCCCTGTCACATGGCCGTTGTAGATTGCCACAATGGTCTGGTCATACGGCAGAGTAAGGTCGTGAAGCACCACCTCGCAGTTAGGTCCGAACTGACAGGATATACACCTTGCAATACTGTCAAGCACCTCAAAATTATCTTTTACAAACCCCATGAATCGGTCTCCCTTCAAGCCCTTATTTTTCAGCTCCTCTTGATTCAAATACAAGAGCAAGTCTTTCTTCTTCGGACATTTCTTCTTTCTTTGTGCACAAAGAGACAATCACTTCCGCTGCCAGGGCAACTAAGGTTGCAGGAATAGCAGGTCCTGTGAAAATACCTGCCACCGCACTGGAAAATGCAGGTACCGCCAGATACAGGACACCGAATACGGTCCCGACTCCCACTGATGCCAGTCCGCCCTGCCAGGTGGAGCGTTTCCAGCACGCGCCCAGAAGCATGGCGATGGATACGCCGGGAATAATGGAGCCGATCACATTGCTGATATAACTCATAACATCCTTGGCAAACAGCGTTGCAAAAAAGGCTAACAGCAGGGTGGCCACGGTTGCGATTCTGGACCACCGGCCCACCTTTTCATCATCCAGCTGCTTTCCGGTTATGATGGGATAAATGTCCTGGATCAGGATCGTAACCCCGGCAATGGCATCGGAGTCACCGGATGACATGGTTGCAGAAAGTCCGGAAATCATGAACATCAGGCCCAGCATGGGTCCCAGCACCACGGTAGCGATATAAGTAAATGCAAAGTCCGGCTTTTCAAGCACTGCCTGGGCTCCTGTATTGGTTGCGATTGTAAATGCCGCCATACCAATAATAGCAGGAAGCAGTGAGAAAATCAACAGCAGCCAGCCGGAAAGGCTCAATGCCCGAATGGCGGTCTTATCATCCTTGGCCGTATAGATACGCATACGGTAAGTGGGTGTTCCCAGACAGGGGATGGCAATGGAAAACATCAGTGAGAACAGCGCCATGGCTCCCATGGAGTCGATTCCATAAAAGCTTAAATTCCCTGCCTTTCCCGCAGCTGTAATGGTGTCCGTGATAGTCCCCCAGCCGCCCGCCATGGGAATGGAAATAGCCGTGATCGCTATGAACCCGAAAACCAGTATGGTCAGCTGTATCAGATCCGTCCACACCACGGCCAGATAACCGCCGATGATAACATAGATTCCAAATGCCAGCACGGCCACCATCTTGGAGGTGGTCAGGTCCATTCCGGTTACATAGCTCAGGTAAGTGGCGCCGCCGTTGATATGGTTGCCAAGCCATACCACCTCAATAATGTACATCATAAAGCTCATGACAGCCTTTACCATCCTGTTTCCATTGTAATGGAACTGAGCCTCCTCCGCCATGGTCATCAGGTTCTTGGCCCTGAGCTTGGACTTCTTGGCCACCAGTACCAATGCCAGGATGCCCAGGGCAGCGCCCATCCCATAGGCGGAACCGCCAAAACCGTTCTTAAATCCGTTGGCCGTTGCGCCAATGGACGAACCTGTTCCGATCAGGGTCGCGCCCATGGTTGCAAAGATCAGGTACATGGGCATCTTGCCTCCGCCTGTGAGGTAATCCTTTCCTTTGGATTTGCCTCTGCTGCAGATAATGCCTACCACGATCATTAAAAGCACATACAGCATGAATCCAACAATAAAAAATGTAGCATGGGTCTTTGTTAACATACTCTTCCTCCTTAAGTTAAATGATGAGTAACATCCAGTGCCTGAAGGCACCTAAAACATTGTTGAACCCGTCTCTGAATTCTGCCAAAATTTTGAACAGTTCAACAATTTGTTTAATTTTATTGTAATGAGTATTCAACAAATTGTCAATATGATTTTTTATTTTTTTGTGCATATTTATCTCTATTTCATTATACTTCAAATTTTTGTTGATATTTTTTGCAAATATTGTGTTGCGAATTTCAACAGTTTGTGTTATAACCATAATGAACAGTGTTTCTGATTCTGCCGCAATCCGTGTGCCTCAACCGACAGTGACTCGTCTGATTCGTCTAAATCGTCTGATGGCCGCGAGCAAATAAAGGAGGTTGTTATGGAGCAAAAATATCTGTTTGAAGAATCCAAAGATGTGATCACGCCGGCTCTTGTCTACTACCTGGATATCATCAGGGAGAATATCAAAAAAGCAGTCAGCCTGGCTGGCGGCCCTGAGAACTTGTGGCCCCATGTAAAAACACATAAGATGGCGCAGATGGTCCGCCTGCAGATGAGCGCGGGCATTACACGTTTTAAGTGTGCAACCATAGCGGAGGCCGAAATGGCCGCCAGCTGCGGGGCCGGTGATGTGCTGGTGTCCTACCCGTTGGTTGGTCCCAATATCAGACGTTTTCTTAACTTAACCATGGCATATCCCCAGGTACGGTTTTGGGCCGTGGGAGATGACGCCGGACAGGTTCATGCCCTGGGACAGGTATTTAAGGAATCCGGCTCCGTGGCGCGTCTTCTGGTGGATGTGAACCTGGGAATGAACCGCACCGGGGTAGCCATCCCTGACACAGAAGAATTTTTCACCCGGTGCGCTTCTATGGAGGGCATTTCCATGATGGGCCTCCACTGCTACGATGGCCACCGCACCGAGCAGGAGTTTAACCTGCGCAAACAGCATGCGGATGTAAGCGCCTCACAGATCCGTGAAGTATGCGCCCATATAAGCGACAGGGGATACTCCTGCCATACTCTGGTGCTGGGCGGATCCCCCTCCATGCCTTGCTATGCGGACTTTCCCAAGTCACCATATCATGCCTATTTTTCACCCGGCACCTATTTTATCAATGATTATGGATATAGTAAGAAATATCCCGACCTGCCCTTTACTCCGGGAGCGGCCGTGCTCACAAGAGTTGTCAGCTGCCCTGTGAAAGGCCATTTTACCCTGGATCTGGGATACAAAGGGATTGCCTCCGACCCGGAAGGAACCCGGGGCATCATCGCAGGTATGGATCATGTCCAGGAATTATTCCAGAGCGAGGAACACTGGGCCTTTGCCATGGAACCCGGCTATGAGGACCAGTGCCCCCAGGTAGGAGATGAGTTTTTTGTGGTGCCCACCCATATCTGTCCCACCAGCGCCCTATACCCGTCTGTTCCCGTGGTTGAAAATGGACATATGACCGATACATGGGAAGTCACGGCAAGAAACCGCAAGATCACTTATTAACATGTGTTTGAGAAAAATTTAAGATAAGAAAGGAATTACGATCATGGCAAACGTATATGATAAAATAAAAGAAAAAGGCATCACCCTTCCTGCGCCTCCTCCAAAAGGCGGAGTCTACACACCTGTCCGCGAATTTGGAACCAACTTATTATACTGTTCAGGCTGCGGTCCTGATCTAGGCGGCAGCACGGTCATTGGCAAATTAGGCAGGGACCTGACCGTGGAAGAAGGACAAAAAGCAGCTTACAACTGTGCGCTGAACCTTCTGGCTAATATTGAAGCAAAGATCGGCGACCTGAACAAGATCAAGCGCTTTGTCAAAGTCCTGGCTTTTGTAAACAGCGCAGATGACTTTGTCCAGCAGCCCCAGGTTGTGAACGGTGCTTCCAGCCTGCTGGTAGAGCTCTTTGGCGAGGAGATCGGCTGCCCCGCACGTTCCGCCATCGGGACCAATGCACTGCCGGGCGGCATTGCCTGCGAGATCGAGGTGCTGCTGGAGGTTGAGGCATAGAGTGTATTTCATCCGATAACAGAATATAATATCTTTGGAACTTTATCCTTGTAATGTGTATTGGATTTCAACAAAAAAGCCTTTGGCCGTACATGTTCATTAAATGTTATATTATGCAAACACCGCTACCTCCCAAAGGGCTTCTTCCAATGAATGGCATCCACCCCGCATTCCTTCATGCATTCCCCGCACTGGATGCATTCCATGTCCCCCACATGCCTGACATCCATCTTACAGGTGTGCACGCACAGTTTGCAGTCCGTACACACGTCATGGTCCACCTTCACTCCCAGCAGGGCTACCGGGGCAAAGAGGGAATAGACCGCGCCCAGGGGACATAGGAACCGGCAAAAGCTCCTGTACAGGAAACAGGCGCTGAGCAAGATCACAGCCAACACCAGCACCTTCCAGGAAAACAGGGCGCCGGCCAGGCTGCCCAGGGATTCATCCAGAAGGACCAGGGGGATGCCGCCTTCCAGTGTCCCTGCAGGACATATGTATTTACAAAATGCAGGGACCGGAACCCTGGTCGCCGCTTTTAGGGCAATGGGCAGCACGATCACAAACACAGCCAGGACCGCATATTTAACCTTGGACAGCGCCATGGTAAACCTGTTCTTCTTTATCTTGGGCAGAGGGATCTTATAAAGCAGTTCCTGCAAAAACCCAAAGGGACACAAAAAGCCGCAGATGGTCCTGCCCAGCGTGACGCCAAAAAGCAGCAGGGTTCCCAGAATATAAAAGGGCAGCTTCCTGTCCATGGCTGCCAGAGAATTCTGAAGGGTCCCCAGGGGACAGGAGCCAATAGCCCCCGGACATGAGTAGCAGTTCAGCCCCGGAACGCACAGGCCCTTCCGTTTACCTTTATAGATCGATACCTCAGCAAATCCCCTGAGGTTCAGATTATATATCAGTGCCGCACATAACTGTATGAGACGCCGTTTCATCTTTCCCTCCGATCCAGACCCCCACCTCTTCTGGTAGTGAATCATAATATGTTTTTCTTGGCAGGGGTCCTACATCTCCTTCCAATATAAAGCCTCCGGCGGACTGCAGAGGCGTACTTCAAATCACTCATTCCCTCACCCGATCCCGATACATTCCAGGCACACCCGGACCGCTTTCTGAAAAGCGTCACGGTAACCTCCCTGGGCCACCCCTATACACAGGAATACCACTCCCAGGATGAGGAGAGCTGCGGCGGCCTTATTCTGTCTTGTCATAACCCCAGGGCCTCCTTATAGCGCTCATACATGGTATCCGCATCCACTGCCCCTGAGGAGACATGGGTCACCTTTCCATTCCCATTGATCACCACCGTGTAGGGGATCGAGTTGGTGGGATAAAGCATGGATACCTGGTATTCTTCATCCAGTGCAATGGGAAAGGTATAGCCATTGGCATCGGCAAAATCCTTGATCGTATCAGCATCCTCCCCGCAGTTCACTGCAAGGATGCCGATCTCATCCCCGTAATTCTCCTTCAGGCGCTCGAAGGCAGGCATTTCCTTGACACAGGGACCGCACCAGGTAGCCCAGAAGTTGATGATCACAGGCTTTCCCTTAAAATCGGAAAGGGTGACCGTGGAACCGTCAATGAGTTCAGCAGTAAAATCAGGGGCTTTATTACCGGATTTTAAGGGTTTCCCCGGCTGTGGCTCGATTCCGGCATCCCCTTCTCCCGCTGCCTGGTCATCCGCCTGTGACGTCCCTATGCCATCCCCAGCCTGTGACGCCCCAGCCTCAGCTACTGTCTGGGCATCTGTCTGCGCTCCTGTCTGGGCATCTGTCTGCGCCTTTGTCTCTGTCCCCTCCGCCGTGGTCTGCGCCTTTGTCTCCTGAACAGAGCCTGACGGACTGCAGCCCGCGGTCTGAAGGGCCAGGCACAGGATGAGCCCTATGGCGGCACCTGTCCTGATCACGGATCTTTTATGTACTGTAAAATGTTGTAATCTCATTCTGATTCCTCCCATCTGGTTGAACGTACGCTCGTCCCCTCCCCGTCCCCATCTCTCCAGAAGATCTGATGAGCGGAAGAGTCCGGGAGTACACTTGACAAAAGAGTCCGGCATGCCGGGCTCTCCCACAGTTAACGAATAATCCCAGGACGAGGCATATCTGCCACTTCCTGGGATTAACTCTAACATAATTATTATCTTCTGTCCACCCGGGCCGGAGGGCATTTCCATAAAAGTTTCATAAACCGATCACACAGATGGTCCGGCCGCCCCATCCGGTCTTACACCTCATCCACCACAGGAACCACTTCCCTCTCGCTGTAGTGGTGGGCTTCTTCAAGCATCATATCCTTAACCTTCATAAGCCTTGTCTGGGAACTGCGCTCATTTTCATCCAGCTTCATTGTGATATAGCGGATGTTCTGCTGGGTCTCGGGAATCATTACATGTTCCAGAGCATTTACACGGCGGCGGGTCTTCTCGATCTCCGCTGCCATGAGCTGGCAGGATTTCTCACACTCAGCCAGGCGCAGCATATCCGGCAAAAGATCTGCCAGGCTCTTTACCGCATCATCCAGATCACTGGAGGTAAAGGCAAATCCATAGGAGTAGATGTCATTGGGGTCTGACGTCCTGGTCTTATATTTAAACACCGGGATCTCCACACTCATGACGTTCCTTGTCTCAGATTCCAGATAAACCTCCTGCTTGGGGGCCATCAGGGCCACATTCAGGGCTTCATCCGTCATACCGGAGCGGGCCAGCACAAAATTCTGGTTGGCCGCAGCGATCCCTGCCTCCACCTTTTCACGAAGAGCTTTGTTCTCACGCACCAGGTCCAGGAACTGACGCATCAATTCATCCCGCTTATCCTTTAAGAGCTTATGTCCCCTGATGGCTGTGGCCAGCTTTTTCTTGAGACGGGTAAGCTCCATACGGGTGGGATTCACATGTTTTGCACCCATGTTATGTCAACTTCCTTTCTGACTGCTGGTTATTTTGCATCATAGTAAAGGTCAAGGAATTTGTCCTTAATACGTTTCAGCTCGCTCCTTGGAAGGATGCGCAGCAGCTTCCAGCCGATCTCCATGGTCTCTTCGATCTCACGGTCCGCATAGTAGCCCTGGGATACATACTCCTTCTCAAACTCATCTGCAAACTTGGCGTACAGCTTATCCATATCAGTCAGAGCCGCCTCGCCCAGGATTACCATCAGTTCCTTGGCATCCTTACCACGGGCATAGGCTGCAAACAGCTGGTTCATAACATCGGCATGGTCTGCCCTTGTCTTGCCCTCGCCGATACCCTTATCCTTCAGACGGGACAGGGACGGAAGCACATCGATGGGCGGTGTCACGTTCTTGCGGTACAGTTCACGGCTAAGGATGATCTGGCCCTCGGTGATATAACCTGTAAGGTCAGGGATCGGGTGGGTCTTGTCATCCTCAGGCATGGTCAGGATCGGGATCATGGTGATGGAACCGGTCTTGCCCTTCTGGCGTCCTGCTCTCTCATAAAGGGAAGCCAGGTCGGTATACATATATCCGGGATAACCGCGGCGTCCGGGAACTTCCTTACGGGCTGCGGAGATCTCACGGAGTGAGTCTGCGTAGTTTGTAATATCGGTGAGAATGACAAGCACGTGCATGTTCTTCTCAAATGCCAGGTACTCTGCAGCTGTCAGGGCCATACGCGGTGTTGCGATACGCTCTACGGCAGGGTCATTGGCCAGGTTGATGAACATGACGCTTCGGTCAATCGCACCTGTCTCACGGAAGCTCTCCATGAAGAAGTTTGCCTCCTCAAAGGTGATGCCCATGGCGGCGAACACAACGGCAAATGGCTCATCAGTGCCGCGCACCTTTGCCTGACGTGCGATCTGAGCCGCCAGGTTGGCATGGGGAAGACCGGATGCAGAGAAAATGGGCAGTTTCTGTCCACGTACCAGGGTGTTCAGCCCATCGATGGCGGAAACGCCGGTCTGGATAAACTCCTCAGGATAGCTTCTGGCTGCCGGGTTCATGGGCAGACCGTTGATATCCATACGCTTTTCGGGCAGGATGTCGGGACCGCCGTCAATGGGCTTGCCCATGCCGTCAAACATACGGCTTAACATATCCTCGGACACACCCAGCTCCATGGTACGTCCTAAGAAACGCACCTTACTTGAATCCAGGTTGATACCCGTGGCTGCCTCATACAGCTGTACCATGGCATTGCCGCCATCGATCTCCAGAACCTTGCAGCGGCGTCTTTCGCCGTTAGCCAGTTCGATCTCTCCCATCTCATCGTAGGTTACTCCCTGTACGCCGCGGACCAGCATAATAGGACCTGCTACCTCTTCTATTGTTCTATATTCCTTGGGCATTAGAAGTCCTCCTTTCTGCTCAGCTCATCGTTGATCTCATTCTCCAGGGTCTTGATGACATCTGCGTAAACCTTATCCAGATCCGGTTCCTCGGTGTATTTGAAACGGCCGATCGCCTCACGGACAGGAAGGCTTACCAGGCGCTCGATATTCACGCCCTTGCCCAGAGCATCCTGAGACTGGTCATAATAAGCCATCATCAGCTTCATCATCATATGCTGCTTCTTTAAGGATGTAAATGTATCAATCTCATGGAAGGCATTCTGATGCAGGAAGTCCTCACGGATGGAACGGGCTGCTTCCAGTTTCAGACGGTCCGGGGCGGACAGTGCGTCCATACCAACCAGCTGCACGATCTCGTTCAATTCCGACTCCTCCTGGAGCAGACGCATCAGACGTGAGCGCAGTTCGGTCCAGTCGCTCTCCACCTCTGCATTAAACCATTTTTCCATGGTGTCCACATACAGGGAGTAGCTGGTAAGCCAGTTAATGGCCGGGAAATGTCTCTTGTATGCCAGGTCGGCATCCAGGGACCAGAATACTTTTACAATACGCAGGGTTGCCTGAGTAACAGGCTCGGAAATATCGCCGCCTGCAGGGGATACGGCACCGATTACGGAAAGGGCGCCTTCTCTGTTGTCACTGCCCAGGGAGATCACCCGGCCGGCACGCTCGTAGAACTGCGCCAGACGTGAACCCAGGTATGCAGGGTAACCTTCCTCACCGGGCATTTCCTCCAGACGTCCTGACATCTCACGGAGAGCCTCGGCCCAACGTGATGTGGAGTCTGCCATCAGGGCCACGGAATAGCCCATGTCACGGAAATACTCGGCAATGGTGATACCTGTATAAATAGATGCCTCACGTGCCGCAACGGGCATATCCGAGGTATTTGCGATCAGAACGGTACGCTCCATCAGAGACTTTCCGGTCTTTGGATCCTTCAGCTCCGGGAACTCGTTCAGAACATCGGTCATCTCGTTGCCGCGCTCGCCGCAGCCGATATAGACCACGATGTCAGCGTCAGCCCACTTAGCCAGCTGATGCTGAACCACTGTCTTACCTGAACCGAATGGTCCGGGAACAGCCGCAACACCGCCCTTGGCAATGGGGAAAAGGCAGTCGATAACCCTCTGCCCTGTTACAAGAGGCATATCAGGAGACAGCTTTCTCTGGTAAGGACGGCCCTTACGTACAGGCCACTTCTGCATCAGGGTCACCGGATGCTCCTGTCCCTTTTCATCAGTCACAACCGCCACCGTGTCGGTTACGGTGAACTCGCCGCCGCTTATATAGGTCAGAGTTCCCTGGATCCCCACAGGGATCATGATCTTCTGCACCACTACATCGGTTTCCTGTACCGTACCGATGATATCGCCGCCGCCCACCTTGTCACCCTGGGCCACGGTTGGCTCAAAGGTCCATTTTTTCTCGCGCTTCAGGGAAGGTACCTCGACACCGCGGTTCAGCAGGTTTCCCCCTGTCTTTTCCATAATGGCGTCCAGAGGACGCTGGATACCGTCATATATACTTCCGATCAGGCCAGGCCCAAGCTCCACGCTCATGGGCACGCCTGTGGATTCCACCGGCTCACCAGGTCCAAGTCCGGAGGTTTCTTCGTAAACCTGAACGGAAGCCTTATCGCCATGAATCTCTATGATTTCACCAATCAAACGCTGGTCGCTAACGCGAACAACATCGAACATGTTGGCGTCGCGCATGCCCTCTGCAATAACCAGAGGACCGGCTACTTTTTTAATTACGCCTTTGCTCATCTTTTACCTCCTCAGTTATGAGCACTACTGCCCATTAAATATAATGTCAGAGCCAACTGCCTGCTCCACTGACTTTTTAACTGCCATGATCCCCTTGCCCGTATTGCCGGACACGCCGGGAATCAGTATAATGGCCGGAAGGTCAGCTTCACGGAAGCGGTCAATCTCCGGTTCAACCTGGGCTGCCAGGGCTTCTGTGATGTAGATCACCGCATATCCGCTCTCTGCCAGATCCCTTATCTTCTTTCCTGCCTCCACCGGGTCTGTGAGGGGAAATGGTTCCAGACCCAGAGCGGCGAATCCGTAGATACTGTCACGGTCGCCCATTACTGCAATCTTATACATACATCTCCCTTACCCTTTCCCGGATGGACTCTTCGGGAAGGTGGTTGAGTTTCCCGGAAAGTACGATCCGAACTGATTTTATTTCGTTCTCTCGTGCCAGAATATAAGCTGCCAGCGGTCCAAGTCCGAATGGGCTGTACTGCTGCGGCTTAATCTTACGGATCATCAGATTGTCGCACCACCGTTCAAAAGCTGAAGGTGAGCGGCGCAACTCCTCTACCGCATCTGCATAGGTGGTGGATTCCAGGTAAATGCCGATGGCATCCACTCCCTCTATGGCCGCCTGGGTCAGGCGGACCGTGTCCAAGGTATCACAAGGCGCCAGCGCCTGTTCCAAAAATGCCCTGTCCTTACCGGTACGGGATGCCCGCACCGCTGTCTTTATATCTGCTGCCGCAACTGTCAGCTCCGCATAAAGCTTTAAGAACTCATTGCCTGAGGATTTACCGGCATGGTAAATAGCTTCCAGCGCCGCCCTGTCAATGATGATATCGCAGAGCTGGCCGTCCTGTGTGTGCAGAAGAGCCTTGTAGGCTTCCTCCGCAGGCACCCTCATGGGCTCCGGAAGATTCTGGAATTCTCTGTTCTCAATTGCATCGTGTATCAGCTTTACATCCACGGTTCCCTGGTCAATGTAGATCCCGGGGTACTCATGGCCCATGCGGACCTCCTTGATGGCTGCCTTCAGATTATGGTAATCGTTGGCGTACAGGAACACATCAAATACGGACATGTCCTCCACCAGCTCTGAAATCAGCCCCCAGGTCTTCCTCCGCTCAGCGGCCAGGATGGCTTCAGCATCCTTGGTGCTGTCGTCTCCCCAGCCCTTTTCAGTGAGAAGCTGGATACACTCATCATAGCTTTTTGCAGCTGTCAGCTGCTCTAAAAATGCACCGGATAGCAGGGACAATTCTTTGGAACGGATACGGGCTACTGCATAAACATATTGTTTGTCTGCCATTTAAAATGTTCCTCCGTTCATGAAAAAAGAATTTCCTGCACCTTATCCTGTAATGTCTCATGGGCTGAATCAAAGAGCGCATCAATGGAACAGTTCTCCTCAATCCCTCCATAAGTAAGCACAAATCCTCCGTCAATATCCCTTGTGGCATTGGAAATGCGCAGCGCTGCGCCCTTGTCAGTCAGGGCCGCATTCAGTTTATCCTCAAATCCCTGGGGCATCCGGGCCAAATCCTTATCTGATAACAGAAGTTCGCCCTTGCCCGCCTGGGCGGATTTTACCGCCAGCTTCAGAATCATCTCAAAATAGGCATCCGTGTCCATATCCTTAAGCTCGGCTTTGGCCCTGGCAATGGTCTCGCCAATGAGTCTCTGCTTCTCGGCCAGGATACTTCCCCTCTTCCTAAGATCAGCGGCTGACTGCCCCCTTTCCAGGATGTTGGCAACGGACTGGCGTGAACGCCTGTCAATATCGGCGCACTCCCGCTCCGCTTCCTTACGGGCTGCTGCCAGGATCTGATCCGCCTCGCTGCGGGCTGCCGCTATGGTACGTGCCGCCGCTTCCTGGGACTCCTCTTTAATCTGGCTGATGATCTTATCTAATCCCGCCATGCGATGTTCTCCTTTCCTGATGTCTCCTGATATTTGGCCTGCCGATTATACGTTAACGCCGGCAATACCAAAGATAGCAAGAATGGAGATCAGCAGTGCCAGGATGGCGTAGGTCTCAACCATGGCCGGGAAGATCATAGCTTTACCAAACTGGTCAGGTTTCTTGGCAACCAGGCCGATACTTGCAACAGCGGCCTTACCCTGCTTAATAGCGGAAAACCAGCCGACAAATGCCATAGGAAGGCATGCAGCCAGATATAAGAAGCCCTTAGCCAAAGAGATATCAGCGCTTCCACCCATGATACCGATCTGTGTCAGGGTGATGAAACCGATCAGCAGTCCGTAGATACCCTGTGTACCGGGAAGCAGCTGTAATACCAGTACTTTACTGAACTTGTTTGGATCCTCTGTTACAACTCCTGCTGCTGCCTCACCTGCAATACCAACACCAACGGCTGAACCGATTCCTGCAAAAAGTGCTGCAAGCACTGCTCCTGTTAACGCTAAAACAACTCCCATATTCTCCATAACTAAATGTCCTCCTTGACTTTATAATATTTGGTGTGAATGGCGAAGGGTTCAAATTTCCTTCCGCCTCCCTCATAAAACTTTCCAAAAAACTCCACATAGTGCAGACGGTTTGTGTGGACATAGGCGCCCAGGGCGTTGATCGCCAGGTTCAGGCTGTGTCCGATGAGGAATACCAGGATAAATACAATGGCTCCTGCAATATTGCCCCCTACCATGCTGCCCATCTTGTTAAATACGGTGGAGATAACGCTGGTAGCAAGTCCCAGTGCCAGCAGACGGGAGTAGGAAAGGATATCACTCAGATAAGAGGTGATCCCATATGCCCCGTACAGGCCCTTAAGGATGCGCTTAAACCAGCTCTTTGATTCACGCCCGCTGGTAAGTACGATTCCAATGAGTCCGATCACCGCCAGCACTGCTGCCACTGTCCCAGCGATTGGCGGGAGTGTGAAGGTAAGTCCCAGCATATCGGTAAACATGGACATGGTAAGCAGGTAAACGATACCGCCTCCCACCAGCATATACCAGAAAATCGCATCGTAGATGCCGTCTGCCAGGTTTCCGCTCCGCACACAGGAATAGAATTTGATCCCCAGTCCTGTAAACAGATGGATGATACCTAACACGAACGCAAACACCAGCATTTTCATAGGCAGGCTGACCGGCTCAAACCAGATGGGAGCCAGCCTGATGTCAGGCCTGTTAAAGAATGTGGTTGCGATCACGTTCACCGCATCTCCGAAAAAGCTGCCGAACATAAAGCCCCAGAACGCAGTGGAAATGCCGCAGTACATGAACATTTTCATGAATTTCTTCATACCGTCTTCCATGTTCTTAAACTTGGTAAGGCAGTATGCAGTGCCGGCCACCATGATCAGGCCATAGGCCGCATCGGAAAGCATGAGCCCGAACAGCACATAATAAAAGGTTGCCACTACCATGGACGGGTCGATCTCACCCTTTCCAGGAAGGCTGTAGCTCTCAATGACGCCTTCCACCGGCTCGGCGAATTTGTTATTGTGAAGAATAACCGGAACATCATCCTTTTCCTCCGGTTCGGAAAACTCGACCACTACTTCGTATTTTTCCTGAAGCAGCTTTTCAAGCCTGGGAGCTGTTTCCACTGAAACATACCCGGTAATAAGGAATACTCGTTTGGACTGCACCAGACCGTTTAACACTCCGTACTTTTCAGCACGCATGGTATAGTAGTCCATTACAAACTTGAGGGCTTCCCTGTCAGGCGCCATATCCGCGATCGCCTTCTCGGCTCCCGCGATCTCGGCACGCACCTTGGAAAGCTCTTCCTCCAGCTGCTGCTGCCGCTTGGCCGGCACCTGTGAGCTGAGGGGAGGTTTTACAAAATTCAGCTTCTTTAACCCATCCTCAACTGCCTCCGCATCCTTTTTTGCACAGACGATGAATAAACAGGTCTGCTCCTTGGATGCACTGACAATATTTACATCAATGGTATCTGCCTGGGGCACAAGCTCACCAAGCCTTTCTGTGATCTGTTCCAGGGAAATCTCTTCCTGTATGGAACCGATGAATGCCACGGATTTCTTTGTTCCCTTAAAGTCCAAAGGCAGATCAAAGCTTTTCCATGGCGCCAGTGCCTCCATCTGCTGTTCCAGCTTCGGAATCATGGCACTGTGTTCGCCGATCTGTTTTGCCAGATCCTGCAGGCGGTAGGCTTTTTTCATGGTCTCATCATGGTTTACCGCGTTAGCCTCGTACTCTTCCACTGACAGGAGTTCCCTGCCTGCAAATGAGGATAACATGCCTTTGTCCTCAGGAGCATACTTGCTCAGGACCATGATCGCCTGCTCCGCTATGGCGGCGTTTCGTTCAAATACGGTTTTGGAAGACGTTACGTCCATCTTCTGGAACATATCATCTTCCTGCAGCACATTGCTGATTTCCAGTACCCCTTGGCGCTGCAGAAGCTCAAGGGTGCCCTTGCGGTCCTTTTTCAGGCCGCAGATCAGCACTTTTTTCATAGGCACTACTGCCAACCTTAAGCGCCTCCCTTCCTGACCTTTCCGCGATTGTTTGATCGTGGACGTTCCTTACAGCAGTTCCGATAAAATGACCTTGACTGCCTGCTGTTGTTTCTCGGCTACGGCACTGCGCAGGGCTTCCAGTTCTTTTACTTCCTCTGCACCTGCTGCGTGCATCATCTGCTCACCCTGAGCCTTTGCGTCTTCTTCGGCCCGCATTGCAGCTTCTCTGGCAGCGCTTGTCATGTCTGCCTTTAACTGCACACCCTGGGCCTTTGCCTCCGCCACAATTGCTTCCGCCTGTTTTACTGCATCTTTTTCCGCTGACTCGGCAGCTGCCTCTGCCTGGCGAATTGCATCAATTGTCTCCTGGGCCAATCCAAATCCCCCTTTCTTTCCCGGACATCCCACAGGACATCTGCGTGGAGTATGTACCTAGTTTACGCAGATAAGCCCGCAGGAATACTATGGCAAATACTTTTCTACTGCAAAATGACAAGTTATCTAGTATTTGTCCATATCTTTCCTATTATTTTTGTACAATATGAATAGATTATAACCCATGACTAAAAATTTAGCAATCCACTTTCTAACTTTTTCATCAAAAAGTTTTAGTAATTCTAAAAATTTTTGTATATCATACAAAAACTTCTATAAATCTACTCATATCGGGATTGTTATAATAATAACAATCTTCTGTATCAAAATAGGCTGCAGAGCCAAGGTGCAATCTCCTCCCCCTTTGCTGCAGCCACATTTGTTTTTATGATACCATCATTTTTCAATTTTGAAAACAGTAATTTTTTAACATTTTTTTAACAGGTCTAGGGCTGCCAGTGAAAAAAGGCGTAGGATGTCACAAATGAACCGACTCCCATCATAGCGATCCCCAATGCTGCTGTTATTTTATACTTTCTCATAAGCACCTCCTGAATTTACCGCTTTTACCGGCCATCCCTTCATTAATATGGTATAGATCATCACCGAGGCAATGATTCCAACGCTGCAAAAAAAGACATGAGCTGATCCTCCAGCCCATGTCTTTTTTATTAGTTAATCTGAAATAATCACACGCTTCTTTCCGCCTCCGTTCATGAGACTGTAATATGCAGGAAGCATAAGCAGTGACAGAATGGTGGACGCGGTCAGACCGCCGATATTAACAAGTGCAAGGCCCTGGGTGGTGCTTCCGCTGTCTCCAAGGGCCATAGCCATTGGAACCATGGAAACAACCGTGGTCAGGGTGGTCATGAGGATCGGCCTTAAACGGGTGGCGCCCGCCTCGATCAGGGCAGTATTCAGATCCATATCCCGCCGGTATTGGTTTACGGTATCCACATAGAGGATACCATTGTTGACAACCGTACCAACCAGCATAAGGAAGCCCAACAGGGACGTCATACTGATGGCGCTGTCCGCGATCCACAAAAGCCCGAAGGCACCTATAAGGCAGAAGGGGATGGTGGTCATAACCATGATGGAGAACTTGGGTGACTCAAACTGCGCTGCCATGACCACAAATACCAGGAAGATCGCCAGTGCAATGGCCTGGAACAGGGCGGCGAACTCGGTTGCCATGGACTCCTCCTGGGAGTTCTGGGCAATACTTACGGTTCCGCTCACATTGGGCATCACCACATCTGTCAGGAGCTGTCCTTTTGTCTCCTTGGTTGAATTCTCCGTATAAATACCGCTGATGGTCACACGGTACTGTTTATCCTGTCTGGTGATGGATGCCGGGCTGTCCGCAAAGCGGATATCAGCCACATCCGTCAGTGCCACGGATTTGCCTGAGGATGTCTGCAGAGTGATGCTCTCCACCTGATCCAGGGTCTTATAACGGTCCTTTGGATACTCCACCTTTACATCCACATCATCACCATTGATATTCATGGTGGTAGGGGTCACGCCGCTGAGCATATTGTTAAGGGTCCCGCCGATCTGCGCCGGAGTCAGCCCCGCTGCCCTGGCTTTGATGGGGTTTACAGTAACCTTGACAACTGACGCTGCATTTTCCAGGGATGAGTGCACTTTTGTCAGTTCAGGCCTGTCGCTGAGCTGGGCGGCGATCTTATCGCTGACTGCCTTTAAATCATCATAATTGGTACTCTGGAGCTCTACCGTATAATCATTGTCAGAACCCATCATGGCGCTCACCTGCGAGTAAGCCTCCACTGTTATATTGGTATCCGGTATCCCTGCCAGCTGCTGCTTCCAGAGTTTTACCACCTCATCCGTTTCCATATGTCTGTTTTTTTTCAGATAAACAGAAATATTGGGGTCGGAACTCATGCTCAGTCCGGAGCTTCCCGCCATGGTGAAATAGGATTCCACATCAGGATGCTGGGATACGATCCCTTCGATCTCTTTCATGATCTGGTCTATCTTAGCAATCTTCATACCGGGTTTTACTTCCGCGGTTATGGTGATCTGACCCTGGTCGTCCTCTGCCATAAGCTCTGTATCCAGGTTCTTGGCAAGAAGGAATGAGAATGCCAGCAGCAGTACGGACGCCAGCATAATGAGGCCGCGCTTCTTTAATATCTTTTTCATGATATTCCTGTAAGCTGCCTGCATTTTTTCCACAGGCCTTGAGAACGGCGCTGAACTTCTCTCAATGGGTTTATAGATCATGTAGCACAGCGGAACCACCGTGATAGCTGATATAAGGGAAGCCGTCATACAGAACACAATGGTAAAGCCCAGAGGCCGGAACATCATGCCTGTCATTCCTCCAAGCATAGCCAATGGAAGGAATACCACGCAGGTGGTCAGTGTGGAACCGATAACCGACTGATACACAACCCCGGTTCCTGTTAAGGCAGCCTTGGAATATTCCTTAAAGCCAGTGTCGTCCGTGGCCCTGAAACAGCTCTCCAGCACAACCGTGGAGTTATCCACCATCATACCAACACCCAGCACCAGGGCGCTTAGGGTGATAACGTTCAGGCTAAAGCCCATAAGCTGCATCAATATTAGGGACGCCAGAATAGACACAGGTATGGAACTTCCTACGATCAGCGAAGCCTTCAGATCCCCGAAGAACAACCAGATAATGACCATGGATATAATGATGGCCAGGATCATGGTTTCAATAACGGAACTCAGTGATGACATGATGGAATCCTTATCATCATTGACTACCGTAATCTGGAGATTTGGATCCAGCTTGGTGACCTGCTCCACTACCTTGCTCACATCTTTGGATACGGTAAGGGTGGCTGCGTCCTGCTGCTTGCTGACCGTAAGTGCCACGATGTCCTCGGGCACCCCGTTCTCAGCCTTATAACGCGCAATACTTTCCATATCGTCCGCGCCCATATAGATCTCAGCCACATCCCCCAGGTACACGATATTCCCGCCCGAAACAGTAAGGGGAATATCCTTCAGGCTCTCCATAGTCTCAAAGGGCTGCTCTGTGGAAACCGCCAGTTTCTGGTCTCCAACCTCGGTATCGCCCGCAGGGTATGTAAGGTCAGCGCCTGTGATGTCGCCTGCAATGGAGTTCATGGTCACCCCATACTGCTTCAGCTTTTCAGGCATCAGCACGACCTTGATATGTTTCTGGGCGCCTCCCACAAGGGATACCTCAGCCACGGAAGACAATTTTTCAAATTCAGGAACCAGGTTATTATTTACATAGTTATATAGGTCATCATCCTCGCCATGGCTGACTGCCATGATCACATTGGGCATGATGCTGGTATTCAGTTCCAGCATTATGGGATCATCAGCATCGTCCGGCAGTTCCGCCTTGGCAAGATCCATCTGCTTTTTCAGGTCGTCATAAGCATCATTCATATCTGTTCCATAGTCATATTTGAGCATGACGATGGACATATTTTCCTTGGACTGGGAAGAAATGGTATCCAGACCGCTAAGGGTACTGGCCCTGTCCTCTATGGGTTTTGTAACCAGCTCATTGACATCATCAGGGCTGGCTCCGGCATAGACAGTCATAACAATCATCATGGACATGTTCATATCCGGCATTAACTCCAAAGGTGACTTCATCACCGAGGATAAACCGAACACAATCAGGCACAGGATTGCAAGAACCGTACTGACCGGTCTTTTTAAGACAAGTTTCGTTAAGCCCATTTTGCTGCCTCCTTCTACTGTGCTGCGCTTGTGTCTGCGGCTGGACTTTCAGCTTCATCCGTCTGTCCGGCATCTTCGCCGGCTCCCGTGTCCAGGGTTACCTTTGTTCCCTCCTTTAATTCGGAGGTCCATGTGGTAAGCACCATATCATCCAGGGTAAGCCCTGAAAGCACAGAGATATTCTCGCTGTCAAATATGCCCACTTCCACCGGCACTTCATGGATCACGCCCTCTGCCTGGTCATATGTATAGACATACGCATCCCCTGACTTGTAATAAACGCAGTGGTTGGGAATGAGCATCACATTCCTGGCGGAAGCAGATGGAACCTGGATCTCCACACTGGTTCCCGGAGCCATGGTCTCCTGATCATCCACCGATGCCTTTACCTTAAAAAGGCCCACGGATGCCTCGGCCATATTGTTGATCTCAACAACAGAGCCGCCATATTGATTTCCTTCCTTTGTCACGGTAACAGGAGCACCCAGGCTCAGATTGTTTTTCACCTTCTCCGTCACATAAAAGGTCACATTATTGCCGCTTTCCCCGGCAATGACACACATCTGCATGGAGGACCCCACCGTATCGTGAAGCTCTACATTCAGCTGTTCCACCCGGCCGTTAATAGGGGATGTTACATGGCTGAATTCCATCTGTGTCTCATATCCGATCTTAGCTGATTCATACTGAAGGCGCTTTGCCTCTGCGGCTGTCTGGTATCCCTCAAATTCTTTGTCAGATACAAACCCGGAAGCGTGAAGGGGCGCCATGCGGTTTAATGTGGACACGGCATCATCCCAGGCTACCTTGGCGGTATCCATGGCATTCTTGGACGTGGCCACCTGCTTGGTATCGATCTCAACCAGCACCTGTCCGGCTGCCACTGTATCCCCTGCCTTTACGTTGACGGCGGTAACGTCACCACCTGCCTTTGGATATATGTAGACAATATCCGCCGGTTCAATAGTACCTACCAGATTGGTCGTCAACTCTATATTGCCCATAGCCGGCGGCTGTACCATGACCACTGGGTCAGGGGTGGGGGCAACAGGTTCTTCTTTCCTGAAAATGCGGACAATCAGAAATGCAGCGATGGCCACAATAATGATTCCCCAGATAATACGCGTCTTTGCCTTTTTCATTTTCTCCTCTTTCCTTTCATAACCTTTATTATTTTTAGATTCATTCATAGCATGAGATAAAAAACAGGGGAAATGGGCTGCTACAGCTACCACCTTTCCCCGACCATAAATTCCTTTTATCAAACCAACCATCTAGTATTTTAGACAGTGACACCCTCTTTTGTCTAACATCAAAATGCGGATAATTAACAACCATATGTTGTTAATTATAAAGTTTTTTCAAATATTTAATAAAATTTTCAAACCTCTTCTCGTTTTCCTTCCGCCACACCATAAGCACACTGGCACTCACCTGGTTCTCGGCATCGGGAAGGGGGAACAGCTTCAGGCGGTCCCCATAATTGTGATAAAACTCCTTAAAACTAATGTGGATCCCTTCATTTGCGATCAAAGCCAGTTCCAGGCTGTTGACATTCTCATAAAAACGGGCTTTTTGCAGCACATGCTCCTGTTTTGACAGCAGTTCAAACAGATGCATCTCCGCGCCTGCGAAAAAGTTCTTGTACAGGCAGAGCATGGTCTCCCCCCTAAAATCCTCTATGGATACCTCCTCCTTGTCTGCCAGGGGATTTTTCCTGGATACCACATAGTACAGGGGAAGTTTTCCTATGCACAGCACACCGTATTTCTCCCTCAGCTGCTCATGGGTGGGCAGGAAGCTGACCGTCATCATAAGATCCGGGTTTCCGGTTGTCATATCCTTGATGCTGGTAAACTCACTGATCTCAAATTCCGTGTCAGGGTCAACGGCCATGTAGTCGGCCAGCAGATTGCCCGCTTTTTCTATGATCCCGTTCATTCCCACCACTGCCACATTGATCCTGCTCTTGGCCCGCTCCCCTTCTTCCCTGGCCATGTCCACGGAGTCGCTTATCTCCTTTGGTATATCCTTCCAGCGCCATAAAAGCAGCTCCCCGCTCCTTGTAAGGCGCACATCCCTAGTGGTCCTGTCAAACAGGCGCAGTTCCAGCTCCTTTTCCAGCGAGGCGATCTGGCGGCTGAGCCCCTGCTGGGAAATGTAAAGCCGGCTGGCCGCCTCTGTAAAGTTAAGGGTCTTGGCCGCTTCCAGAAAGCATTCCATCTGGTGAATGGTCATGGACGGACCTCCTGTTCTCCCTTTAAGCTCCGGGTAATGGATTCCTGATCAGCAAATCCATAAAACCCCAGCTTTTCCAAGGGCCATTTGGGCATTTCCAGGCGCACTGTCTTTTGGGGATTTACGATCTGGCACACCACCAGGTTTCCCAGCATGTCAATAAGCATTCCCGCATCCAGCTTAGAAAGCCCTGCTTCAACAGTCAGGAACGTAAACATCTGGTCCACGGCCTTTTGGCATGCCTCATCCACGTTTTCCCGGGAGGCAATGACGATCCAGCGATCCCCTGTCTCCACCAGCGGCCATGGGATGGGATGGTTTTTTACCACATCCACCTGGACCGTGACCCGGCCGCCGGTCTCCACGCCGCAGTTCCCGCACTCCCCGTCACCCATCACCGCATGCAGGTCTCCCATTGCCAGAAGGGCGCCGGGCACCCGGACCGGAAGGTACAGTACCGCGCCGGGCCCAATGCTGGTGCAGTCCATGTTGCCTCCATGGTCCCCGGGCGCCAGTGTGCTCACCGCATGCCCTTTGGGGGCGGTGCCGATAACGCCAATCATAGGGCGGACCGGGATCTGAAGATGTCCGTAATGGACCATGCCGTCCTTTACAGGAAGCCGTCTGATGATATATTCGGGGAAATGCTCCTTCAGCGCCCCTGCCGTGGGTCCCTTGTCCAGGATCCCCACCTGGTCCAACTCTATATTCCTGATTGCCAGGCGCAGTATATCCTGAGGACAGGCCCCTTCTATATATACCGGTCCGGTGGCCGGGTTGGCCAGGCTTTTGTCCATATGGTCAAAGTCAGACCCTTCCCTCAGAAGCTGCCCCATATGGCAGTCATATGTCTCAAATATAAGGGTTTCCCCGGGTCTGGCGCTTGCAGCAGGCACATGGTCCGGGGAAAATGTATGGATAACGTGTTTCTTCTCTATATACCGGTTCATTCTGCAATCTCTCCTTTTTCCCGGGTGGATGCTGATTTACCACTGGAGCTTGATCCGCCGGCGGACGCCGGTCTGCGGATGGTCATGACCGCGGATGGGTCCAGGGCGTCCCGGAGCGCATCCCCCACAAAGTTGATGGCCACCACAAGGATCACGATTAAAAGCCCCGGAGGGATCCAGAGCCATGGCTGTCTGGTCAGCACCGTAAGGGACTGGGCGCTGTTTAACATATTGCCCAGGCTGGCTGCCGGGGGTTGTACGCCCATGCCGAGAAAGCTTAGGGACGCCTCGTCCAGCATGGACAGGGCCATAACAGAGGTGGCGTATACCAGGATGGGAGCCACTGTGTTGGGCAGAATCTCGGAGAACAGGATATGCCGCGTGGGCATCCCCGCCACAATGCTGCCTTTTACAAAATTGGTCTCCCGAAGGCTCAGCACATTGCCCCTCACCAGGCGGGCGATGCCGGGCCAGTCCACAAATCCCAGGATCAGGATAATGCTCCAAAGGCCAGGCTCAAAGATGGCGGCCGCCACCAGCACCAGAAGGATATAGGGGAAGGACATCACCATGTCCGTAAAGCGCATGATGGCAATGTCCAGCCATCCCCCAAAGTATCCGCCCAGCAGTCCCAGTATGACTCCGATGGCCGTTGATATGGCAGTGGCCAGCACGCCTACCAGAAGGGAGATCCTGGTGGCGTACAAAAGGCGGCTGAACATATCCCGCCCGATCTGATCCGTGCCAAGGATAAACTTAAGGCTGGGAGCAGCGCCGAAAGGCCCTGCGATCTCCTCAGGGTCATAGGGTGCTATGATCGGGGCCAGCACGGCCGCGGTGCAGATAACAGCCAGGACAGCCAGGCTGAAACAGGCCAGCCGGTGGTGGCGGAACCTGCGCCATACGGTCTGCCAGTAATTTTCTCTTCCAATTTCATCATTTAATGTAACTTTATCTTTTTTCATTCTATCTGTTTAACTCCTGTTAACCACTACTCGTACTGGATGGCCGGATTCACAATGGCATACACAATGTCCGTTACCAGATTTGCCACAAGCACTACCACGGCAGACAGCAGGCATACACCCATGATCACGGGATAGTCCCTGTTAAGGATGGCGCTCATGGTCATCAGCCCAAGACCGGGCCAGGAAAAGAGCTGCTCCACGATCACGGCCCCTCCGAACAGGACGGGGATCTGCATTCCGATCACTGTCACAATCGGCACCAGGGCATTGCGCAGGGCGTGCTTGTATATGACCCTTGGCCTTCCAATCCCTTTGGCCCTGGCTGTCCGGAGATAGTCCTGCTGGAGGATCTCCAGCACCGCGCTGCGGATATACCGTATGTTGGTCCCTGCCATGGACACGGAGAGCACCAGCACGGGCATCACCATATGGGCCGCCACATCCGCGGCCCCCCCGGAGGTTCCCAGGGTGACCATGCCTCCTGATGGCAGTATACCCAGGTTTACAGTGAAAATATAGACCAGCAGCAGGGATAGGAAAAAGCCGGGTATGCTGCTTCCGAAAAAAGAAGCGGTCACCACAGCATAGTCCCCCTTGGAATACTGGTGGATGGCGCTGTATATTCCGGCCGGAACCGACATGATCAGGCTTACGGTCAGGGACACGCCCATGAGAAGCAGGGTTGGCCCCAGGTGGCTTCCTATCATGGCGCTGACCGCCTCATAGGATTTAATGGAGTATCCCATGTTTCCCTGGAGCAGCTGTCCCAGCCATACGAGATACTGGATATAAAAGGGCTGGTCCAGCCCCAGCGCAGCCTCCTTGGCCGCCACGGCCGCCTGGGAGATACGGGCGCCCTGCATCATCTCAAGGGGGCTTCCCGCAAAGCACATGATGGCGTAGTCAATGATGGTGATGCCGATCAGGGTGGGCAGAGCGATCAAAAGGCGCTTTATAATGTATTTTGTCATATCAGCTCACTCCTCCCTGGATTACACGGCCCCCGCCCCCAATTGTATGGATACATGATACAAGATGCCTGCTTCCCACGGGTGCGGACTGAAGAACCATGTCCGCATCCGCGCACTCTCCGGTGCGGCGCGGACATCTGGGATAAAAGGGACATCCGTCCGCCGGTCCTGTCTCGGACTCCGCCTCCCCCTCAATAATGCCTTTTCCACGCCTCTTTCTGGTTCTTGGATCAGCCAGGGGCACCGCATCAAACAGCGCCTTGGAATATGGATGCTGGGGATGCTCAAACAGTTCCCGGCTGTCCGCCAGTTCCACGATCTGCCCCAGGTACATGACTGCGATACGGTCACTCACATAGTTGACCGCACCCAGTCCATGGCCGATAAAAATGCAGGTCAGGTTCAGTTCCTGCTGCAGCTCCTTAAGAAGGTTCAGGATCTGGGCCTGGATGGACACGTCCAGGGCGCTCACCGGCTCATCGCAGATCAGCAGCTGTGGTTTTAATGAAAGGGCTTTGGCAATGCCGATCCTCTGCCTTTGGCCGCCTGAAAATTCATGGGGGTAACGGCCAAGGGCATTCTGGGGAAGTCCCACCATGTCCAGCAGCCGTTCCACCTCCCTGTGTATGGTGCTCTTATCTGCAAGTCCATGGTACAGCATGGGCTCTGACAGGATTTCATATATATGCTTCCTGGGGTTCAGGGATGAGTAGGAGTCCTGGAACACCATCTGCAGCTGTGTGCGTATGGACCGCATCTGGCCGGCGCTTATATTGGCCAGATCCTTTCCCTGATACAGGACCCTGCCTCCGGTGGGGCGCTCCAGCCCCACGATCTGGCGGCCCAGGGTGGACTTGCCGCAGCCGGATTCTCCAACCAGCCCCAGGGTCTCGCCTTTATACAGGGAAAAGGACACTCCGTCCACTGCCCTGATCTCCCCCGAACTGCGGGAAAACATCCCGCTTTTGGCGGAATAATATTTTTTCAGATTCTCTACCTGCAAAAGAGGCACTTCATGATTCAGCGGCATTTTCCTCAACCTCCTTTACGCGGCAGCATCTCACCCGATGCCCGGCCCTGATCTCCTCCGCTGTCTGAGGATACCGGCAGATATCCTGTCTGTATGGACACCGGTCCGCAAATCTGCATCCCATAATGGAATCATACTGTTCCGGCACAATGCCCTCAATGGATTCCAGGACCCGTTCCTTTCCGTCCCGGATCTCCGGCACTGAGCGCAGAAGCGCCCTGGTATAGGGGTGGGCCGGATGGTCAAACAATTCCAGCACAGGGGCCTGCTCGATCATCTGTCCCGCATACATTACCAGCACGCGGTCAGCCATCTGGGCAACCAGCCCCATGTCATGGGTGATCAAAAGCACGCTCATCCCCAATTCTTCCCTCAATTCCAGGATAAGATCCATGATCTGGGCCTGGATGGTCACATCCAGGGCAGTGGTTGGTTCATCCGCGATGAGAAGGGATGGATTGCAGGACAGCGCCATGGCGATCATTACTCTCTGCCTCATACCGCCCGAAAGGAGATGGGGGTACCGCTTCATCACGGAGTCGGCGCCTGGAAGGCCCACCCTTTTCAGCAGCATCAGTGCCCGTGCTTTTGCCTCCTCTTTGCCAAGACCCATGTGGATGCGGATGCTCTCCGTCATCTGGTTTCCTATTGTAAACACAGGGTTCAGGGAAGTCAGGGGATCCTGGAATATCATAGTGAGCCTGTCCCCTCTGACCTGGTCCAGCTCCTTCTCAGTCAGTTCCAGAAGGTTCCTTCCTTCAAACATCACCCTGCCGGACGTAACCTTGCCGCCACGTCCCAAAAGCCCCATAACGGACAGGGAGGTGACACTTTTCCCACAGCCGGATTCCCCCACGATACAGACCACCTCACCTGGATCCACATAGAAATCCACATGGTCTACGCTGATATTTTTTCCTCCATCCCCGGAAAATGTAACTTCCAGATCCGAGACTTCCAGGATATGCGACATAATATTTCCTCATTTCTACTGCGTACTGTAAATTTTCTCCTGCCGGCACCGGGTATTCCTCTTCCGTCTGCCGGGTATTCCCTTATGGGCACCGGATATTCCTCCTCCGTCCATCTGAATCAAGAATACCCAGAGAGCGTAACGCCCCCCGGGATTCAGTCATAAGCGATTCAATTGGCTTACTGGGCTATATCCCACTGCTCCACATGGTTCAGGAACCCGTATACGCTGGGCTCCGCACCTGTGAGGCGCTTATTAACAGCCGCCATGGTTTTGATGATATAGGCCGAGAACATGGGTACATCCTCCTGTACCTGCTTATCTATAATGGAGTACAGCCCCTTCAGCTCACCGATATCGCTGGAAAGCTGCACCTTGGACAGTGCCTCATTCACCTTATCATTGCTGTATTCCGTCCAGCTGCCCTCACCGCCCAGAAGCCATGCAACATCTGCGTAGGGATCTACCGGCGGGTAGGTGTACTGCACTGCCATCACGTCAAAATCTCCTTTGTTAGCATTGCCAAGGAGTGTGTTTATATCCATGGTCTGGATATCCGCCTTGATCCCCACGGCCGCCCACTGCGCCGCAATGACAGAAGCGGCGTTGACAAAAGTGCTGTCACCTGAATCAATGCAGAACTTAATGGTCTTATTTTTGTCCCAGCCACTCTCCTCCAAAAGGGTCTTTGCCTTCTCCGGATCATAGGTCACAGGAGTGATGGACTCATCAAAGTAGGGGCTGGCAGAGGACAGGAATCCTTCCGATACCTCCCCATTGCCCTTTAACAGCTGGTCCAGGATCTGCCGGCGGTCAATGGCGTACAGCATGGCCTGGCGGACCTTTGCATCCGGTATGTTGGATGTGCGGATAAATACGGACTGGTTGGTGATAGGATCGCCAAAGGACACATTCACATTCTCCAGGGACTGGACGCTCTCATAATCCTCCAGGGGAATGGAGCTCATGGTATTCTGGGTCACATCGATCTCCCCTGACTTAAGGCCTGCATAGAGCTGGCTTCCCTCCACGATCTTAATGTTCAGACGGTCGATCTTAGGCGCTCCCTTCCAGTAATCCTTATTAGCCTCATAGGCCACATAGTGATCCCGGTCAAATTCAGTTACCCTGTAAGGTCCGCTGACCACATCCGGCTTGTTGAACCAGGGGTCTGACATAAGATTTTCCTCGCTGATATTCTCGATCACATGCTTTGGAAGGGGCATGAGATACCGGGCATAGGATGCTTTAAATGTGATCAGGGACATGGGTGCCTTGGTGGTAAAGCGCACGGTCTTGTCATCCACTTTGGTGATGCCCTCCACATGGTCGGCTCCCGCCTCCACAAATCCGTCATCGCCCACGCCCTCAAATACATAGTACATCATGGCCACATTCCCAATAACAGGGCTGCAGATACGCAGGGCCGTATAAATCACATCATCTGCGGTCACCGGGGTTCCATCGGACCAGACAGCCTGATCATCAATATGCACCAGGAAGTTGCTGCCATCCTCCGCCGTGATGGAGTCAGCCAGCATTCCCTCAAAATTCATATCCTTATCCAGGTCCATCAGCGGAAGGAACATAAGGCCTGTGGCGTATTTGTTCATCTCCACCCCGTCCATCAAAAGAGGATTCAGGGTATTCAGGGAGCTTGTCACACCAATGTTTACGATCTTCTCCCCCGCCGCCCCTGTCTGGGCTGGCGCCGAACCGCCCTCTGCCTGTATACCTTCATTTGCCTTTCCCTTACAGCCGGCCAGGGACAATGCCATAACCGCGGCCAATGCCAGGGAAACACACCGCTTTGCCACTCCTGTTGTATTCTTCATAATTCGTCCTCCCGATCAAGCACACTATTCATAGTAATTTAGTATGGTTTTATTTATATCATCACAGTCTCCAAATGTCAATAGCTCTGGTATTACAATTGACCAGCGTACCTTCTATTTTATCATAGGTAAAATTAAATGGAAAGACGAATCTGTAACAAGGGGGGATATAGTTTCATAAAAGACCGGGCTGTTTTTATGCCTTTTAGACAATTTCATGCCTTTCAGACAAATACAGCCCGGTCTTTTTGTATGATCTTTGTAACTGTTACTTAGTTTCTATCTTTTCCAGAAAGCTCCTATAATTATAGGAAGAAATCCGACTGGCAGAAGTTGATCTCCCCTGCGCACATGGTCATCTGGGGAACCAGGAGCTCATGGCTTGTCAGTTCCTCATCCCGGAAATCCTTTTGAGTAAAGCTCAGATCCTTCTGCTTCAGGATAACAATATCCGCATCCGCTCCCGGCTTTAACGTACCGATCTTACCCTCCATCCCCATGATCCTGGCAGGCACCGCGGTCACTGCCCTGAGGATATCCATCAGTTCCATGCCCAAGGTCCTGTATTTTGCCATGACAAAAAGGAGGTTTTTGGCATAGGGCGGTATATTAAACTTATCCAGGGTCAGGTCGGAGCTGATGATGTCGGGAAGGAACCCGGCTGCCAGAGCCCGTCTGGCTGTATCCACCCCAAAGTTCCCCCTGCCATTGGCGGCATCGAAGATCACTCCCCGCTTCCTTGCTTCCAGCACAAGGGGTGATATCCCTCCGTCCTCCGTGACAATGGTATTGCCCGCGCCCTGGTAGCAGTGGCAGAAAATATCCCCCGGACGCAGGCACTGAGCCAGTTCGCCGGCTGTAATGGGTGCGTTGGTGGTGTGGACGCAGACCCTGAGGGAGGTCCCCAGCTTATTGTCCAGTTCCTCCGCAAGGTCTACGATCCGCTTCAGGTATTCAAGCCCCTTATCATCAGGCACCACGCCCTTTGACAGACGGATCTTAAGTCCCAGGATATTGTCCCGGTATTTGTCAATGACCCGCTCCATCCTGGGAAGGTTGATCAGGCAGGGATCAAAATCTTCGCACAGCTTAAAATCCAGCTGTCCTCCTGAAAATGTGGTCAGGAAGCTTTTTATCCTGACCGTGGACTGGGCGATCACGGATTTATAAAATGCCTCATAGGTAACCGTTCCTGCGGTTCCTGCGTCCACGGCAGCCGTGGTCCCCTGGGAGATCATGAAATCAGGGCGCAGGCAGGTGCCGCTTCCCTCATAGAAAATATGGGTATGGAAGTCAATAAGGCCCGGAGCCACAATACAGCCTGATGCATCGATCACATGGTCACATTCCACCATTTCCCCCTGGGGGTCTATAATTCTTGTATTTGAGACAACTACGTCCCGAATCTGGTCGGTGGCCGTGACAGGGTCCATGACCCTGCCGCCCCGAATGATAAAATCAGCTTTCATAATGTCACCTCTGTCAGATAATTCCCATGGTGCCGAGGACGCAGGCCAGGATGGCACAGCAGAACGGCATGATCGCACAGGTAATGAACACATGCTTATATGTATCCTTCTGGGAAGTCCTGGCGATCTGGTTGCACACCACCATGCCGGAGGCATGGGGCATTGCGTCAAAGCCCGAGGAGGCAATACATACCACCCGGTGAAGCATGGCTGTGTTCAGTCCGGTGGAAGCCAGATATCCGCCCATGCTGGAAAGGAAAATATTCAGTCCGCCTGCGGACGAACCTGTGATGGCCGCGATCACGTTGATGGAAATAAGAGCCGTGGCCAGAGGCCCGATGTTCATGTTCACCAGAGCGTCCGTGACGATCCCGTAAGCCGGTGAAGCGGATACCACGCTTCCAAATCCCATGATGGAGGAGGTGGCGATCAGTGCGCCCAGGCCGCCTGAGGCGCCGTCATTGATGGCTGACTGGATATCCAGCTTATCCTTATAAAGGATGCATCCGATCACAATGGCCAAGATCATGGCGCATGACACCGCGTATGTGGAGGGCATCGCGGTCAGCTTCTGGAAACCGAACATGGCGGCCAGGAGGACAACGATGGGAACATAGCATTTCCACACCTCAGGCGTCTTTCCCTGCTCCACGGACTGCAGATCCATGATGTTTTCCCCCGGGCTTGCCACAAAGTGTTCATTGTTTGCCTTTGCGGCCTTGATCTGCCAGTTCAGGTAAAGATAAGCTGCCGCAAACATGAGCACGGAGCAGATAATGCCGATCTTGGCTCCCGCGTAAGCCGTTGTGTTAAAATATGTAGTGGGCAGCAGATTCTGCGTGGACGGTGAACCTGGAAGCATGGCCATACACACGGTCACCGGACACACCATGATGGTTGCCACGATCAGTTTCTTCGGTATATCCGCCTTCTGGAACAGGGCGACTGCAATGGGATACACGGAAAATGCAATGATAAAAGTTCCGATTCCTCCATAGGACAGCACTAATCCGGTAATCATAATGACCAGGACCACTGACTTATCCCCCAAAAGCTTTAATAAACTGCCCGCTATCCCCACGGATGCGCCGCTTTCCCCCATTACCTTGCCGAATATGGATCCCAGCATGAACAGCAGGAACCAGCTCCCGGCAAACCCGCTCATCCCGGTCATAAAATTCTCAGTGATGGCGGACACGGGATTCATTCCATTAAATACGATCACAATAATAGCGCCCACTAAAGACACAATGGCCATGTGCCAGTTTTTCCAGATCAGGAAAATAACGGCCACGACAGCACAGACCAGCCCTACAATACCTAACATATTATACCCCTTTTCTTTTGATTTGTACATTTTCATGAAATAGTACTGACTTTTTGATATGTTTTTATTATAATAGCAGAGTAGTAAGAAGTGAACTTAAGAGTAATTATATCGGATAGTAGTAAAAGTGCGAAGGAGTTTTTATGGAATTAAGACAGCTGGAATATATGATCGCAATTGCAGACCACGGCAGCATTTCCAAGGCAGCGGAATCCCTTTTCATCACACAGTCCGGCCTGAATCAGCAGCTGATCAAGCTGGAACAGGAACTGGGGATCCAGCTGTTCTACAGGGATAAGCACCATCTGCAGGTGACCGCGGCAGGCAGGATCTACGTGGAAAATGCCCGTGAGATCATGAAGATCAAAAAGAATACCTACAATATCCTGTCTGATATGAAAAACAACACCGTGGGCGAGATCACCTTAGGGCTGACCCTGGAACACGGTATTGACCTGTTCACCTTTGTTTTTCCCAAATTCAACCGGCAGTATCCGGGCATTAACTTTCATCTGCTGGAGCGCTATGTGGCTGAGCAGCACAGCATGATCGCCGCAGGCAAGCTGGATTTTGGCCTGGTCATGCTGGGTGAGCAGGACAAGGTCAATCTGGAATACATCCCCCTGTACCAGGAGGAGATGATCCTGGGAGTGCCAAAAACCCATCCCTGTGCCGGTCAGTGCGCCGCCCCAGGGGAACCCATGCCCTTTATGGATCTAAAGCTCTTTAAGGAGGATACCTTTGCCCTGATGTTCCCCAATTCCACCATGCGCGGCATCATTGACCCGGCCTTTGCCGCGGCCGGATACCAGCCCAAGATATTGATCGAGACAGGCATGAACCACGCCCTGGTAAAGCTGGCTGCCACCGGCCTGTGCTGTACCGTCCTGCCCTTTTCCAGAGCCCTGTGCAGCCCGGACCGTGATGCTGTGTCCTGGTTCCGTCTCTCCCCTCCCATCAGCTGGACCACCTACATCACTTACCGCAAGAATACCCATTTAAACGAGGCATCCCGGTATTTTATACAGCTGGCTAAGGAGTATGGGGCGGAACTGGCCATGCAGATGAGACGGCCATTTCCCTGTTCAGAGGCCCCAGGCAGGGCGGCAGGTTTATAACGGATCCATAATAGGATGATTTTATAACCAAAAGGGCCATGGAGAAATTTCTCCATGGCTTGGATCAGACATTACATATACATATGACTTCCATAGTTTGGATATAAAATATCGAGAAATGACACAATATCCCGGCGCAGTTCATCCACCGCCCGTTCCAGATCCTTGTCCATCAGATAATCGATCACCTTCAGGTGGTTCTCACAGCCCATGCGGATGGAGATGGTTCCCCATTTCTCCCAGTGCCTCTGGGCATAGGCCCTTGTCATGATTCCAATGCTTTTTTGCAGCATACTGTAGCAGTACTCATTCCCGCTGTAGGAAAGCAGGCGGAGATGGAATTTGCTGTTGTTGTCCCAGTGCTTCAGGATGGTCAGGTCCTTATCCTTGTCAGAACACTCAGTCAGGGTGAACTCACGCAGCTCCATAATATCACCCCTGGTCATGATGGAGGCGGCATCCCTGAGACATCCTGTCTCAACCATGATCCGGAAATTTACTATATCCCGTATCTCCTTTTCATTGATCCTGACCACTTCATATCCATACCTGGGATGGCTGATCAGCACTCCTTCATTACACAGCTCGATCAGGGCGTCCCTGATCGGGGATTTGCTCACCCCATACTTTTCAATCAACTGTTTTTCATTGATGATCTCATTCTGCTTGTAGTTGCCCTCTATTATGTCTTTCAGAATAGAATCATATATTTCAGTCTTCAAAGACGATGGCTTCCCGCTTCCCATATACATTCCCTCCCACTTTTTTCCAACATGCCTTAAAGCATTTCCTTATAGCATACGATCCAGCTCCATAAGGGATATTATATATGTTTTCAAACCTTTTAGCAACATTTGTAAGGGAACACATTCATCGGGCTGGTGCCCCTGTCCGTGGCCGTTCTCAAAGGGATTGGGCGCATCCGGCACACCCGGCCCGAATCCGATGGCACAGGGAAGATGCCTGGAGTAGGTTCCTCCCCCCATGGTGTAAGGCTCATAATGCCTGCCCTGGACATGATCGCAGATCTCACTTAACACAGGAATGTAGGGATTATCAAGAGGTACATAGGCCGGTGCCGACAGCTCGCCGATGGTAACCCCAAATCCCAGGGATTCCGCCTGTTTTCTAAAACCTTCCGCCACCTCCCGGCCATCCACGGTCACCGGATACCTGGTGTCAAAGGACACATTGATCCTTCCCTTCTCCCCATGGGCAACACTGCCCACACAGGTAAGCTTTCCGGATTCACTGTCCTCAAAGGGAATGCCGCATGCCACCCCATAATAATCAGATGTCATGGATTCCACTGCCCGCATTGCATCTTCGGCACTGCCCCTGACCAGTCCGCTCTTTGCCAGAGCGCCTGCCAGAACATGGACCGCATTCACGGACCCCTCCGGAAATGCCGCATGGCGGGATATGCCCCGGGCTGAAACCTTTATATCCGCCCCGTCCTGCTCCACGCTGATCCCGTCTATTCCCTTCAGTTTTTCCACGGCTTCTTTAAGGTCCACCCCTGAAAGCACGGCTTCGGCCTTTGCCGGAATCACGTTGACCACGCTGCCGCCATGGAAGGATACCAGGTTTCCGTCCATTTCCCGCTCAATATCAGCCCTCATCAGACCCTTTTCCCCATAACATACAGGGAAATTAGTGTCCACCACCAGATTGAAATCCGGGACCTGCTGGGTACGGCAAAAATACTCAATGTCCTGCATTCCCGTTTCCTCTGACAAGCCAAAATAAAGAAGCACGTCATTTTTCAGGGCAATGCCATGCTCCTTTAAATACCGCAGGGCGTATAGGGCGCAGATACCCGGCCCCTTGTTGTCCCCCACGCCCCGGCCGATCAAGAATCCGTCTTTCAGCGTGCACTTAAGAGGCGGATTATGCCACCCTTCCCCCAGTGGAACCACATCCAGATGGGCATACATGCCGATCCGCTTCGGTTCCTTTGCCGTCCCCTTTACCAGGAGGCTGCCGCAGTAATACTCATGATTCTCCACATGGAATCCATACCCTGCGGCCAGGGAAACCGCCTCATCCAGCACATCCCCGCAATTTTTTCCAAAGGGATATTTCTCATCCCCCTGAACCGATATGCTGGGAATGGCCACTAATCTGTCCAGGTCCTTTACAAATGCCTGGCTGTTTTTTTCGATCCACTGATCGATCTCCTGCATAAAACTGCTGTCAGGTTTAAACATCTTGATTTTCCTTCCTTATTCGCACAGATGACATGATACCATATGACCGCCGCCCACATCATGAAGCTTCGGACATTCCTGAGAGCACCGTCCGGCAGCGTATTTACACCTGGTGTGGAAATAACAGCCCCGGGGAGGATTCAGCGGACTGGGCACATCCCCCGTAAGGATCTCCCTCTTCATCTTATTGTCCACATCAGGGATGGGGATCGCTGACAGCAGGGCCTTGGTGTAAGGGTGCTGCGGGTTGTTATAAAGCTCATCCTTTTCTGCAATCTCCACAATCCTCCCAAGATACATTACAGCAATACGGTCAGACACGTACTTAACCACACTCAGGTCATGGGAAATGAACAGATAGGTGAGTTTTTTTGTTTTCTGAAGGTCCTGGATCAGGTTCAGCACCTGGGCGCGGACCGACACATCCAGAGCGGACACCGGCTCGTCACAGACCACGAATTCAGGGTCCAGCACAAGGGCCCTTGCGATGACAATGCGCTGTCTCTGTCCTCCTGAGAACTCATGGGGATAACGGTTCATCATGTTCTCCGGCATACCCACCAGTTCCATGATCTCCTTTACCTTCTGTATGCGCTCCTCATTGCTACCCATTCCAAAGGCGTCCAGGGGAGCCTTGATCAGCTCCAGCACAGTCATACGGGGATTTAAGGAGGCATACGGATCCTGGAAGATCAGCTGCATTTTCTTGCGCATCTGGCGCATCTGCTCTTTGTTGTACTTTGTGATATCATCACCCTTATAGAGGACCTGGCCTGAGGTAGGATCGATCAGCCGCAGGATGGACCGCCCCAGCGTGGACTTTCCGCATCCCGATTCACCCACCACCCCAATGGTCTCCCCCTCATAGATGGAAAGGTTGATCCGGTCCACGGCATGGACGATCTTTAACGGTTTTCCGGTCATGGTTTTGGCTGTGATAAACTCTTTTTTTACATTCTTTAGTTCAACCAATATGTTTTTATTCGACCTCATGTTCCCAGCCTCCCTCCGGCGCATATTTCCAGCAGCGAACTTTCTGTCCCCCTATATCATAGAGCCCCGGTTCCTGTTCATGGCATTTGCTCTGTGCCTGCGTACACCGGGTACAGAACCGGCATCCCTTTGGCATTTCGCTCAGATCCGGGACCGACCCCGGGATATTAAAGAGGCGCTCCGCGCTGTTCTGGTCCAGACGGGGGATGGACTTAAGCAGCCCCTGGGTATACGGATGGAGCGGATGCTTAAAAATACTCTTCACATCCCCGTACTCCATCTCCTTGCCCGCATACATGACCATTACCTCGTCCGCCATCTCCGCAACCACACCCATGTCATGGGTGATGAGCATGATCGACTTGTTTTCCTTTTCTTTTAATTCCCTCATAAGCTCCAGGATCTGGGCCTGAATGGTAACATCCAGGGCAGTGGTGGGTTCATCCGCTATGAACAGGGATGCATTGCAGGAAAGGGCCATGGCTATCATCACACGCTGCCTCATGCCGCCGGAAAGCTGGTGGGGATACTCCTTAAGGCGCTGGGCCGGGGAGGGGATGCCCACTTTCATGAGCATCTCCTCGGCGCGTTTCCATGCCTGTTTTTTATCCATCTTACTATGCGCGGTTATTGTTTCTACAAGCTGTTTTCCGATGGTCATAACCGGATTCAGCCCTGTCATGGAGTCCTGAAATATCATGGCGATCTCGTTACCACGGATCTGGCGTATTTCCTTCTGGTTAAGCCTGGTCAGGTCTTTTCCCTTAAACAGGATCTCTCCAGATGCGATCTTACCGGACTGGGGAGGAATCAGCCTCAAAATTGACATGCTCGTCACTGATTTGCCGCAGCCTGACTCTCCCACGATTCCCAGGGTCTCTCCCTTTTTTATATGAAAGGATACGCCGTCCACAGCAGTAACCGTTCCGTTCTTTCCGGAAAACTGGGTTACGAGTTTTTTTACTTCAATCAAATTTTCAGACATTTAAGTACCTCGCTTTTCGTATGGAACATGCTGATCCCGATTACTTATTCACCTTCCAGGCCCATACATTCTTGTTCACATTGTAATCAATGGCGCCTACCCGCACATTCTCCAGCTTCTCGCTGTATCCAAAGAGGTCATTGGTAAAATACAGGAATGCCATTGGCATCTGCTTAAACAGTTCCTGCTGATATTTGTCATAAGCCTCTTTACGTGCCTCAAATGTGATCTCCTTGGCTCCGGCCTCGCCCAAAAGGCCCAAAGTCGGGTCGGACAGCTGTGTAAAGTTATTCATGTAGCCTGCCGTCACGTTAGGTACGGATTCGGATGGATCAACGGAACCGGCGGAGCCGATAAAGCACAGGTCATACTCACCGTTGCGCGCATTGGACAGCAGGGTGGGGAAATCAAGTGTCTGGATCCTTGTCTTGATGCCGATCTTCTGAAGATCCTGCTGGATCAGGATCGCTGATTTTTCCCTCACTTCATTGCCAGTGGAAACCAGTACTTCCAGTTCGCGGTTTGCATCCCAGCCCGCTGCCTCGATCATTTCCTTTGCCTTCTCAGGATCGTATTCAACCTTCAGGCTTGTGTCATAGTACTTGTGGTCTTCAGGAAGGGGGCCGATGGCAACGCGTCCCTGGCCCTGAAGGAGCTGGTCCACGATCACCTGGCGGTTGATGGCAAGGCTGATTGCATGGCGGATGTCCTCTGTCAGGTAATCCCTGGAAGTATTCATGGCCATGTACTGGTACGCAAAGGTGGGTACGGACTTTGCGGCAACACCCGGGGTGTTGTTGGCGGCATCCCAGTCAGCCAGAGGGATCTGCGTATTTCCGGAAAGGGCATCGATCTCGCCGCTCATCAGGCCGGAAAGGATATTGGAGGACTGTACTTTTTTGAACACCAGCCTGTCAAAATCAGGTGCGCCCAGGTAGTAGTCCTTATTTGCCTTAAACTCTATGGACACGCCGGACTCGGTGCTGTCAAAGATACATGGGCCGGAGCCAATGGGCTTCTGCCAGAACGCATCATTTACCAGGTCCCCATCGGAGATCCCGGACAGCAGGTGCTTTGGAATGATAAAAAAGTCACGGTTTACAAGAGCATAGACAATGGAGGGATCCATGGGTGTCTTTAAGGTAAATTCTACCGTATGGTCATCCACGGCCTTTACTTCCACACTGTCAGTCCCTGTCTCACATCCGGTGTCATCGGTACCCGCAAAGTACTGCATACGGATGCGGCGCAGGTAGTTATATTCAGAGGAAGATGCAACCTGTGCGGAGTAGACCACGTCCTCTGCGGTTACAGGTTCCCCGTCATGCCATTTCGCGTTCTCGTTCAGGTGATATGTAATCTTGTCCCGGGCCTCATTGGTCTCCCAGGAATCAGCCAGCCTGGGTTCAAACGTGCCGTCCGTGTTAATGGTCATCAAACGGTCAAACATAAGCTCATTTACATTGTCGGCGCCTGCATTGGTGGTATTCATCACCATGAACGTATCCCAGTCCCCAGACTGTGCAATGGTAACGATCTTCTCGCCGGTGCTGCTTCCCCCAGCCTTTGGCGCTTCTGTCTGGGCCGTTCCCCCTGCATTGGCCGCCGTGCCGGATGTTCCCCGGGAAGACCCGCCGCACGCTGAAAGCAGCATGGTACATGCCATGGAAGCTGCAATTACTCTTACAAAATTACGTCTCATAATGTTCCTCCTTTAAATTTGTATGTGTTTGTTTTATTTCTTTTTAATCTTTGTCTTTGAATCCAGGGCGTCCCTGATGCCGTCCCCTACAAAATTGATGCTGGTAACCGTAAGCACCAGCAAAATGCCCGGCGGCACCCAGAGCCACGGCCTGGATGAAAGCACGGTGATGGACTGCGCCGCGTACAGGATATTTCCCCAGGAAGCCTGGGGCGGCTGAACGCCCATGCCCAGGAAGCTGAGTGCGGATTCCTGGATAATGGCCTGGGCGGTACGGAACGTAAAGTTGATCAATATGGGGGCAAACGCATTGGGCACCACATATTTCATCAAAAGGGGCAGGTCCTTGGTCCCCACGGCCTTTGCAGATTCCACGTACTCCTTTTCCCTGACCGACAATACATTGCCGTAGATCAGCTTGGCAAAGTCCGTCCATCCCAGCACGCCGATCACCAGCGTAACGGTCCAGACAGAGGGTCCGATCACGGCAACCAATACCAGCACCAGTATCATGGATGGGAATGACATGAAAATGTCCGCGGCCCTCATGACAATGGTTTCCCATATCCCCTTGTAATAACCGGCGATCAGCCCCAGGGGGACGCCGATGCAAAGGCTTATGATGGCGGAAAGCAGACCCACCAGAAGGGATACGCGGCCGCCGTACACCAGCCTTGCGAACACATCCCTTCCCGTGTCATCTGTTCCCAGTAAATGGCCGGGACCGGGCTTTGCGCTGAAGGCCAGTATATCCGATGTGTATGGATCCAGTTTCAGGATGATGGGAAGAAATACCACCAGGAATACTTCCAATGCAATAATTGCAACGCCGATCATGGCCAGCTTGTGGGCCGTGAACTTTTTCAGCACGTCCCGATAATATGAGTCCTTTTTTATGACGATTGTCTCTGACATCCTCTTACCTCCTTTGTTACAGCTGTTCTCCGGCCGTTTATGTACAATACATGCGGCCCACCTGGTGAGGTTGTCCACGAACCAGTGAGGCGGCTAACGGCTCTCCCTTATCTTTGGGTCAAGCAGACTGTAAGCAATATCCGTAAGGACATTGCCCACCAGAACGGCTGCTGCAATTACTACGGTGATCCCCATTATCATGGGGTAATCTCTTGCATTAATGGACTGGACCATAAGGCTTCCCAGCCCCGGCCAGCTGAATACCTGCTCCGCCACCACAGCGCCTCCGAACATAAACGGAATCATGGTGCTGAGAACAGTTACCACAGGGATCAGAGCGTTCCTGAGGCCATGGACAATGACAACCCTTGGTTCTACAAGGCCTTTGGCCCTGGCTGTCCTGATATAGTCTTCGCTGAACACTTCCATCATGCTGCCCCGGGTCTGCCTCAGTATGCTGCCTATATTAAATATGGTCAGAACCAGACAGGGCAGGATCAGATGGTTGACTGCCGAGCCGACCGTATGTACCCCGGCATCGTACATTCCTCCCATGGGCAGTACCCGAAGCTTGACTGCAAACAGATAGATCATCACTAGACCTGTAAAAAAGGTAGGGGTGGATGCCCCTACAAATGCAAATCCGGATGAGGCGTAATCCCATGCGGAATAGGGCTTATACGCTGACATGATGCCAAGGGGCACTGCGATCAGAACTGATAGCGCAGTAGATGACAGTGTAAGTATCAGTGTGGGTCCCAATTTTTCCAGTACCTGTCCCAGTACAGGAAGGCTGTTCCGGTATGAAATCCCCAGATTTCCCTGGAGCATGGCTCCAAGCCACCGGAAATACTGTATGATCGCCGGGTCATTTAACCCCATCTGTGTTTTCAGCGCTTCCATACTCTCCTTGGTTGCCATGGGATCTGCCATGAGCATCTCCAGGGGACTTCCGGGAGCCATTGCCGAAATCAGATATACAAGAACAGTTATTCCGAAAAAGGTGGGAATCGCTACCAACAGACGTTTTACAATGTACTTAAACATGTTGTTTATCGACCTCCGTATTTCCGTGATACTTCTTAATGGGTAGCTGCGTGCCTGAACACTAAGAATATCATTGTTATATCACTGATAATATCAGATATAACGTAAATGTCAACCTTGCGAACTGTTTTTTAATTATTTTTGTTTAATATGCACACTTTTTTTCTTTTTTATTGGCATAATCGACAAAAATATATTTAAGTCTTTGAAAGTATTGACTAGATTACATTTGCATGTTTAAATAAATAACAGTTATTTCTGCGTGCCTGGATAAAATCGGAATATCAAAAACTGATTTTATTGAAGGAGGATTTTAAGATGTCTGTTAAACACAATGAACCTAAATTTACCGATCCCGCAACCATGGCCTGCCGCGGTGCCGTGGAGCACAGAGCCACATGGATGGCACTTCTCTATGAACAGGCTAAGGAGCAGGGCGCTGACGCTGAGAAGATGTGCCGCGAAGCCATCCGCAAGTGCGGCCATATCCATGGCGACAACATGTATAAGCCCCTTTGTGAGGACCCGGACAGCGCCGCTGATTTTGGCAGGGCATTCTTTAGCGGACAGGGCGCAAAAAACATGGAGATCGATGTGCTCGAGTCCTCCCATGACAGCCTGGTGGCAGAATTCCGCCAGTGTCCCCTTGTTCAGGCCTGGGAAAAACTAGGTTATAAGGGCAAGGAACTGGAACTGCTGTGCGATATGGCCATGGACGGGGACCGCGGTATTGCCGACCAGATGGGGCTGACACTGGATATCACAAAGACCATTGCTGCCGGAGACGGATGCTGCCACCTGCATTTCCATAAATAATTCGTATCAGTTCAAATACTTTACAGGGAACCTGCCACATGGCTCTCAGGCTGTCATTTTCATATGGCGGCCTTTTGTGATTCCGGGGAGTATCTGCATAATACCTCTGGTATTCCGGCATCATAACCTGTATAATATTTTGTAATATGAGCACCGGAGCCCGATCAGAGACTCCAACGCTTTAAGGAGGTCTACATGAATGTAAGAGGCAGAAATGTAAAAGACAGATTTCTCACCTATGTGGGGTTCGACACCCAGTCCGATATTGACAGCGGCAAGGTGCCTTCCACTCCCAAACAGCTGAAGCTGGCCGGTTATCTGGCGGATGAACTGAAGGAATTGGGAGTGGAGGATGCGGAAGTGGACCGGTACGGCTGCGTCTACGGGCACATACCGCCCTCCAGCGGCTGCGCCAAGCCTGGTCTGGCCCTGATCGCGCATATGGATACGGCCATGGATATGTCGGGAGCCAACATTAAGCCCCGTATTGTGTCCGATTATGACGGAGGTGATATTGTACTGAATCAGGAGAAGAATATTGTCACCAGAGTCAGTGAATATCCTGTGCTTGAGCGCTTTGTGGGCCAGGACCTGATCGTCACGGACGGCACCACCCTTCTGGGCGCGGATGACAAGGCCGGTGTGGCGGAGATCATGACACTGGTGCAGTTTCTGGCAGAACATCCCCAGCATCCCCATCCCGGACTCAGCATCCTGTTTACCCCGGATGAGGAGATCGGCCGGGGAGCGGACCATGTGGATATAAAGAAGCTGGACGCTGCCTATGGATACACTGTGGACGGAGGGCTTCTGGGGGAATTTTCCTATGAAAATTTCAATGCTGCAAGCGCCTTTGTCACCGTGCATGGCGTCACGGCCCATACCGGGTATGCTAAAGGCGTGCTGAAAAACGCCATCCTCATAGCCATGGAATACCAGAGTCTGCTCCCTGCCTATGAGACGCCCGGGTGCACGGAGGGACGCGAGGGTTTCTACCACCTGGACCGTCTGGAGGGGTGCACGGAAACGGCCAAGATGAAATTCCTCATAAGGGACCACGATCATGGTAAATTTCTAAGGCGTCAGGAACTGATGGAAGAAGCCTGCAGGTATCTGAATAATAAATACGGCCAGGGCACTGTGGAAATCCAGATCCAGGAAAGCTATCTGAACATGTATGAAAAGGTGAAGGACCATAAGGAACTGATCAGCCATGTATTTGAGGCCATGGAAAAGGCCCAGGTCACCCCCATTGTGGATCCTATCCGCGGCGGAACCGATGGCTCCCGCCTGTCCTACATGGGCCTGCCCTGCCCCAACCTTTGCACCGGGGGCCAGAACGGCCATGGACGCCATGAATTTGTGTCTGTCCAATCCATGGAAAAAGTGGTTGAGATCCTCAAATATTTGGTGGAACTGTATAGTTAGCCCTTTTTATAAAATAAAGCCTGCAAATAAACAAGATACACATAGGAGAAAATGATATGGGATATATTAACCAGGTAACCGGCTACAGAAACGATCTGCTTTGTAACAGATCCATTATTAAAAAAGGTATGTATGCACAGTTGGAACCGGACGGTCTGGTAAAGAATGTGATTCCCAGCTTTCAGGAATGTGAGATCACCATACTCTCATCCCCAAAGCTGGGAGCATCCTTTGTGGACTACCTGTTGTCCGTCAGCCCGGGAGGATATAACCGGGCCGGATTTGGCGGCGAGGGCATCGAAACTTTTCTCTATCTGTTTGGGGGATCCTTAAAGGTATGGAATGAAGACGAGACGGCTGTCTTAACAAAAGGCGGATACATATTCTGTCCGGAAGGCAGACTGCTGCATTTTGAAAACCTCGGGGGAAACGCAAGAGCATTTCTCTATAAAAGAAAATATGTAAAGCAAGAAGGCTGTCAGGCACACACAGTCATTGCCAATATCAATGATGTGGACTGGATGGAATATGAGGACATGGCCGATGTGCGCATGAAGGACTTTCTGCCAGCAAAAGATGATCCGGGTTTTGACATGAACTTCCATATCCTTTCCTTTAAGCCAGGAGCCAGCCACGGTTACGCGGAAACCCATGTGCAGGAACACGGAGCTTATATTTACTCCGGGCAGGGCATGTATCTTTTGGATCATGACTGGATCCCTGTAAAAAAGGGAGATTATCTGTTCATGGGTGCCTACTGTCCCCAGGCCGCCTACGGAGTGGGACGGGATGAAGAATTTGCTTATATTTACTCAAAAGATTGTAACCGGGACGCATTTTTATAAAGCTAAAAGGCAGAAAAGGATATTTCTATCCTCTCTGCCTTTTATTCTCATCAAACTTATTATAATATTTCATTTTTAAATGCTTCCACATCATCTGCCAGTATTTCTTTGGCCTGCTCCAAGTTCCCCTCTTCCATTGCCTCCACCAGACGTATATGGTTCCTTCCGTCTGAAACCTGACTGTTATTCCAGATTTGGATAAAATATTGATTGGAAATCCTGGTACATATATTTAGCGCATCGGACAAGGACCTTTGGATAAAGGTGTTATTGCAGAAACTGCACAAAGTTTTGTGGAACTGTATGTTGGTTTCCCAATGGATACGCGAGTCCTTTGTATAGGTGATTTTCCCAGCATCTTCATTCAATGCCTTTAACTGGTCGAAGTTTTCCCGGGTCAAATGGGGGAAACTCATCTCCAGGGCCCCTAACTCGATGATTTTCCTGTATTCAACTATTTCGATGATCTGGCTTGGAAGTATCACTGTCAGCTGGTATCCAAATCTTGGAATATTGTTAAGGACGCCCTCACCGCAAAGCTGGACCAGCGCCTCTCTTACGGGAGTTTTACTGACACCGTACTTTTCCATTAATGTCTTTTCGTTAATAATATCATTGGCTTTGTAAGTCCCATCCAATATATCCTTCATAATTCCGTCATGTACCTGACTTTTTATCGATTGCCCCTGCATTGTATATCCCCTTTATTTAATATGAGTTTAGCCTTTTACAGCTCCGGCCATCATCCCTGATTTCTGGAATGTTTGTAATATTAAATATAACACAATAATTGGAATAATTACAAGGGTTGTGCCCGCAAGAATTACAGGCCACGGTGTTGAGAGCCCCTCGCTTACGGGAAGCAGGGAAATTGTGACCATCAATGTGTATTTTGCCTGTTTGCGTAGGTACAGAAGAGGCCAGAAGAAATCGTTCCACCTGGCGATCAGGGTGACTGCTGCCCAGGATGCCAATGCCGGCTTGATAATGGGCAGGATGATCCTGTAAAATATCCCAAAATCTCTGCAGCCATCAATTCTGGCAGCCTCTATCAGTTCATCAGGAACATCGCTGATATACTGATGCATGTAGAAAATACCCACCGCAGTGGCAATCCTGGGGACGATCAGTGACCACAGACTATTGATCAGCCCTATTTTTTTCATGATCACAAACAGCGGAACCGCCCCAACCTCCGGAGGCACCAGCATTGTTGCGATCACAAAATAGAACAGAAAATCCCTTCCCGGAAATTTGTATTTGGCAAATGCAAATCCTGCCAGTGAGCAGAAGAACAGGGAAGTGGCTGTTCCCATTAGAGTGGTAAATACGCTGTTGAACGTATTCAGTCCCACCGGTATCATGTCAAATAATTTTCTGAAGTTATCCAAAGTGGGCTCTGCAACCCATATGGACTGAAACCCACTGATACTTTCTGATGTTGGTTTGATTGAAATCAGGCACATCCACAATATAGGAAGAATACATATTAATGATATAATGATCAACAATGCGTGTACTGCAAAGCTTGCCCAGATTTTTTTGCCCTTATACCCCATCTATTTCCCCCCTATAATTCTCCCTGTTTCCGCTTCACCACCATCTGCATCACAGACAGCACTGCCAGAATCAGGATTAGAATAACTCCAATAGCGGAGGCGTATCCCATATTAAAGATGTTAAAGCCTGATTCATACATATACTGGAACAATGATGTATTGGATGTACTGGGACCAGGTAAAATATATGACTCATTAAAAAGCTTCCAGCTGTCTACCGTCAGTGTTATGGAACAGAAGAAAAGAATATTTCCAAGAGACGGAAGTGTTATGTATATAAACTGCTTCCACTTATTGGCACCGTCTACCGTGGCCGCCTCATAATAATCCCGGGAAATATTTAACAGGCCGGAAAATACGATCATGGTAAACCACGGTGTATTTCTCCACACATTCAGCATAATTACCGGAATCTTAGAATACTGGGTGCTGGTAAGCCAAGGGACCTTCCCCAGCCCCATCCATGATAAAAACTCATTGAAAAGACCTACGTTCTCGTCAAAAAGCATTCTGAATATTAAACCCATTGCAATAGCTGCACAGATATTGGGAAGGAACGTAACCGTTCTAAAAAGCGCCTTTCCCTTTAACATATCCGAGTTAAGCAGGCTTGCAATCAGCACTGAGAGAATCAATATGAATACAAGGCCCGTGATCCAATATACCATGGTATTCTTCAATGCGTCCCAGAACATATTGTCGATCAGCAATTTTCTATAGTTATTGATCCCGCAGAACTCCGGTGCTCCAATCCCCTTCCAGTTTGTAAGGCTGATGTAAAATGTCCATATAGTGGGAATCAGCTGAAATGCGAGAAACAGAAGAAAAAACGGCAGTATGAACAGATAGGGAGCCTTATATTTTTTAAATATCTTCAGCATACTATAACTCCTTAAATTTTAAAGCATGGGGGAAGACCGTGCCTTCCCCCAGACAAAGTGCATATTACTTTATGATTTCTGCCTGCCCGATTTTTGCTTTCAGATTTTTATCCATGTTGGCAATGGCCTGTTCCATGGTCTGATTGCCTGCCACATAATTCTCCAGCTCAGAAGAAATGATCTCATCGGCCTCCGCATCCTGTGGCGTTACTACCATATTTGTTGCTCCATTTTCAAGGCACTTGCCCTCCATCTCACGGAATGACATGCCGCCATAAAAATCAGATGGCTCTTTCCAGAAATCATCCTGCAGCATCTCCAGGGATATAGGGTTGGCATATGGAGCGTTTTGGGATTCCATGGATTTTACCCATGTATTTCTGGACTCCGTATCAAATGTGAAATCTTTCCATAGCTGTTCCAACAGCCCTGCATACACATTATCCCCTTTATTCACAATACAGAAGTAGGAGGATACAGGCGCTCCGGCCTTGCCTACACCCTCGAATTCAGGCGAAGGCATAACCTCCCACTGCCCCGCTGTCTGCTGGCAGTTCTTTCTCATAAACTCATCCCAGAAGGCGCCGATGTAAAATGTTGCCACCTTCTGTTCATTAATTGCATCATATAATGCAGGTTCCATAATCTCCGACTTTAATAACATGCCCTCTGAATATAAGGTATCCAGTGTTCCAAGGGCCATCTTTGTACCTTCGTCCTCTCCTATTACAATTGCTCCGTTTTCATCCCAGATCCTTGCATTGGCCTGAGGCATTAGGCCTCTTCTTCCCCAATATCTCCAGGTCTTGCTGCTTGGGCTGATGTAGGACAGATATACTTCACCATTGCTCTTTTCCTTTAACTGGCGTCCCGCCTCAATATATCCCTCCATGGTCTTCATCATGGACGGGTCAATGTCATACGTTTCAAAGATATCCTTGTTGTAAAACAGTACATTAGGACGCACCGATTCCGGAAGTCCATAGATTTTTCCGCTTATGGTGGCATCTGCCGCAGCGCCGTCCACCATCTTCTCTATGTAAGGCTGGAGGAATTCAGTCTCATCCTTTAAGATTCCCGCCTGGGAAAGATCCATAATATTAACCGGATCCAGGTATGTGGCATCCGGAAGATCCTCATCCGCACCGGCCAATGCTGTCATGGTGATCTTCTCGCGGCTCTGGGCGTGACCCTCTGTCTGCACGATCTCAATCTTCACATCCGGTGCTATATCCCTGTGGGCATCCAGCCATGCGTCATAGTACTCCTGAAGATACTGGGGCTGTCCTGTGCCATAGATAGTAATGGTCCCCGCAGGATATACAGTCTTATCTGACTCCTGGCTGCCGCTGCCGTCTGCCACCTGAGCGCCGCCTGCCGCCTGCGTGCTGCCGGAAGACGATGCCTTGCCGGTGTCTGAACCTCCACAGCCAGTTATCATGCCTGCCGTCATCACTGCTGCTAATAGTCCTGCTACTGTTCTCTTCATAAAAAAACCTCCCTTTATTATTCTCTTACCGCCTCTGCAATTGCCCGGATCCTGTCATATGGAATCTCAGTCGGCAATGTACAGTCCGCGCCAAGGATAAATCCTGTCTTTCCATAATCACGAATCACCTTTTTTGCCGCTTCCTTCAGCTCCTCCACCGTGCCCTCTACCATAACACCGCTTCTGTTAGCAAGTCCTCCCATGATCGTTGTGCCCGGAAACAGTTTTCTTCCATCTTCCAGGCTGAAGCCGGTTTCATAAACTCCCCAGTTAACCACATCGGTCAGCGCCTCATAGGACTTATACCGTTTCACATTCAGATGGTCCTTGCACATATGCAGGAAGTTATATGCACCAGCCTCTTTGGACGCTCTTAATATCTCCTTGTCAAACGGCTCGATGATTTCCGAAAACTCCTCATCTGTGAAATAATGCTGTTCCCCGCCTAGGGCCGCATAGTAGATACCATCCAAGCCCAGTTCTTTATATCTTACAGCCAGCTGGCACATACCGTCAGTAATCCGCTTAAAGGCTTCCACCACCGGCTGCTTATTCTCCCTGATATGGGCGCAGAACATCTCCCTCACATGTTCATAGCCATATCTTGCTTCAATGGGATGGATGGCAGAAGCACAGATCCCGTGAAGGGTTCCCAGAGAAAAGGCATCCTCTTCTGCCTGGTCCAGAATCCTTTTAACCATCTCGATCTGATCCTTCATGAACCCGTCATTCATGGAATATGACGGTATCTTATCCCAATCCCCCGGTGTCTTTATCTCACCCACATCCGGAACCAGGTTCTCATTCATCACCTTAATAATATCTGTATCGGTCCGGCGGAAAAACTCCAGATGGGACTTAACTCCCTGCTCTCCTTTTTCTTTCCCTGACGGAAAATGAAGTGAAAAACCAACCGGCACATAATCCACCTCTCTACCCTCAATTGCTGCAATAACCCGCTCTTTTTTTGTCATCTTCTCTTTCCTCCAATAGCTGAACAGTTCTGTATTTATACCACTGATAATATCATTGTTACTATTAGCTGTCAAGAATATTTTTAGCTAATTTATATATATTCTCATAATATTTTTATATTTTTTGTATATTTTTTAACTATCTATTTCACCGCCGTCCCCCATGGTCCTTATTCATCACCCCGCATGACATATGAAAAGCCGTATAATTCCCACGTTCTGGCCAATAATTTTTACCACAAAAAAAGCCCCAGGGCCCACCGGCCTCGGGACTTTTAATATACAATTATTGTAACTGTTCAGGAAATCCCATGTGAAAATGGGTGGAAAAACGGACTTATAAGCAAGCTTAACGCCCGCTTTGGCACCCATTTTCCCGCCGTCCTGATCTGTTACCAATTATTAATCACAGGTATAAGGCATAAGAGCGATGTGACGTGCGCGCTTGATCGCTACAGTCAGAGCTCTCTGATGCTTAGCACAGTTGCCGGTGATACGGCGGGGAAGGATCTTGCCTCTCTCGGATACGTATCTCTTTAACTTGTTAACATCCTTGTAATCAATTGTGCCGTTCTTATCGCCACAGAATACACATACTTTTTTTCTTCTGCGCATTCCGCCTGGTCTTCTCATCTTAGCGCCATCTGGTCTATCTGTTTTATTAAATGCCATTGGTGTTGTCCTCCTTTATTATTCAACCATAGAACATTCTAGTTAAATGGAAGTCCTTCGTCCTCTACTCCATCCGGAATGTTCATAAACCCATCACCAATCGCACTGGTAGGAGCCGGTCTCTGAGAAGGAGCTGACTGCGTATAGCCGCCCATTTCAGAAGCTGCGCCCTTACTGTCTGCGAATTCCTGGTCATCAAGGATGACCTCGGTGGTGTATACTTTCTGACCTTCCTTATTTACATAGCTACCTGTTTGAAGTCTGCCGGAAACAAGGACACGCATACCCTGACGGAAATACTTTTCTGCAAATTCTCCTGCGCGGTCAAATGCCACACAGTTGATAAAATCTGCGGTCTGGTCTCCGCCTTCCTGGCCTCTGCGTCCTCTCCTGTCCACTGCAAGGGTGTACCTGGCAATCGCCATGGAGCGCTCTCCCTGTGAATACCTGATTTCCGGATCTCTTGTTAATCTTCCCATTAGGATAACTCTGTTCATACGGTCACTCTTCCTTTTTCTTTCCCGCTTACACGGGCTGGGTATGTCTTATGCTTCTACTTTAACGCATAAGTATCTGATAACTGGTTCCATAATACGAATGTGTGCTTCTACTTCATTCGGGCATACAGAATCGGACTCAAACTGGATGAAGTAGTAGAAAGCTTCATGCATCTTCTGGATCTCATATGCAAGTCTCTTCTTTCCCCATTCATCTACATTGGTCACGGTGCCACCGAAACGTGTGATGTAACCTTTCACCTTTTCCAGTGCTGCTGCACGCTGATCGTCTTCAAGCTTCACATTCAGAACAACGGTTAATTCATACTTGTTCATCTTGCTTTACCTCCTTGTGGTCTCTGGCCCCTGCTTTCAGTAACAGGAGCAAGGATATGATATGTCACGGAGTATTATTTTATCAAATTCCCGTGACAATTGCAAGATGTTTTTTAATATTTTTATAACTTTCATCACTGCAGCTCCTGTGGATTCGCCCCTTTTTTGGTCAATCCCCTGGTATTCTTCTCCACCAGCCTGCGGGCCACCATGATCTGGTGTCCGCATCCCATGCATTTCAGCCGGAAGTCGGCTCCCACTCTAAGGATTTCCCATTCATTGCTGCCGCATGGATGCGGTTTTTTCAGCTTTACCACATCGCCCACTTCGTAATTCAGCTTTTCCATCATCTTATTACTCCACTTCTATATGTAAATACAGCCCCTCTATCTGTTCAGGACGGACTCGATCTTCTCAAGTTCATCCGGTTCAAATGCCAGATGGTCCAGAGCCGCCACATTGTCTTCCAGCTGTGCGGTGCTGCTTGCCCCTATGAGCACACTTGTCACCTCATTGCGCCGCAGGACCCATGCAAGTGCCATCTGGGCCAGGGTCTGTCCCCTTGAGGCGGCGATCTGGTTAAGTTCCCTGATCTTAACAAGGCTCTCCTCAGACAGATACCGTCCGCCTATGGTGTTCCCCTCCCTGGATGCCCGTGATCCCTCCGGCACGCCGGAAAGATACTTGTCTGTCAGCGCTCCCTGGGCCAATGGGCTGAAGCAGATGCACCCCACGCCTTCCCTGTCAAGAAGCTCCAGCAGGCCGTCCTCCACCCACCGCTCCAGCATATTGTAACGCGGCTGGTGCAGCAGACATGGCGTGCCGTTGGCGCGGAGCATGGCAATTGCCTTTTCTGCTTCCGGGGCCTGATAATTGGATATGGCCACATACAGGGCTTTCCCCTGCCTCACCGCATCGGACAGCGCACCCATAGTCTCCTCCAGCGGCGTCTCCGGATCCGGGCGGTGATGGTAAAATACATCTACATAATCCAGTCCCATGCGCTTTAAGCTGGAATCCAGGCTTGCCATCAGGTATTTCCTGGAACCCCAGTTTCCATAGGGCCCCGGCCAGAAGTCATATCCCGCTTTGGTGGAAATGAACAGTTCATCTCTGTATCTTCCAAGATCCGATTTAAGGATGGCTCCAAAATTTTCTTCCGCCATTCCCCTGGCAGGGTGGCCGTAATTATTAGCCAGGTCAAAGTGGGTGATCCCCATATCAAATGCCCGGAATAAAATGTCCTTCTGCTCTTCCAGGGATTTCTCCAGGCCAAAATTCTGCCAAAGCCCCAGTGAGATCCTTGGCAGCAGGACACCGCTTCGGCCGCTGCGCTTATATTCCATAACTTCGTATCTGTTTCCCGCTGCTTTGTACATATGATCTGCCCCTTTTCGTATTATAAATTTATTCACTCCAAAACCACTGCGCCCAGAGCTTCCCCGATGCTGTCGCTGATAACCAGGTCAGCCTGGGAATCCCGTGAAGTGGCGCCTTTATTAATAAGCACCAGACGATTGCCCCGGTAATAATCAATAAGGCCTGCTGCCGGATATACCACCAAAGAAGTACCGCCGATAATAAGCATGTCCGCATTCCGTATATAGTCCACGGACTTTTGTAAGATCCGGTTGTCCAGCCCCTCCTCATACAGCACCACATCCGGCTTCACAGTGCCCCCGCAGCTGCATCGGGGGACTCCCTCACTGTTTATCACATGATCCAGCCCGTAAAATTCGCCGCATCTGGTGCAATAATTCCTATGTACGGAGCCGTGAAGCTCCAAGACCTCTTTACTTCCCGCCATCTGATGCAGCCCGTCAATGTTCTGTGTAATGACAGCCCTGAGTTTTCCCTGTTCCTCCAGTCTCGCCAGGGCCTGATGGGCTGCATTGGGCTTTGCATGGGTAAAAAGCATCCTGTCTTTGTAAAACCGGTAAAATTCCTCAGGATTGCGGACATAAAAGCTGTGGCTGATGATCATCTCCGGCGGATACTTATACTGTTGGTTATACAAACCGTCCACACTCCGGAAATCCGGGATACCGCTCTCCGTGGATACCCCCGCACCACCGAAAAACACAATGTTCCCGCTGGATTGGATCCAGTCCTTTAACTGCTGCCATTTTTCATTCATATGATCCATGCCCCTCCTTTAATCATTATGGGATTTCAGTGACAATATAATTTAAGCATGATATAAGACCTGAGCCACGGAATCTCCTTTACACTATCTCATCCAGGAAAATACCTTCCAACGGCCTGATATATCTGCACCAGAAGGGCGGCTCTGTCCCATCCTCCTCCAAGATCCCGTCCAGCGGCATGTATCCAAACAGCCAGGAAGCCAGCTGGTCTACGGTGATATCCAGCACCTCTGTGGACACGAGGCAGTTCCCGCTGCCGCCCGGCCTGCCAGATTCCTGTTCGTGGACCGGAGATGTCCGGTCCAGGGATGAACTATCCATATCAAGCTTCCAGCGCCATAAACCGTCATTTTCTTTTATGAGGCGGTCGTGGATCCTTACCAGGACTTCCATCCGCGGGCAGGGGCATTCCTCATTTAAAGATATGGGCTCTGCCATGGCCGTCACATCCGTAATGCGCGCCATGATCCCGGGATCCTTTTTCCGGCCTGATTCCGCGGGACGGAGCCATTCTTCCCTGTCGCTGTAGAGAAATCTCTGTTCCTGTTTGCGGATCCCCCAGAACGCCTGAAGAGCCGCCAATTCCCCCTGAGAATCCAGCCATCCCCACACATGTCCGTCCTCGCTGTCAAGCTCTGCCTGAAGCATGTCCAGGTACGCCTTGTCCCTCAGCCCATAGACCTGGAACCGTGCGTCCAGCCAGCGGTTCATCCATTGAGACAACCACTCCGCCTCGGGACCATCCAGGCGCAGTTCCACCTTCTCCCCGGCCGGACCGTCATCTCCCAGCTCCCATAACGGCTGGTCAAACACATAGGTAAACCCAAACGGTCTGTAGATATCCGGGGATGCGGGCATGAGGTAGCAGAACGGCTCTCTGCATTCATGCATGTCCTGAAGCATTTTCACCAGAACATCCCTCATATGCCCCTGATGACGGCTGGAGGCAGCGGTGGCAACCCCCACGATATAAGACAGCCTGTACCGCCGCCCCCTGACCATTACCGTATAGGGATTCAGATGGGCCATGGTGAGGATGGAGCCGCTCCCATCCTCCTTTACCAGTACCCTGCTGCCAGGCAGTTTTTTATTAAAATAATACCCCAGGAATGCCTGGGAATCCTCGGGAAATGCCTCCTGCCAGAGGGGGAGACATTTTCCATATTCTTCCTGTCCTAAATAGCGGATCATCGTTTCCTCACCATATACTTTCTTGCAAATCCAACCGGATTATAGCTCATCTTTGCCTTCCTAAGGCCCTCCATCCCCACATCATCCTCACGGTTCACCAGCGCTGCATCCGGGAACTCATTAACAAGGAACTGCTGGTTGATGAACTGGTAAAGCCCTTTGATATCCGGGTTGGCTTTCTCAATATGAATCACAGCCATATTCTCCCTCTCGTTCATGCTTCCAATGGTAAATGCCTCCATCTGCCCGTCCACATAAACAGCAGCCATACGCACGCATAGGCTGGAGCAGTTCTTAAGGATCTCATGGATACCGGCTACCTCGTACTCCAGGGAATCCTCCAGAACATCCCCATCTGCCTTCTGCCGCCTCCACCGCTCCATAAATTCCCAGACCTGGTGCCTGTCCGAGCAGCAGAGTCTCCTGTATTCATACCTGCCCTCATACTCCCGTTTGAAGGCGTTTAAATGATTCTTTTTCTTATGGAGTTTCTTACCGGACAAGGTCCTCATGGCCTCCCCGTCATACAGGTAGTCCTTCAGGTCCACCTGCTCCTCCACCTCATATTCCCTGGGGTCCAGTCCCAGGTACTGCACCGCTTCCTCGTCAGCCAGGGCAATATAAAAGGGCTTGTGGATCACTGTGGCAAAATACTCCTCCAGCTGGTGAAAGAAATAAGGCAGGTCCTCCTCCCTGCACATGGGCATGGCGGTAGAAGTCTGCCCGTCCCGTTCCATGAGCCACAGAACTGCCCTGTCCTCACTTACGGCGCATTTTACATGATAGTAGTCCTTCCAGAGAAAGCAGTCCAAAAACACACTGTCACACGTCTTATTGGGCCTGAGTCCGTAAAACGGCCTGAGCCTGTCAATATCTTCGGCCACAACCGGCTTAAATTCCAAATCCATAGCGTACCTCTTTTCCATTTATCTGCTGTTAGTATACCATATTTTCAAATCTTGAAACAAGGTTTTTAAAAAATGGAACCCTTCCGGGAAAAGGACAGGAACTTAGCCTCAGAGGCAGGTCCCTGAGTCTAAGTTCCTGATTTTTTTCCTTTGTGAGCCGCCTGTTTTCTGCCAACAGCCAGTCTAACTTTGGGCGATCTCTTTTACGAGAAGCAGCCTCTGCCCCCTTTTCACCTGGTCGTCTGCCAGTTCGTTGGTGGAAATAATGGTCCCCACAGTTGTGTGGAACTTTTTGGCAATGTCCCACAGCGTGTCATCGGGCTGTACGATATAGCCTACAATACCCGGCAGCTCCTGGAGTTTCTGAAGATCCATGGGTGTTACGGTGGCCCCGGTGATCACAGGCTCCCGTACGGGCTGAAGTACCAGGAAATCCAGGGCAATGACTGCTTTTACTTCTACCATATCCCCGCCCATCATCACTGCGCTGAGCTGTTCCAGGCCTGCATCCAGCTGGTACACACTGTCCTCGCGGATGCCTCTGGCCTCCGCCGTGCAGCGGAAGGGAACCTGTTCCACGGAGGATTGGACCGGGGATGTATCGTCACTGGTAAGATAAAGGAGGGTGATCTCCAGGACGCCGTCTATCTGAAGGCAGTCCTCCCCCACTTCCACATCATCCAGCTTGATGGTTCCTTCGTTGTGGCAAATCTGGAGGATGCGCTCTGCCTGAGGCAGTTTCAGTTTTTCCGCCACCTTGGATTTGCACATGTTTCTGGTGAGGATCTGGTCAAAACACGCTTCGGCCCGGGTGAGTTCGATCTCCCGGTTATTGGAGTACATGTCGCTTAGAAGTTCTACCTCCTCCTCCTCGTAGAGCTTGATATCCAGTTCCAGTACTGCATCCACGTCCATTTCGCGCATTTCCCCGTCATAATCCGGCTTGGCTTCTATGTCTTTGTGGGCCAGACGGACCGTGACCATGGGAATCTGCTCCTCCTTCACATCGCTCATATCCATATCGCCGGAAAACGGCATGGTCTCTTCCAGCCACTGCATGGGCATGTTTTCATCCTCGGCGCTGTAGATCACAAACACACTCAGCTCACCGTCCAGGTGAAGCCGCCCGTCCAAAGGTTTGGCAGTCACGTCACGCAGCTTCATTTCCCGCCACAGCAGCTGTCCTATATTGGGTTTTCCTCCCGTCAGGCTCAGTTCTTCCTTGATCCTGTATGTATCCTTGCGGCGGACCGCAATAGCGGCTGCGTCAGCCGTGCGTTTCAGGGTCTCCACCTGGACCTGGCCCGATGCGTCTGTATCGGACAGACCGGGACCGGCTCCACGGCTGCCTGTCTCCAGGTTTACATCCACTGCCGCTTCCACGTCCCTCAAAGTTTCCACCCGAACCTGCAGGGTGATGATGGCCTGGACCCCCAGTTTCCTGGAATTGATCATATCTGTATTCAGGTCCTCCAGCATCCAGTTAAGGCCCACATAGTCCTTTTCCTCCAGGCCCGGCACATTTACTACCTCCTCAAAGGGGATATTGCCGCCCAGGGTCTGAAGTCCGCCTGTCTCCCTGCGGTAAAGGACCTGGAATTCCAATTTTCCCTTTACCGCAACCTTGTCTCCCTGATTTTTTACTGTCTCGATCTGTATCTCCCCGGTGTCCAGCATCACCTGTTCCATATCGTCCATGGTGTCTGGCACAATGAAGTCATCATCCAGTGTAATCTGTGTTGTTACATTTCCCTTCCATTGGTTCATATGTATCTGCTTCTTTATTAATTCCATAAAAAACACCTGCCATCTCTCATAGTCTTTTAGAAAATCTATGCGGACAGCAGGTGGTTTATGCTTATATCTTATGATTCATCATATTCATCCATAAAATGATGGCGGACTCCCTTTGCAACATATCCCAGACAGGCGTCCAGATTGATATTCTCCACACTCTTCATGATATTGGAATCCACAAAGGGGCTGTTCTTTCGCAGGGAGCGTATCAGTTCCTTCATCTCCTGCCGCTTGGACGTGTGTACGATATCAGCGGCCGCCCCATCCATTCCCCTGGCGGCCTGCTCCCTGGCAATCTGCTCTGTAAACCGGCAGGCGCACTGGAGGAAATGCAGGCCGTTGCAGGATCTCCACGCCAGTATATCCTCCTCCTTCACATAGTACAGGGGCCGGATCAGCTCCATGCCCTCAAAATTGGTACTGTGGAGCTTGGGCATCATGGTATTGATCTGCCCTCCGTAGAGGATCCCCATAAGGATGGTCTCAATCACATCATCAAAATGGTGGCCCAGGGCAATCTTGTTGCATCCCAGCTCCCTGGCATGGGAGTACAGGTATCCCCGGCGCATCCGGGCGCAGAGATAACAGGGGGACTGATCCACATCCACCACAATATCAAAAATATCAGCGTCAAATATGCGGATGGGAATGTTCATAAGGGCTGCATTGTCCTGGATCATCCTTCTGTTATCAGGATGATAACCCGGATCCATGACAATAAACTCCAGGTCAAACTCCGTATCACTCTGGCGTTTTAACTGCTGGAGGCATTTGGCCAGGAGCATGGAGTCCTTTCCCCCGGAAATGCAGACAGCTACTTTGTCCCCGTCCTGTATCATCTTATAATCCTGCAGCCCCTTTACAAAGGGGCGCCAGATCTCCTTGCGGAACTGCTTGATGATGCTCCGCTCTATATTTACATGTGGTGCTTCATTCTTTTTATCTGCCATGTTTTCTCCGTGTATCCTCCCAGTGCCCCTTTGCTGTGCGGCGTTATACTTTGCCGCCGGCGCTGTTCCCTGCCACCGGCACTATCCTTTGCCGCCGGCGCTGTTCTTTTCCGCCAGTGCGTCCTTCAGCAGGGCCATCTCTTTTTCCATCTGCTCCAGACGGTATTTCATATCCTCATATTCTTCCAAAGTAAGGCTTCTTTTATTCTTGGGTATGGTGACCCCATCCTTTTTCACAGGACGGGCAGGGATCCCCACCGCGGTCACATTGTCCTCCAGGGGTTTTAAAAGCACTGCGTTGGCGGCAATGGTACAGTTATCCCCCACCTCAAAAGCGCCCAGGATCTTGGCGCCTGCTCCCACCATGACATTGTTGCCCAGAGTGGGGTGGCGCTTTCCCTTTTTTGTTCCCACGCCCCCCAGGGTAACTCCCTGGTAGATGGTACAGTTATCCCCTACCACGGTGGTCTCTCCGATCACCACTCCTGATCCGTGGTCAATAAGGATGCCATGGCCCAGCTGTGCGCCGGGGTGTATTTCGATTAAGGTAAAAAAACGCGCGATCTGGGAAATAAGCCTTGCGATAAAATACATCCTGTGCTTATAAAACCAGTGGGCAAACCTGTGCCATATCAGCGCGTGGACTCCCTGGTAGAGAAGAAACACCTCCAGGGCATTGCGGGCAGCGGGGTCACGTTCCTGTACGGCTTTAATATCAAGCCAGATATCTTTGAATATCATAGTTATACTCCACCCTCTCTTTTACGAGTTAAAACATTGCAACGGTAATACGACATTTGCTGAAAATATTAAGTATCGTATAGTATAGCATATGATATTCAAATTAAAAAGAACTTTTTATTGGAATACGACAGGATTTTCCAAATACTCCGTCTTGATCACAATAAATGGAAAAGATTGTTCGGTCCCGGCATTCTCCCCTTTTTCCGGCCCTTTTAACTCGGTGTTGATGACAATGGAATTGTCGGTAAGATACAGATCATTGACGCTGATGCTGTATCCGCCTGTGGGCTGGACGCCGTAACCCACCGCTATGTACAGGTTCTGTTCATCGCTGTACGTAAGCTTAAAGGGCTGCTGCTGCTTTTCCGCAATCAGCTTTTTCAGTTCATCCGGTACATCCATGTCGCCGGCCACTGTAAAATCCAGGTCCCGGACCTTATCACCGTTATCTTTTGAAGCGGAACAGCCGGCCAGCCACAGGGTAGCGGCAATGAGCGTCAGCAGCACCAGGTACATCTTACCTTTCATTTTACCTTTCATATGAATAAAACCTCCCGGAATCTATGATACGATTACTATCAATATATTCCGGGAGGCTATGAATATGCGTGGAAACGTCTTATACGATTTTTCTGATCCAGCCCTCAGGCGCTTCAATGGTTCCCATCTGGATACCGGTAAGGGTTTCATAGAGCTTCTTGGTAACAGGTCCCATCTCGTCCATTCCGCTTGGGAAGCAGATTTCCTTTCCATGGTCCACGATCTTGCCCACAGGGGAAATGACAGCGGCTGTTCCGCAAAGTCCGCACTCGGCAAAGTTCTCAAGCTCAGCCAGTTTAACCGGTCTCTGAGTCACCTTAAGGCCCAGGTAGTGCTCTGCCACATAGACCAGGGAACGCCTGGTGATGGATGGGAGGATGGAATCAGACTTGGGGGTAACCACCTCATTGTCCTTGGTGACAAACAGGAAGTTGGCTCCGCCTGTCTCTTCCACACAGGTCCTGGTGGCGGGATCCAGGAATACATTCTCATCATATCCTGCCGCATGGGCTGTCACAGAGGCATACAGGCTCATGGCATAGTTCAGCCCGGCCTTTACATGGCCTGTTCCCTGGGGAGCGGCACGGTCAAAATCGCTGACACACAGGGTCAATGGTTTGGCGCCGCCCTTAAAATAGGGGCCAACCGGGGTTCCGAACAAGCGGAACTGGTACTCGTCAGAGGGTTTAACACCGATCACCGGGCCTGAGGCAAACATGTAGGGCCGTAAATACAGGGTCGCACCGCTACCAAAAGGAGGAACCCATGCAGCATTGGCCTTGACCACCGCATCTACTGCCTCTAAAAATCTCTCCTTTGGAAATGGAGGCATCTCCAGGCGTGCCGCGGAATCCATCATGCGCTCCGCATTCAGGTCGGGCCGGAAGGTAACAATACTTCCGTCCTCCGTGGTGTATGCCTTCAGGCCTTCAAAACATTCCTGGCAGTACTGCAGGATTCCGGCGCATTCATTGATCACCACATTGGGATCGGAGGTGAGCGCTCCCTCTCCCCATGCCCCGTCTTTATATTCTGCCACGTAGCGCTTGTCCGTTGTCATGTACGTAAATCCAATGTTGCCCCAGTCCAACTCTTTCTTTTCCATAGTCAATTCCTCCGTTCAGGTAGAAGTAAGTGTATTTTGAACACAATTATAATCGCATTAGACGGTAAAATCAATGGGTTGAATGCAAATATGGTATACAATTCCGGCATATCTGCCATAACCCGTGGAAACTTTGGTCCGTCTTATCTGCGTCTGTCCAGAACCAGGTTAAGCAGCACCAGAGCTGCTGTGGTAAACAGCATACAGAGCACGGCCATGGCCATTCCAACAGAGACGCTCCCCTGTTCAAATTCCCTCATAATGAAAGTGGAAACCACCAGAGTGTTGGGCGGCGCGATCAGGCTGGCTGTGACCAGTTCCCTGAACGCAATGATAAATGTCATCATCCATCCGGTTGCAACCCCCTTCATGATCAAAGGAAGGGTTATATGCAGGAACACATAGGACGGCGCCCCTCCAAAGGTCCTGCCCGCCCATATCAGGTTGTCGTTGATCTGGGTAAATGAGGATGTGACATACTGGATGGTATAGGGAAGAAACAGCGCCACATAGGCCAGTATCATGATCCCCATGGTATTGTAGAGGGGGACCACCTTGTAGACGGCATTCCAAAACAGCATGATGCCAATGACCAGAACAATGCCGGGCAGCATTTCCGGAAGCAGGCTCACGGCCTCCAGGGCTTTCCCTGCCTTCCTGCTGCTTCGGCGGACGGCGGTCACGGTCATGGTGCCCAGGACAGCTGCTATGGTAGCTGAACCGGCTGCCAGTCCCAGACTGTTAATCAGCGCCTGGCACCCTTTGGGATTTTTCATAAACAGGTCCACATAGTGCCGGACGGTAAAGTTCCCGGCCGCCAGCCCATATCCCCTTAATTTGATCAGGGAGGTGGATATAACGGAAAAATAGGGGATCCCCACAGCCACGGCCAGTACAAAGATCACATAAAACCAGGCCAGGAAACCCTTCCCGCCTTTCAGCTCTGTCATATGGCTTCTGCTGCCCTTTCCGCTGACCAGCCGGTAGCTTTTTTTTACTGTAATATAATTCTGGACCCACCAGAGTACCAGGCAGATGCCCACAAGGACAGAGGATAAGCTGGCTGCCTTTCCAAAATCGACAGGCGCTGTGGTGGCGTGGCGGTGAATGTCTGTGGTAAATACATAGAAGCCGATCCTTCTTCCAAGGGTTGAGGGCGTGCCATATTCAGACAGTGTCTTAACAAATACCAAAAGGGCTGCAATGGCATAATTCCCGGACAAGAGAGGCATGAATATCTTCTCCAGCCGCTGTCTGAACCCGGCTCCAAACACAGCCCCGCTTTCCTCCAGGCTGGCCGGGATATTGAGCATAGCATTCTTAAGAATGGTGAGCATGAACGGGAATACGTGCAGGCTCATGGTCAGCACCAGTCCGCCGAATGAAAAGAACCCCTCCGAAATGCTGCCGCTTCCCGGGAACAGCTGTTGGAACAGCCCTTTCTTCTGCATAAAAAGGATCCATCCCATGGAGGCTATGTAGGGAGGTGTCATAAAGGGTATCATGAATACAATATCCAGCCATCTGGCCCTGGCCAGCGAGGTTCTGGCAAACAGGTATGCCAGCGGCGCCGCAATTGCCGTGGAAAGGGCTGTCACACATGCTCCCAGCACCAATGAGTTAAAAATAGTGTTCAGATTATCCCTGTCCGAGACCGCTGCCCATGCCCCGGATAGATCAAAGCGGCCATCAGGGATGACCGCTCTGGCAAATATCATGACCAATGGGCAGACGATCAATATTGCCAGAAGCAGGCCCAGCATACAAAGAGGACCTCTGTGCTTCCAATTGTCCGACTGTTTCATATGGTTTTCTCCTGACTGTCACCGGCAGATCTCATTGAGTCTGGCTGCTGTATCTGCTGAAATCTCCATCATCTTATCCCAATCCGTCCGGATCCGGGGAATCTCCTCCAGATTGGTCCTGTTCTCGCATTTCACATCACTGCGCCCGGGAAGCAGGTATGCATCGGCCACCAGCTGCTGGGCCTCATCGCTGATCAGATAATCCATAAATGCCCTGGCATTGTCCACATTGGGGCTGGTCTTTAAGATCATGGCCGGCCGGGGATTTACCACTGTCCCGCTGGCAGGGTAGTAGATATCCAAGGGTTCCCCCTTTTCCTTGGAGGAATAGGCATTATAGTCAACACCAGCCACCAGGATCCCCTTTTCTCCCGTGGTCACAGCTTCCAGCGCAGCCTTGTTGGCTCCCGGAACGGTCATTCCGTTGTCCGCCAGGGCCTGCCATATATTCCACCCGCCCTCACCCTGGGCTGTTATGAAACCGGACAGGAAATCCTTGCATGCACCGGACTTTTCCGGATCCGGTATGGCCAGCTGGTCCTTATAAGCAGCATCTGCCAGATCCTTCCAGTCCGCGTCCAGGGAAGGGAATACCATGGTATTGTAAATCACACCTACCGCTGAAGCGCTGGTGCCGTAAAGCATGTGTTCCTCATCTACCCAGTCCGGATTCATCCGGTCTGTTCCCACTGCCTCATAAGCCATAAGCTGCCCGTCTTTTTTCATGGATAAGCCGTCTGCCCAACTCGCCAGTATGACCACATCCGCCACCGGGTTGGCCTGCTCCGCTTCCAGACGCGCCAGTATCTCCCCAGTGGTTCCCTGAAAGCTTTCTACCTTCACCCCTGTCTTTTCCTCAAAACCGGCCGCCAGCTTATCCGCAAGACCGGCCGGGCTGGGCATATATACCACTACCTTGCCGCTGAGACCGGCGGACGGTTTGGCTTCAGCCTCTGTTTGGGCGGTTATTGTGCCTGTTGTTGTGCCTGTTGTTGTGCCTGCTGTTTTCTCTGTGCCGGGCGCTTCTGTCAGGGCCGCCGTTGTTTCTGTCCCTCCTCCTGCACATGCCATAAGGCTTAAGGCGCACGCTGCTGCTGTCAGTACTATTCCTGCTTTTTTCATTATCTTTCCTCTCCTGTTGATCAATCTATCATTCATGCCGCCTGAGATATGTCTGTATCAGGCATGGCCTTCCGATGCAAAATATAATACATGGGACGGATCCACAAAAACCGTCAGCCGCTGCCCCGGTTCCATCCTTTTGTGGGTGACCAGGCTCCAGCTCCGCTCCCTGGATCTCAGGATGACCTCATAGGCGCTTCCCATATACTGGACCCCTTCCACCTCCATCTCACGGGCCTCCCATCTCTGTGTAGGAGTCAGGGACAGATGCTCCGGCCGTATCATGGCGCTGGGGCTGATCCAATTGGATTTGCCCACAAACCGGGCAACAAAGGGGGTGGACGGACATTCATAAATCTTCTCAGGTTCCTCGTATTGCTCCACATTCCCCTGATTCATAACCGCGATCCGGTCGCTCATGGTCATGGCTTCTATCTGGTCATGGGTAACAAACACCGAGGTTGTGCCCAGACGTGACACCAGGTTTTTCAGTTCTGTTCTCATTTCTTCCCTTAAGATGGCATCCAGAGCAGACAGCGGTTCATCAAACAGGATGCAGGGCGGCCTGATGGCAATGGCCCTGGCAAACGCCACCCTCTGCTGCTGTCCCCCCGACAGCTGGTGGGGATACCGTTTCTCAAACCCCTTAAGCTGTACTGCTTCCAGCGCATCCTTAACCTGCTGATCCAAACCCTGCACCTTTCCTTTTACCCTAAGCCCAAATGCCACATTTTCAAATACGGTCATATGAGGCCAAAGGGCAAAATCCTGGAACACAAAGCCAAGCCCCCTCTTTTCCGGAGGAAGGTTGATTCCGCTGAAGGAGGAGAACACACAGGTATCATCAAAATAAATATCCCCCTGATCCGGTGTCTCCAGGCCTGCGATCATCCGCAAAAGGGTTGTCTTCCCGCACCCGGAGGGACCTAAAAGCGTGGTAAAGCTTCCGCTTTCAATGCAAAGGCTGATATTGTTTAAAACTTGTTTACCTGAAAATGATTTTGAAAGGTTCCTGAGATCTATTTTCATACGCTTCCCCGTCTTTCCGTCTTTACATTTCAATTACATTGTTTTAAAGTATATCCCCCTGCTGGAAACCCGGCTATCAAGCTCAGGTAAAATGAACGTAAAATTTTTGATAAGGCCAAGCCCACTTTGGCCGGGCATTGCGAAACCCCTGAAACTATGCTAAGTTATACATGGTAAGTGATAACCCATGTAGTACATCATGCGGCAATCCAAACAACAGATCATCTGGAAAGGTACAGGGAGAATCAGAAAAATGGCAAAAAAAAATACCCGCAACACCCGGGGCAAGATTGTAAACGCAGCATGGAAACTGTTCTATGAGCAGGGGTATGAAGATACCACGGTGGAAGAGATCATTGAATTGTCCCACACCTCCAAAGGTTCCTTTTACCATTACTTTGACGGGAAGGACGCTCTTCTAAGCACCCTAAGCCTGCTGTTTGACGAAAAATACGAGGAGCTTATGGAAATACTGGATGCCAGGCCGCAGATGAGTGCCATGGACCGGCTTCTCTTCCTTAACAGTGAGTTGTTTGGCATGATCGAGAACAGTATTTCCATGGATCTGCTTGCGCGCCTGTTATCCACCCAGCTTATTACCAATGGTGAAAAGCATCTGCTGGACCACAACCGCACCTACTATAAGCTTTTGAGAAAGATCATTGCCCAGGGACAGGACAGCGGACAACTGAATACCGGCTCCAGCGTCAGCGAGATGGTGAAACTGTATGCCCTATCGGAACGGGCCCTTCTCTATGACTGGTGTCTGTGCCAGGGTGAGTACTCACTGAGAAGGTACAGCGTGTCTGTCATGCCTGCATTTCTCAGCAGTTTTCTTCCCTCACAGGAAGTATAAATAAATATTTTTATTATCGTACAGTTACTTTTCCCTTTATTTACTTAATTTTTTATCATTTATTATATATATCGTCTAGTATATAGTCTATACTTCGTTCTGTATTGCGTTCTGTTTTTCTCCATGCTATAATGTGCACATTATGGCTGTTTTACTTATCCCCGGGCACCTGTCCGGGGAAACGCATTCATGGCCAAATGCAGATCTGCATAACAGGAGGGAACATATGAGTACTGGACAAATAGGAATCTTGGCTGCCATTATCATCTATCTGGCTGCCATGGTCTACGTAGGTTTTTATTTCAGCAAAAAGGGCGGCGGCGACTCCGCGGATGAGTTTTATCTGGGCGGGCGCAAGCTGGGCGCCCTGGTGACCGCCATGAGCGCGGAGGCATCGGATATGAGCAGCTGGCTTCTGATGGGTCTTCCGGGCGTGGCTTATCTCACAGGTATTGCTGATGCCGGATGGACCGCCATCGGTCTTGCAGCGGGTACATACCTGAACTGGCTGATCGTGGCAAAGCGTCTGAGACGCTACTCCGTTACATGTAATGCCATCACTATCCCGGACTTCTTCTCACGGCGCTACCGTGATGAAAAGAATATACTGATGTGCATTGCCGCCATTGTGATCCTGATCTTCTTCATCCCCTATACGGCATCGGGTTTCAAGGCAGTGGGAACACTGTTTAACAGTTTGTTTGGCGTGAACTATCATGTTGCCATGATCGCAGGCGCTGTTGTCATTATCGGTTATACGGTTCTGGGCGGTTTCATGGCCGTATCCACCACGGACCTGATCCAGAGCATTGTCATGAGTATTGCCCTGGTGATCATTGTGTTCTTTGGCATCAGCGTTGCCGGGGGATGGGAAGCGGTGGCTGACAATGCCCGCTCCCTCACAGGCTATCTGAGCATGACCCATATCCACAACATGCAGGATCACACTTCCTCCCCTTACGGATTTATCACCATACTATCCACACTGGCATGGGGACTGGGATATTTTGGGATGCCCCATATCCTTTTGCGTTTCATGGCCATCAGCCATGAGGATAAGCTAAAGACATCACGGCGCATTGCCTCTGTCTGGGTGGTCATCTCCATGTTTGTGGCCATTCTTATCGGCATCATCGGTTACGGCGCTTCCGTTGCAGGCAGTATTCCCACATTTGCCTCCAGCTCCGAATCGGAAACCGTGATCATCCGCCTGGCCGACCTGCTTGGGCGCCAGGGGTTCCTGCTGTCCATTGTGGCAGGCGTGGTCCTGGCCGGAATCCTGGCATGTACCATGTCCACCGCCGACTCCCAGCTTCTGACCGCCGCATCCGGCGTGTCACAGAACCTGCTGCAGGACTTCCTGAAGATCAAGATGGATAGCAAAACATCCATGGCAAGTGCCCGCCTTACGGTCATCGCCATCGCCCTGGTGGGCATTGCCCTGGCCTGGAATCCGGACAGCTCCGTATTTACCATCGTATCCTTTGCATGGGCCGGTTTTGGCGCATCCTTTGGCCCGGTCATGCTGTTCGCTCTGTTCTGGAAGCGCAGCAACCTCCAGGGCGCCCTGGCCGGCATGATCGCCGGAGGCGTCATGGTGTTTGTGTGGAAATACGGCGTGCGTCCTCTGGGCGGCGCCTGGAATATCTATGAGCTGCTGCCTGCATTCCTGGTTGCCTGCGCTGCCATTGTGATCGTATCCCTTGCCACTGAAGCACCCTGTGAGGAAATCTGCAGGGAGTTTGATTCCGTGGGCAAATAGGCTGCCGGTCGGAACGTTTGGTTTTGTTGGCAAATAAACGGCCGGGCAGGATTCTGCCTGGCCTTTTTTCCCAAATATGGTATACTTAATAGTAGAATAAGTAAGGGGGTATACCATATGAAAAAAGCAATAAAAACCATGGTGATCGCAGCAATGCTTACGCTCATCTGCTTTATGACCGCGTTTGCACAGGATCCCAACAATCAGTCTCCCATGAATCTTGGACGCCGCATATCCTCGTCCAGCCAGATCACCTGGAACCAGGAAGGCTCCCAGTGGACCTGTACCCTAAACAGCACAGGAGAGCTTTTGAAAAACCGCTGGCTGGCCGTGTATGAAAAGAACGGCAGATACACCGCGGCTGAATTTTATCATTTTGATGAGAATGGGATCATGCAGACGGGTTGGCTGGATGACCAGGGCCAGACCTTCTATCTCAAGCCGGACGGACGCGTGGTCCAGGGCGAATGTGTGGAAACCATCGATGGGCAGGACTATGTGTTTGGCTATCAGAACTTTGTGCTGAAAAACAGGAACATCACCATTGACGGTAAAAACTATAACACGGATGAGAACGGCCGTGTGATCAGCAACATCGCGGACAAGACCCTGGAGAATCCCTCCCCCTCCGGCCAATCGGACCAGCTCACCTACCTGAACACCTACCGCAGGCAGAAAGGCGTGTCTGATCTGTCCTATGATTCGGATCTGACCGGCGTTGCCAAGGCTGCCTACGATTACGGCAGCGGCATCACTTTGTCAAAGGTGTACTCCCTGGCATCCGCCACCGGACATAACATCCGCCACGTTGCGTTTATCCGCGCCACGGCCACCGACAGGGAAAGCTATGTATATCTCACGGAGGATGCAGTTGCCGCTGTCCAGAACACCTGGTTTACACGGGTTGGATATTACAAAAGCAGCGGCACCATCATGATCATTATGGCCGCCTATGATCAGGAGGAAGCATCCATGCTCTCTGCGGATGAAGCCCAGGGCAGGTGGATCAATGACAACGGACACTATAAATACAGAAAAACAGACGGCTCCTATGCCGCCAATTGCTGGGTGAAAAATCCAGGCGATGGTAAATGGTATCATTTTGACGAAAACAGCTGTATGCAGACAGGATGGTTCCAGGACAGTGATGGAAAGTGGTACTATCTCAGCACGGACACCGGAGAAATGCTGACAAACACCACGGTAGACGGATATGTCATCGGAGGGGACGGGGTTATGGTGAGCGGTTCCTGAGTTTCAACAGCTGGAGCAAATTAGGGCGGGGCGGGATTCTAAAAAATCCTGCCCCGTGCTGCTTCGTCCGCACAATTGGCCAGCGCTCTCATATAGCCGTAGGCGTATCCCTGAGGGATCCTTCTTATGGGTCCGTCTACCATAATGGGGTGATGGTCCGGATTGATAAAACCCTGGTAGTCGTATTGCCTGAGAAGCTCAAAAAAAGGATACATATCAAAAAATCCATTGTCTAAAAATGTCTCGTCAAAATGGGGCAGCGGACCGGTTATGTTCCTCACATGAACGGTGGCTATCTTGCTATGCTCCAGCGCCCACCTGGCGTCTTCCATTATATCGCCGAATCTCTCCCCTCCTTCCAGCCAGCACCCGCAGCAAAAGGTCATGACCAGGGAATCGCTGTCAGCGATCCGGAACGCCTTTTTATAATCTTCAAAGCTGCGGATCAGATTGGGAACTCCTCCCACGGTTTCAACACAGGGCGGGTCGCTTGGGTGCAGGGAGATCCGGATGCCCAATTTACTGGCAGTGGGAAGGACACGCTCCATAAAGACTGCAAAGTTTTCCCACAATTCCTCCCTGGTATATCCTCTGGCCGCCGCCCTCTGGTATTCCTGTTCCAGCAGGAGATTTTCTTCCTCCTGCCCTTTGCGTATATAGGCAGACCTGGCCAGGGGCGCAGTCTTGCTGTCCAGAATGGTCTGCAGGTCCACGGTTCTGGTCACCGCCCCCCTGGTATAGGAGGTCAGGTTGGAGGAGTATACAAAAAACGGCATCATATTCAGCTCAATCATATTCAGCCCCAGACTTGCCATGATCTCCAAAAATTCCAGATATGCTTCCAATTCCCTTTCTCTGTTCTCAGTCCCCAGGGCAATGGCCGAATTAAAGGTAAAACGGTTGCTGTGAACATATGTAAATTTAATTCCTCCTGCCTCAATCTGCTCCTTGATCCTTTTCAGGGACTGATGGTCGTGCTGGTCACGGGGCAATGCAAGATACGCGTTCGGAATACCCAGCTGCCGGAGAAACAGGATATCCTCCTCCTTAAAATCCTCTGGCAGCCGCGCGATAAACTGATAATTCCAAGCCATAAAACATGTTCCTCCTACTAAGTTCATTTTTCTCCACAGGCAAAGTCCATCATTTGGATCATCCCCTGTATGTATCCGATCTCGTGTGACCGGGCGCGGTGGCCGTAGTCCGAGTCATAATCCATTTTCAACACATGGTCCTCCATAATGATCCCCTCATACCCCACCTTCCCCAACTCATACAGGATCTCCGCGGGATCATAGTTTCCCTCTCCCAGAAAACACTCCTGAAAGCAGGGCAATGTACCTTGCACATCCCGGAAATGCACGCTAAGTATCTTTTTTCTTCCCCCCAGATAACGGATCATCTCCAGAGCACAATCCCTTCCCCCTTTTTCGGAACAGCAGCCAAGGCACAGGTTGACGCCCCATGCCGGACTGTTCCCGATCTCCATGGCCCTCTTATAATCTTCAAGGGAAGTCACCATACGCTGGATCCCCCCGAACCTTCTCAGGGGAGGATCATCCGGATGCAGGGCCAGCATGACCCCTGCCTTCTCTGCTGTGGGAAGGACTGCATCCATAAAATACCTGTAATTGTCAAACAGGTCATCAGCCGTCATTCCATCCACTGCCTCAAACACATCATAATCCAGAAGATGGCGTTTGCGGGCCATCATCTCCCGGAACGCATTGTCCCCGGGCCGGAGCTGTCTTTCATCAAAGGCAGTGGCCCTTGCCCCGCCGCGGCCCGGCGCCTGTGTGGTGGTCCGCCACACAAAGGTAGGGGAAAAATGATGTCCCAGCATGGGGATCCCCAGTTTTCCCATGTTCCGTATGGTTTGGCAATAGTTCTCAATCTGCTCATCCCTCCCGGGAAGACCCAGGATCACCTTGTCATAAAATATAAGAGGAACATTTTCAATGGCTGTCCACTTAAGGCCGTAGCTCTCAATCCGCTCCTTAAGGTCCTTAAGAGCTTCAAAAGTCCAGATCTTTTCCCCGGGCAGAGCCGGTGTATTCATCTGGATCTCCGATATTCCCAGCTGAAGGGCAAACTTTGCCATCTCCTCATCAAACGTCTGGAACTGGCCCAGCACGACTCTCATTTTGCTATGCATATATCATACCTCCTGAAAATTACTTGTAGCCGCCCAGCATTAAATCAGGTAATCCCAGGGTAAGCACCGGAAAAAGATTTACCAACACAAGCACCAGGAGTAATGCCACATAGTAGGGTAATACGGCTTTAAAAGCTCTCTCAAAACTGATCTCTCCGATTTTCGATGTAATGAAAAGGACGACTGCCATGGGCGGGGTCAAGACCCCTATCATCAGATTCAGCACAAAGATAACCCCAAACTGCACCGGATTAAGCCCTATGGAGAGGGCAATGGGGAACAGGATGGGAGCTGCAATGGTAATGGCGGCAACAGACTCCATAAACGTCCCCAGAAACAGCAGGAACAGGTTGATCAGCAGCAGGATCAGCCAGGGATTGGTGGTCAGTGAAAACAGCCCTTTGGACACGATCTCAGCAACCTGCTGGTCCCCCAGGGCCCAGGCAAACACCTTTCCCGAGGAAACCAGCATCAGCACCAGGCCAATGCTGTTTATGGCCTGTGCCATGATGCCGTACAGATCTTTAAACTTAATGGTCTTGTAGATAAACATACTGATAAAAAGCGCATATACAAGGGCCACTGCCCCGGCCTCAGTGGGCGTGACATTTCCATTCTGGATGCAGAAGATCAGGATGACCGGAGTCATCAGTGCCCAGAAGCCTTTGCGGAACGCATGGCATATTTCCCTGACCGTGGCCCGCTTCCTCACCGGGTAATTGCGTTTGCGCGCAACCGCGTAGACCGTGATGCACATAAACAGCATCATCAATACTCCTACCACAATACCGCCCAGGAACAAGGCGCCGATGGATACTCCTGCCATAATCCCCACATACACCATTGGATTGGACGGCGGGAAAATGGGACCAATCACAGAGGATGCCGCCGTGATGCCCACGGCAAAATCCCGGTCAAACCCCTTCTCTGTCATTGCCTTGATCTCAATATTCCCCAGACCGGCAGCATCCGCATTGGCAGAGCCGGACATGCCTGCAAAGATCAGGCTGGCAACCACATTCACATGTCCCAGTCCTCCCTTGATATGGCCCACCAGGCAATCTGCAAACTCAAATATCTCATCCGTAACACCTGCCTTATTCATCACACAGCCCACCACGATAAAAAACGGGGAGCACATCACGCTGTAGCTTGCAAGACCTGAGACCATTCCCTGGGGGATAAAGGACATGGGCATTCGGTGGGATAAGAGGATATACACCAGGCTGGTGAGCAGCATGGAATAGGATACCGGCACTCTTAGAGCGATCAGGACCAGAAAAAACAACAGTAAAAACGCTAACAGATCACCTGCCATACCCTTAATCCCCCTTATGTAATAAATCAATCCCCTGCCCGTCTTCCTCCGGCCAGCAGACTATCTTATAAATGTTATAGACCAGCGGCGCCGCCATCAAAGGCGAGCAGATCGGAAACCCTATATAGGATATTCCGTTGGGCCACCCCAACGCTGGTGTGACCACCTTCATCTGGCGCATGGCCAGCCCAAAGCTGTAATAACAGATGGCGCCGATAAGCAGCAGAAGCACCGCCTGGATCAGACAGAATATGACCCTGCGCACAGTCTTTGGCAGTTTTCCATAGATATACTCGATCTGCACGTGATTACCCCGGTAGAGCGTGTAGGTGGCACAGAAAAAACCAAACCAGGGCAGGATGATAATGGCAAGCTCCTCCAGCTGGGCAAAGGATTTTCCAAACAGGTTGCGAACCAGGATCTGAAAAAGCACAATTCCAAGCATCACAACAAAAAGAAGGATCGAGATATCCAAAACCAGTTTTTCAATCTTTTTTAATGTCCCCATATGAAACACCTCCCGGATGACTCTGAGGATCAGGACGCATCCTCTTGCAATTATCTAAGTGACTGAATGACATCCCATATAGACATATCCCACTCATCTTTATACTTTTCCAGGATCACCGGAGTTACCACATCCTTGATGCTCTGGGTATCGATCTCACTGTTCTCAATAACAGTCATTCCATTGTCACGCCATTTTTGAAGAATTGCCTCGTCACCATTGGATTCCAGCTCATTAAAGCGGTCAAATCCCACCTTGATGCCCTGCTGGATGATCTCCTGGTGCGCCGGTGAAAGGGAACTCCACCATTTCTCATTCACATGGGCTGCGCGGAACGAATAGGTGTGATCTGTCAGCATGGCGTAGTCACAGACCTCATAAATCGCGATGGAATCCAGTGTGGATATGGGGGATTCACACGCCTGGGCCGTGCCTGTCTGCAAAACCTGATATAACTCTCCCATAGAGGAAGTCATGGGACTCACCCCAAGGGCCTCAAAGGATGCCACACTGGCCGCAATAGAGGGAAGGCGCATCTTTAACCCCTTGTAATCCTCAGCCTTTATCAATGGACGGTTGGCCGCAACCACACGGGGTCCCCGCATGGCAAGGTGGTCAAAGAGAATGCGGCACCCATATTTTTCCAGCATCTTTTCATTGCACTGGTCCGCAACGGTCTTCCAGAACTCCTCACACTGCTCCTTGGAATCAAAAGCAAATGGGATCTGGGTAAATCCCGCGATCTCGGGGGCAGCGGCAGATACCATAAGGTCCCCCATGATAACCATGTCCAATGTGCCCTCGGACAATGCAATACTCCCGTCTGAATCAGCGGTGTACAGCTGTCCCTGAAGGTAACGCTCAATCTTAATAGCCCCTCCGGACAGACGCTCGATCTCATCACACATCAGATTGTGGGCCTCATCCGTGGCTGCCTGGGAGGAAATAAATCCAACCTTAAAGGTTATGGGTTCCAGTTCAGGCCCCGGCGCTTCTGATGCTTCCGGTTGATCTGATTCCTGGGAAGCCTGGGTGGTTGCAGGAGCAGAAGTCGGTGCGGACGTGGTGCTCTCAGGTGCGGAAAGCTGGCTGCATCCGCATATCATAGAAATGGAAAGTACACAGGTTAACAGGACTTTAAATTTTTTCATCTTACTCTCTCCTTTTATTTTATTTACAATTTTATAAAAGCAAATATGATGCCAAATGGAAAAGGCAGGTAAAGTACCGTTTACTGCACTTTATCCGCCTTTCTACATTGATAGCTTCTCATTTATGAGAATTTTATTTTATAATTGAGAATATGTCTCATCTATGATACGCTTTCCCATGATCAATTCCATCTGTTTCCCAGGAAATCACAAGCCATACTTCTTTATCCTGCGGTAAATAGTGGCCCGGCTGATTCCCATCTGGCTTGCCGCCTTTGCAGGATTTCCTCCGGCTTTATGCAGCTCTTCCTGGAGATAGCGCAGTTCAGCCTCCTCCAGGGGATTTCTTTTGCCCTCCATCACAGGAGGAATACTATGCTGTCCACTGTTTCTTTGCAGCAGGGCGTCTTCAATCTGCTGACCCATAATAATATTTTCAGACGCAACCACACAGACGCGCTCGCAGATATTGCGCAGTTCCCTTACATTTCCGCTCCACTCTGCCTGCTGCAGGCTGGCATAGGCAGACGGATCCACACTCATCTGTCTCTGATTTGTTTTCATGTATTCCCTGAAAAAGCTTTCTGCCAGAAGGGGAATATCTTCCTTTCTCTCACAAAGCTTTGGCAGCCTCAGGTGCAGTACATCCAGACGGTAATACAGATCCTCCCGGAATTTGCCCTGGGCGATCATCTCCTCCAGGTTTTTATTAGTTGCACATATGATCCTTACATCTACCGGAGTCACCTTGTCATCCCCCACACGTATGATCTCCCGCTCCTGCAGCACACGCAGCAGCTTTCCCTGTACCCTGAGAGGGATCTCAGATATCTCATCAAGGAAGATGGTACCCCCATGGGCCAGTTCAAAAAAACCGGCTTTCCCGTTTTTATTTGCCCCGGTAAAGGCCCCGCCTACATAGCCGAATAGTTCAGCCTCCAGCAGGCTTTCGGTCAGGGCTGCGCAATTCACAGCCACAAAAGGTCCCTGGCTGCACAGGCTTTCCTGGTGGATACTCTGGGCAAACACCTCCTTCCCCGTTCCTGTGGCTCCGCAGATCAGGATATTGGCCCTGGTTTTTGCGTATTCCCTGGCCCGTTTTATCACATCGCACATGGCAGGGCTTGTCCCCACAATATCGTCAAATGAGCGTTTTGCCACATGCCCGTGGGCATAGATCTGATTGCGGATCCGTCCTTCCAGCTGCTGGATGTGAGTCACATCCTGGATCATGATCATGCTTCCGTCAAATCTGCCCCCTGACTTCATCGGCACAATATTGACCGCGAAAAAGCGGTTTCCGCAGGAAATAATACTGTCCGTCTCGCTCTTTTTTGACTGCAGGCGCCCGATGATCCCGCTTTGTTCCAGCACCTTAAGCATCAGCTCTTCCACTTTGTCAGATGGAGGAATGTCCCCCAGCAGGATCTTGACCGCTGCATTGTTATAGGCACGAAAATGCAACTCCTTGTCAAGGGAGATGATCCCCTCAAAGGAATGATCCAGAATATTCTTATAGAACTCCGTTTTCAGCCTTTGCCGGCTATAGACCACCGCGCTGTGCTGAGCCTCCACAATGGCGTGCCATGCCTCCTCAAAACTGATATCCTGGAAGATCACGTTCAACCCTTTTCTTTTTCCATAGGAATATCCATAGTTGCCGCAGATAAAGGTATCACATCCATCCTCTGCCGCCTGGTCCATTGCCGCCTCCACCGCAGGCTTAATCTCCTCCGGATCATTGGGGATCGCAACATTGTAGATACTTAACTGTGCACCTCCTATCTTCTTAATGTCCGACAGATTAAACATGATAAAATTGTGGCCGATCAGACCGATCTTCCTTGAATGGAACATGCTGACCGCCCGCTTGACATCCCGTTCCAGGGAGTTAAAGCCAATATGGACCTGAACCACTGGTATCTCCACAATCTTTCGCAGCATGACCCCGGCGCTTCCCCTGGTTATCAGCACATCCGCGTCCATGGGCACATGAAAGTTCTGGAAATTTACATAATCCGGCCTGGCAATCGTCTCCAGGGAAAACGTATACTCCTCATAAGTCCTGGGATTATTGGTTTGATAAACTTTCAATACCTCCTGAAAAATAGAATCCCAGCCCGGAGTAGGCGCGATCAGCACGATCTTCAATTTTATCTTATCCTTTAACATATCTGCCCCCATTTTACCCCTTGATAAAATAATTGTAGCAGATTGTTATCATCATATCTAGTGTGGGGGATTATCTCCCAGAAGCCACTCGCTCCAGGCCATCATGCACGCACCCACTCCGTGCTGGTTGTCCTCCACCACCGGTTCACTCAGATAATATTTCACGCTGCCATCCCTGTCCCTTCGGTTATAGGGCCCCGGTCCCAGGCCCGCGCTTTCGCAGATGCCTCCCAGTGTCCAGGTCCCATTCCTGTTCCGAAGCCAAGTGTCACCAATACCCTTAAGGATCTGCGCACCTGCTTCAAAGCTGCCGGACCGCAGCATTCCCAGGCGTTCCCCTTTCATACAGGCATATGCCGCCATAGCACTGCCGGATGTCTCCGGATAATTCCCCTTCTCCCCGGGCAGGTCCACCAGTTGGTAAAACATCCCTGTCCCTGGATCCTGGAATTTCATCAAGTGATCCAGCGCTTCCTGGAGCAGCTCAGCCAGACGTTCTTCCTGTTTTTGTTCCACCAGCTCATAACAGTCCGCCAGGCTCATGAGATACCATCCCATTGCCCGCAGCCATACATTGGGAGACAGACCGGTTTCCGGGTCGGCCCACTCTCTCCTTCGTTCCTCATCCCATGCATGGACATAAAGCCCTTTTTCCGGTACAAACAGTATTCTTCTCACATTCTCATACTGGGACATTGCGTCTTCTGAATTAACGGGATCCTGAAGATAAACCGGCATGGCCATATAAAGTCCGTCCAGCCACACCTGGTTGGGGTAAATATCCTTGTGCCAGAAATTGCCGTTTCTGGTCCTGGGATATTCCTTAAACAACTCCATCTTCTTCAAAAATCGCTGGTGAAACCTATCCTCCCCAGTCAGGCGTTCAAAGACCATATCCGTCCTGGCTCCGCTGATCATGTCCAGATTATAGGGGCAGGGCGCATCATCCGGGAGCAGCCTGCCCTCTGTTATTTTAAAAATAACGTCCCGGTAAAAGGAATCCCCTGTGACACAAAACAGGTCATAACACCCCTTAACTATGAGATCATCCTTATAATCCCAACGACTCCATGGTCCACCCCCGGAAATACCTCGCTTTAAATACTGCCTGAAGTATGTCTCAAATCCTGTGGCCGTCTCTTTCATCGCAACCTCCGTTCTTTTGTATTGTACTCATTAACAAAAGGATGCAGTTGCAGGCAAGGAATATCCTTCTACCTGCAAATGCACCCTTATCCAGCTACTACTCTTCTGTCTCCCTGCTGCACATCTGAAGCCTGTGCTGATATTTCTCCCTGGTAGCCAGACCTCCCCGGATATGGCGCTCGGACTTATTTACGTCCAGTACAATCCTTGCCTGGGCAGCCAGGGTGGGATTGATGTGTTCCAGCCGATCGGTTACATCCTTATGTACTGTGGATTTGCTTATCCCAAATTTCTTCGCCGTCTGCCTTACCGTGGCATTGTGGTCTATGATGTAATTGGCGATGGCTACCGCACGTTCTTCAATATACTCCTTCAAAATGAGTCTCCTGAGGATTTTTTTATATCTTATGCGGGAGATGGTAGGAATAGCACACCCTGTACGGATTATTCTGTGATAAATATTGTAATTGTTCAGGACGGCTCATCTTCCTGAACTGTTACAATATATTAAAAAGCCTTGTAAAACATATGGGACAACAAAAATCCTTTCCGCCTGAGCCATTCCACATCCAAACGGAAAGGCAGTCCGGGCAGGTCGGGGATATGAAACCTTCCATCCCTGTTCTCAATGGTAACTTCCATGCAGTCCAGAACCGGCTGGTTACATACCTCCAGAAACTCCTCCATGGTATCCTCCCCTGCAGTGGCCATGAGAGGACAGGCAAACAGAGGAAGGCCGCCGGAGGAAAAATCCAGTCCGTTATCTGCCGCCATATCCCTTACCATCATCCATTCCTTTACCCCGGAAAAAGTGGAAGGCGTGGGCTGGAAGTGCCTGACGCCCGCTTCCAAATAAGGCTTAAACAGGTAGTGGTTTCTCACAGATTCCCCCGCTGCCACGATTATGGGAAGATCCCGGGCCAACTCACAGTAACCTGCAAAATCATATGCGTGGACAGGCTCCTCAAACCATGCAATGTTATAAGCCTCCACCCTGTCTGCAAACCGCCTGGCACCCTCCGGCGAAAACACATGGTTTCCGTCAATCGCCAAGGACACATCCGGACCAATGGTTGCCCGGACCAGTTTCACCCGCTCCACGTCATAATCCAAACGGGTCCCAAATTCTGTTCCCACTTTCATCTTAACAGTGCGGTAGCCGCATTCCAAAAAATGCTCCATCTCTGCTGCCAGGGCCCTGCCGCTCAGATGAGTGCTTCCCCCGCTGCCATACACGGCCACGCTGTCCCTTACAGCCCCCAGGAAACGGTGGAAGGGCATCCGGACCCGTTTTGCCAGAATGTCGATTAGTATATACTCCAGCCTTCCCACTTCTGCCGCTGTTTCCCCATCAAACCCGGAGTTCCTGCACGCCCAATAGACCTTGTGCATCCACTCCCTGAAAGTCTTTTTCTCTCCTGTAAGAATCAGGGGAAGTATAGTAAGCTCCATAATGCCGGAGCAGGGACATACGCCTATGATTCCGTCCTCTGTGTACAATTCCAGATACTTGTTTACCTTGGAATGGGTAAACGGCCCTCCTGTGGCGTCATAAAAATGCTCCTTTTGGGGAACCGGCGCTATATTTATGACGGCTGCTCCTGTAAAACACAGTATTTCATCTTGGTATTCCATGGATCATTTCCCCCTCCATCCATTCACTAATGATTAAAAATCCCTCTTCAAACACGCCCTGTCCATGCTCTGCAAACAGTCCCACCATGGTTCCCGTATATGACCGTTCCATCATGGCTTCCGTGCATAAACCAGCAATCGCTCCCCGGCCCAGCTCTGTCCAGTCCCTGCTGTTTAAGCTGTAGTCAAAATAATATCCTTCTCTGTCTGCCCGTATCCTGAACCACAGCTTTTCCCTCTCCCGGTCCAGCCGGATCTCACCGGTGACAGCGCCCAGGTCATGTATGTGCTTATACAGGGTGAGCCTGCATCCTGTTTCATCTTTCACAACCGCCATATCGTAGTGGTTATAGCTGCTGTAATAGGCTGTCATCCCAAATCTCCCCTGCCCGCAGTCTTTTAGGTCCACACAGGAGCGCGCATCTATCACAAACTCCCTCTGTTCCCTGAGAATGCAGGCAGGGCTTCCCGTAGCGTTGTCAAGCCCGGTATCATTTCCCCTGAGCACAAGACGCCCGCCCCCGATTTCATAGCAGTGTGGGTGAGGATTGCGTATGTACCATAAATCCCCGGGCATCCTGTCCGCTCTGAAATCCAATTCCCATTGCTCCCGGACAATTTCCTCTGACTCTGTTTCCTCTGATTTTGTTTCCTCCGCTTTTGTTTCCTCCGCTTTTGTTTCCTCCGCTTTTGTTTCCTCCGCTTTTGCAGTCCCGGTTCCGTCCCCTTCAGGTTCGGCCGCACACATTTCATCCCTCTCTGTTCCGGGCGGTCCATCCATCATTCGTTCCCCTTTGCTGTCCATCATTAGTTCCACGCGTCCGTCCTTTCCCATAACAGGCCATCCGTCCCTCCACACCACAGGGACCAGAAATGTCTCCCGGCCCAGGTTATGAAGCAGGTAATCCCCAAACATCCGGATTCCCAGACACACAGCCCACCAGTTTCCGTACTGGTCCTGGACCAGGTCCCCGTGTCCTACGGCCTGGACCACCCTCCAGTTCTCCTCCTGATGGGATAACAGCGGATTGTGGGGACAGGGCTCATATCCTGATATCAGGTTCCTGGACCTTTGTATCACTGCCCTGTGGCTGTACTGCGTGCCGCCCTCCGCGGTCAGCAGATAATACCATCCATCCCTTTTATAAATGTGGGGACCTTCCGCGCATTTTCCACCACAGCCTTTACTGATCACATATTTATCCGATAGGATCTCACCGGTCAGGGGATCCAGCACAAATGCAATAATCCCCCGTTTTCCTTCCAGACTCCCCTTCCCGCAGTACCAGCAGGTCCCGTCCTCATCCCAGAACAGGGACGGATCGATGCCGTTCTGGTCAATGACCACAGGGTCGGACCATGGCCCGCCAATGGATGGGGAATGCACAATAAAGTTTCCGATCCCGTCCACATCCGTGGTGATCATATAAAACCTGCCCTCATGATGGCGCAGAGTGGGTGCAAAGATTCCCCTGGAGCTGCGCCTCTCCTCCAGCCGTACCTGACTGTCCCTGGTCAGGCAGTGCCCGGCCAAAGACCAGTCCGTCAGATTCCTGCTATGGAACACTGGCACCCCCGGCCAATAGGTAAAGGAGGAGGTAGCTATATAAAAGTCCTCTTCCACCCTGCATATGCTGGGATCCGGGTGAAATCCACGCAGCACCGGATTACGATATCTCATGTTCCTCCCCTGTTCTCCGGGTCCACCTGGCAAAGGAATATTCTCCCCGGTAATTGGAGGAATTATAATGGGGATATTTTTCCGGGATATATTCCCGGTCTTTTATAGCGCATGGACGGTCCTGGGTGTAGATAAACATACGTCCGGCGTCCCATAGCACGATCTCATCCCTGGCATCACCGGTCATGTTGATCACCTCTGCGCACAGATCCGGATGGCCATCGTCCGGGAATGTAACCACCACGTCACCATCACCGTCCAGCATACCTCCGTACTTGATATTTCCGTTAAGGAGGATCAATTCCGTCCCGTCCCCCTGCCAGTTCACAGGCGCTATAATATTACCATTGGATCCCGGCTCCATATGCCACAGCTCATTTCCCTTACAGTCATGGAGATAGATGATACCCTGGTACTCCCAGTAGGTTGTGGTGCAGATCTCAAGTCCTCTCCTATCCGGGCAGTAATTGGCCGCGCTGATCCGCTGTCCGTGCCCGTTCAGGTCCCGGTGTCTGATATTTCCCTGCTTATCCACAATCATAAAGCCTTCCCAGCCGGAAACCATTGCGATCATCTCATCCTCGTCCGGGTCAAATTTTCCCACAATGATCTCGTCCGTGTGGTCAATCTCAATGGGAAGTGTCCAGATCAGGTTCCCGTCACTGCCTATCATATTATAGCAGCTGAAAATTTCATCCTTTCCATCCCCGTTAAAATCATAACCATATGGGAAGTGTCCTGTATTTTTGTAATTAAATTTCCACAAAAGCTCCAGATTGCTGTTATACACCCAGAGGCGCGAATACCGGTCCTTAATCAGGATGTCTGATGGGCGCTCATTGCCTGACACATTTACGATCCTGACAGCATCCACGTTAAGCCGGTCAAATCCGTGCTTTTGGAATTCGATTCCCAGAAGCTGGTCCCCGGGTATCTCATTCATTGGGGTGTGGATCCATTTTCTTACCTCTCCCGTACGGCCGTCCAGCACCATCAGTTTAAAGTCCCTGGCCATGATCACCTCATCATACCCATCCCCGTCAATATCATAGACCTGGAATGGAAGATCGGCTGTGACATTCTGGTTCTCCTTCAGGCCGGAGGGCTCGCCCACCTGCCAGAGGATCTCCCCTGTATCCATATTCACCGCAGTCAGGCAGCTGATATTGGAATAGCGATCCTTATGGACACGTTTCTGGTGCTGGGCCATAACAAAGTACCAGTCATCTCCCCCCATCAGGTGTCCGAAACGTATCTGCCTTGCTGCCCCATAATTCTTCAGGTCGATCACCTTATGAAGCTTTGGCTGCGCATATCTGCTCCGCTTTTCTGCCACCCGCAGTTCTTTTTCCCGTTTTTCCTTAAGAAAGGTTTCGTAGGATTCCTCACTTGTCCGGACCAGGACATCGGTGAACTGGGCCGGCATATAGCTGGAAATCGCAATCTTTCCATAGGCGTAGTCTGAATCCTCCATTGTGAGCACGGTCTCCCCGTTGATCCTGCCTGTGAAATGACTTCCTCTGCACTCTACTTCCAAAAGGTAATGTTCGTCAGACGTAAATGCGTACTCTGCCTCGGCTATCAGGTATCTGTTTTTTTTATGAATCTTCCAGAACTGTACTTTCTGGTCATTGAGATAGAATGCATAATTCATCAGGGATGTCTGGTATCTGAATACCAGCCCGGCTTCCTCCGTGGTACACAAAGGCCGCACCTTGACCTGTGCCGTGTAATCCCTCCATTCCACCTCTCCGGCAACCAGAAGAGGGCTGACATTCTTTGTCAGGGGATTACGCACCCTCATCTGTTCCATATACCTGTCCCCGTCCATTTCCGTGATCAGCCAGCTAGGTCCCCGGTAATTGGCATTTACGATCGGATCATACCACTGGCCCGTGTAGCCCTGAACCGGATAATAATGATATTCTCCCATGGCCGTATGGGCATGGTCGTAGGGAAATGAGCCGATTGGAAATGATGTAAAATCATCCTGTAATAATATGCAATCCATTGATGCATCCTCCTTTATATTGCCGGGGCGTGTCCCGTATGCCTCAGACCCCCCTCCGGCAACCTTTCATGTAAAAGGCGCAGCCAGTCCAGCTGCCTGCGCCTTGTGTCTTACTGTCCTGATTTGTAAGCGGCCTGCTCTTTTGTGAGGAAATCCGCCCACTTATCCAGGCAATCCTGAGAGGTCATCTCACCCAGCATAACGGCCTGGAAGTCAGTTGTCATATCTCCGTTGATAAAGGAGAAGTATGAGGTCAGCCAATACGGATTCTGGATCTGTACAAAATTCTCATCCTGCACGATCTCCATACAGGTCTGCATTGTGTGGTCTGCCTTAAACCAGTCTGTCTCGTAGCAGTCCGTGTTGGTGGGGACCTTAGCCATAAGCTCATCCATATGGTTCATGATATCTGCTGAACACAGATATTTGATCAGGTACATTGCGCCGCTGTAATCAGCGCCCTCGCCTTTGTCGCACACGGAGAAGATGTTGGGCTGCATGGCGGATGTAAAGTACCTGCCCTTGTCATTGGTCAAGGCTTTGGTGATCCCATAGTTTCCATCGCCCAGATTAGCCTTGTGGCTCTTCTCGGAGGATGAGTTGTGCATGATGTACAGGGCTGTGCCTGCGCCAAACTCAGCCACCATCTCATTAAATCCATTGTTGACACTATCCCCGGATACCCATCCGTTTTTATAAATGTCTACATATGCATCCATGGCCTCCGCAAACTCAGGCGCATTGATAATGCACTGCCCGTTCTCATCAAAGTAGGAGCCCTCATAACCCAGGCCGTCCGTGTAGGTAAACAGCCATCCAAGAAGGTTATCATAGGGCTTATTGCCCCGAAGGCTGAAAAAGTATGTTCCGCTGTCCTTATCCGCATATTTCTCGCAGTCTGCCAAAAACTCCTTTTGTGTCTGGGGAACCTGGATCCCCTTTTCATTAAATACCCCTGCGTTGTACCAGGAAAGGTCCTGATTGTATCCGTAGGGAACACCGTACAGGTCCTCTCCTCCTGCCAAGTCCTTTAATGTGGAAATAAGGGATGGGACGATCTTTCCCGAGTCCTCCCATGCCTCAAATTCGGTTTGGATGGGGTGTAATGCATCCATCGCAACATAGGTCATCACATTGGAAAAACCAAGGCTTACCACATCCGGCATGGTTCCGGTTGCCACCGCTGTTGCAAATGCGTCCGGGAAGTCCTTGTTGGCAAATCCGGTATACACAAACTCATACTGATCCTGTGACGCGTTCAGCTCATCAAATATCTCCTCAAACATAACGGATGACTGCTCGTCCGATGCGTGATACCAGAACTCGATCGTCTGCTTCTCACCAGCGGCCGCCGCCGTACCTGTCTCTGTTCCCGCTGCTGTTCCCGCTCCACTGTCAGGTGCTGCGGAAGATGAATCCTTTCCAGAACCGCCGCAGCCGGTCAGGCTTCCTGCTGCCACAGAGGCTGCCAGGATCAATGCTAATGTTTTTTTCATAGTATAGTTCCTCCTACTAATTTTTATTGTGATTTCCTCCATGCCCCGGTATTCTGTCCATAAAGCGGACGTTGTGGCCAAAACAGGTCCGGGACTGGAAAGTGACATTCCATTTCGGGCTGACTAACCCTTCACAGCGCCGCTGGTAGCTCCTCCTGCCAGATTCTTTTGTATAATGGAAAATAAAAGCAGCGCAGGGATCAGGGCAACCACGCAGGCTGCGGCAATTCCCCCATAGTTGGTGTTGGCCTCCCCCTGAAAGATGCTGAGTGCCAGGGGAATCGTATATTTTTCTTTTCTGGTGATAAATGCAGTGGCATACACATACACGTTCCATGAGTTAATAAACGCATAGGCTCCGGTGGCCACAATGCTTGGTTTCATGGCCGGAAGCAGGATCCGGAACACTGCCTGGAGAAGGCTGCAGCCATCCACCTGGGCCGCCTCCTCCAATGTCCGGGGGATCGCATTGTAGTAACCCATCATCATAAACATACAGTAAGGAAGGTTTGTACAGGAACAGACAATGATCAGAGAGCGCAGGTCATTGATCAGCTTCAGATTGTTCATGCTCTGAAACAGAGGGATCATCAGCACCACTGCCGGAAACATCTGGGTACATAGAAGAAGCACGTATACAAATGACTTTCCCCTGAATTTGTACCTGGACATGGCATATCCTCCAATCAGTGCCATGACGCTGACCAGTGTGGTAACGGAGATGGATACGATAAAGCTGTTAATAAAATATTGTTCAAAGTGAAGCTTTTTGAATAGGTTCACAAAATTGTCAAAGGTGATATTGACAGGCCAGTAGGTGAGGGGTTTTGCAAACACCTCGGTGCTGGTTTTCAGCGCAGTTACCAGGATCCAGTAAAATGGTGCCAGGGTGATCAGCAGAAAGATTGCCAGAGGCACTGCCAGGAAGAAAAACCTGTTGAGTTTTTGTTTTCTTTTTGTTCCCATCAATACATCTCCTCCTTGCCCAGTTTACCGATTTTAATATAGGTGAACGCCACCACCATCATGATACAGCTTGCAATGGCTGCCAGGGCGGACGCATATCCGTAATTATACTCCAGCTTAAACTTCTGCATAATATACAGGGGCATGGTCATGGTCGCGTTATTGGGTCCGCCTCCTGTCAGGGTATTGATCAAATCCACCGCATTAAAGGTCCAGATGGAGCGCAGCAAGGTGGTGATGACAATGGTATCCTTGATCATGGGCAGGGTGATCTTAAACAGGGTCACCATTGTCCTGGCGCCATCAATTCTGGCGGATTCATAGATATCATCGGATATTCCCGCCAGTGCCGACAGGTAGCTGATGGTAAAGAAGGGAATCCCTCTCCACACATTGGCAATAATGACAGCTGTCATAGCCCTGGTGCTGTCTGAGAACCAGGATATATTCTGGTCGATCAGCCCCAGCTTTAACAGCAGGTCATTGAGGACCCCAAAGGTCTCTCCGTAGATCAGGGACCAGATAATGGCCACCATAACGCCTGCCACTGCCCAGGGGGACAGGACCAGGGCCCGGTACAGGCCTCTTCCCTTAAACTTTTGGTTCAGCAGATAAGCCAGCCAAAATCCCAGTATGGTCTGGGCCGCAACGCTGACAGCCACCCATACCACTGAATTCTTAATCGCTTTCATAAATACTTTGTCTTCCGTAAACACGGTCACAAAGTTCTGAAACCCTATAAAATGTCTCTCATCCGGCTTTAGCAGCCTGTATTCCTGAACGCTCATGACAAACACATTGATCATGGGCCAGAGCAGGAACAGTGACACAAAAAGCAATATGGGCGCAAGCAGTATGTAAGGTGTGGCCTGCCTTTTATAATAGAGATACTTCTCCCGTCTTCCTGTCCTCTTCATTCATAACCTCCTTTTCACCTTTCCCTCTGGTCAAGACTCCCGCATCTTCAGATCACGGGCTGCTGCCGTCAGTTCCAGTTCTTAATCCGGCAGATAAATTTCCCTGCTGAGTAAAAGACCGTCCTTTTCCAGCTTCTCTATATTCATGCGAAGGGGATTTCCCACAAAACCATCCTCCCAGTAAAAACGATTTCCTTTTTTGGTGGGCGGATACAATGTGTATGCCCCCACAGGCGCGCTGATGGGTTCGTGGTACTCAATCCGCTCGTCCTCATTATATAAGCATCCGAACAAAAGATTCAGGTACAAGCGTCCGCCGGAAGAAAATGTCTTTCCCTGGGCCCTGCACATATCCCTGATGGCCAACAGGTCATCCATTCTTGTCATCCTGCCCACGGAAGGCTGCAGATGATCCACTCCTTTTTCCAGATAAGTCTCATATGCATAGGAGATACGCATGGATTCCCCAAATGCCAGAGGCTGTTTGACGCCCATCTCCTTCAGTGCCCTGATGCCGTTCATATCATGGGCGTGGATGGGTTCCTCAAACCATTCCAGGTCATATGACTCCGCCATCTTTGCAAACCGCACCGCATCCTCCACCCCAAATACCTGGTTCGCATCCACCGCTATTCCGACTTCACTGCCCACAGCTTCCCTGACCTTAGCGATCCGGCGGATGTCCCTCTCCATATCCCTGCCGCAGTCACTGCCCACTTTAAACTTTACTGTCTTATATCCCTCCGACACATATCTGGTCATATCATCCACCAGCTCATCATCGGTCAGGAGCAGGGAACCTCCCCCTTTATAACAGACAGCCCAGTCCTTATCAGCCCCCAGAAAACGGTGCAGGGGTTTTCCATGTCTCTGGGCAAGGATATCCAGCAGCATCAGGTCCACCTGCCCCACATCCACTGCCTGGCTGCTCTGAAAACCGGCATTGCGTACCTGCCAGTACAGATCATGCCGCCAATCATTGTAACTTTTTTTTCCACCGCCGAACAGCTTTGGAAGCATGGTCTCCACAAACCCTCTTCCAATGGCCAGATGGTGTGCGCAGCATCCTTCATCATCATATAAATCCAGGAAACCCGTTTCCGGTGCAAACTTTCCCATCCCCCCTGTCCCGTCCTTAAACGGTTTGTAAAGAGGAATTTGTTTCATACTGTAATATACGGCCTTTGTAAAACATATTCTGTCTGCAAATTCAAACATTTTTCTTCCCCGTTTCATATGTTTTTAACTGAAAATCATTATATCAGAGCTTTGTTTTTGTGAGAATTGACATATTATACGATATCCGAGACATTTTTTAATCAATATATCTATTTTCTCATTTAGCCGTTCAATTTATTTCATTTAAAAACAAAACGCTTCATATCATCTCACCGCTGAAATCTATATGCAGATATAGAATAAAAATTTTTTATTTATTAATCCCTTAAAAACAGCAAAACAGCCTAAAACAGCGCTGCATCCGCCAGTTGCCTGAGGTCTGCAACGCTGTTTTAGGCCGTACTATGGTCAGATCCCATACTTCTTCATGTATCTCCAAAGGGTGGAGGTGCTGATATTCAGATGCTTTGCCGTAAGCATCCTGTTCCCGTTATATCGCATCAAGGCATCCCGGATATCCTTTATCTTTGCCTCCTCCAGAAAACCTCTGTCTGATGATGTCTGGGGTATCTTTACCTCCTGCTCCGACAGATCGTACAGGGAGTCCAGAAGGTCCTGAACATATTCCCCTGAGATTTTCCTCCTGGTGGCTGTAAGGATCATACGCTCACAAAAGGATTCCAACTGGACGTCATTGTTATCCCACTGGAAACTGAGGATCTTTTCCCTGGCCTCCGGTGTCAGCACATGGTATCTGGTATGACGTTCCAGGTATTTCTTATAATATTCATCCAGCAGGATCTCCAGATCCATTCTGCGCTCCGAGGCTTTGGGAAGTGTGATCCCAAAGGCCTTTAGCAGGTAGTACAGGTCTTTGCGGAACCTTCCCTCATTGACCATTTTTTTCAGATCCTTGGAGGTGCACGCAATGATACGGGTATCCACCCGCTGCACGCTTTCATTTTCAATGTCCAGGAGACCAAACCTTTTTTTGCGGATCGCGCTGAGAAGATATCTCTGCACGGGCAGCTCCAGCTTATCCACGGCGCGTATCACCAGGGTTCCGTCATTTGCCTTAAGTAACGCACCTCTCTGCTTTTTATCAAAGCCGGCTTCCGAGATCCCAAATAAAGCGTGCATCTGGCGCTCCACCGGTATATTGCCCGCGTTCACCACCACAAAGGGACCGTTTTTGCGCAGGCTGTAATTGTGGATTCCCTGGCAGAACTGTTCCAGTTCTTCGTAGGAATATCCTTCCACCAGGATGGGGCTGCTGGACTGGGCGTAGATTTTGGCCAGGGCCACGGCATCCTTAAACCCCGGCCGTTTGAGCAGCATATGGTCCAGATTCTCATGGGCTACAAACCCGGCCAGAAGTTTTTCCTTCATTTTGTCCTCCGACCAGTCCAGCCTCATGGTCCGGTTGCAGGATATGATAGCGCCTGTAATCACCTGCTCTACCACAATAGGCTCCGCGATCACCACCATGGCGTTTTTCTCATTGCTGATAAAGGCGGAATAGGTTTCCTCTTCCCCTGCCAGCACTTTCCCGATCTTTTCCCCGTCCATGAATGGCATGATCTCTGATATGTGCTGGCCGGCAGCTGATTTGACGCTGGTTTTAAGCATTTCCTCCATCACCCGGTTCATGGTCTGGATCTGCCCGTCCGCCCCGATCTTTACAATACCGTTAAAGGAGCTGTCAAGTACTGTGGAGAACTGGGCGTAACTGTGCTTTTCAGACTCAGCCATTTCATACATGGTCTCTGCCTGGTTGATGGCAATTTCAATGGATTCTCCTGTGGTTGAGAGGAACACTGAGGGAAAATCCTTCTGCGTGGCGTAGCGCACACATTTTTCTCCTCCTATGAGCACATCGATCCCCTCCGCAATGCCATGCTCCACCAATTCATACCAATCATCCTGATTCTCCAGATGATAGGTGGTGATCTTTACCTCGTAGAGCTGCTCAAAATAAGTGGTGTCACAGAGCATTCCCTCCCAGCAGAAGATCCCTATTTTGGGAAACGGTTTGTTTACCATCTTCTTTGCCTTAACGATAAGCAGTCCCAGCTCCTGGGCGGTCATCACCACCTCAACCGTGGGAATGCTGGTATAAAGCTTTACGTCACTGGCCTGATGTCCCCTGGCCACAACAATGTTCGCCCCCAGTTCAATGGCTTTCCTGGTTTCCTCCACCACATTGTCAATGGTGGTGGGCTTGTTGACAATCACATGGTTTTTCCGTTTGCTGAGAATGGCCTCCGCCTGACGGCACATGGTCTCATTGGGTAAAAATACAGCAATCCCTGACACGCTAATACCTCCTGGTTATTTCTTCTTCAGCTTCCCCTCCCATATCCCGGCAAACTCCTCAAACCGGAATTCCTGGGTATGTTTCATATAGCACAGCAGCCCGGCGCCCTTAAAGACAGCCTGCATTTCAAAAACAGCCATGTTTTCGCCCAGCATGTCTGATCTTATGTAAAGGGAGCAAAAATCCAGCCACTCCGCCTTTGTGACACAGGCATCATTGTACTGAGGGAAGCTTCCGGGCCAGGCGGTTTCCCATCCCACCGGCAGTTCATATACCTCATCCCCTGTGCAAAAACAGATCCTGTCGCTGAAAAACACTATCTTTTTCCAGACGCCTGCATCTTCGCACCAATACTCTTTTCCCCAAAGGTCGGAGCCTGCTTCCTTGGCATCCTTGCTTCTGGCATTGGCGGACAGGAAATCCCCGGGGCATTCCCCGGACCAGGTCATGCCGCCAGCCCCGGCATCCTCCGATGATCCCCTGCCCGCGCAGGACCGGCCGCGGTAACCGGCCAAGGTGTCCCCACAGGACAAACCGCCTGGACATGGCCCATCGCTCCCACGGGACGGATTTCCTGAATGTCCCCGGGAGGACAGTGCTGGAAAGATATTCCGGTACAAGCTGTCGTAGATCGCCTGGTTTCCCTCAGGCAGGCTGGTGGTATCCGCGGTGGTGATCACGGCCAGGTCATGATCCGGATAGCACAGGACCAGCTGTCCTCCCTTGCCGTAACAACCGAATCCGTGATGGGTCAGGCGCCAGAACTGATAGCCGTATCCCTGGCGTTCTTCCTTCACAGCTCCCCTCATCCGGGTGGGAGTCTGAAAGGAGACAGCCTGTTTCATATATCCCTTTGGCAAAAGCTGCTTTCCCCGGAACACTCCCCCTTCCATCAGCAGCCTGGCAAATTTGATCATATCCCCTGTTTTAGCCATAAGGCCGCTGCCCCCCATGGCCTCATTAAACTCATTCCTTATGAAATATGCCTCCTTAGAAAATCCGATCTCGTCCAGGCACTTCTCCCTGAGATACTCCATGATCTCTTTTCCTGACAGCTTTTCCACCAGCGCACAGAGGGTATGGGAGGATGACGTGTCATACATAAAGACCATCCCTGGCTCATGATGGGGCTGTGTATGGAAAAAACTGGGCACCCATGGCTGTCCGGGGTCCCTTTTGTACGTGGTCTTATCATAGCAGGTCTGCATCCTCAGCATATCCCTGATGGTCATCCTGGCCAGCTGAGGAGGAATGATGTCCGGGGCATATTCCGGAAAATACTGCAGGATTGGATCAGACAGCCCGATCCTGCCCTCTTCACACAAAAGCCCCACTGCCACTGATACAAAGCTTTTGCTCACGGAGAACATGCGCTGCAGAGTATGCGGCCCAAAGGGTCCGAAATACCGCTCACCTATAACCTTCCCTCTATAAATAAGGGCCACGCTGTGCAGACAGACCTCCGCCTCCTCCAACTCCCTGATAAACCGTCCCATGATCTTGTCCATGCCAAGCCCTCCCCCATTCCTTATCTTCCGGTCATCCCCATTACATTTCCCTGTCTTCCGGGTATCCCGGTCCGCCCTTTTCGGCTCCGCCTATTCCTTAATCCCTAAATTATAGGTAACAGACCCATTTTTACATCGGATGTCCTAAACAGTTACAATTATAGCATGAATACCACAGGGTTGATAACCATGTTAACAATAAAATTCCCTATCTTTGTAATTCCCTTCTTTGTATGTTATAATTTTAGTCAAAAAACAAAGGACATGCTATTGCGGGGGGATAATAAATGCGGGAAAAACAGAAGATGGGGTTCCAAAAAAAGCTGATGCTTCTTCTGCTGGGCATAATTTTGCTTTCAGGCAGCGTGTTTGCCGCCTTTTATGGAATATCCAGACAGGTGCTGAAAAAGAATATGATCGCATATTCCGAGGTCTATGTGGACAGCATTACCAGTTCCATCACCAATATGGTGCGGGAGATCGACCGCCTGAGCATGACCTTCCTGCTTCAGGAGGATATGATCAGAAAGCTGGGGGAACAGATCCCTGAGGACAGCCCCAGGTATGTGGATTACTACAACGAGGTTATGGCTTCCATTGAGCGGATCCTCAATGTAAGGATCGATGCGGACGGGATCCTCATAGCGGATTCCGGCGGCCGGGTGTTCACCGGGGGCCCCAATGTGCCTTACCGCCAGGGCGTCAACATTTCCCAGGAGGAATGGTACCTCACCTTTATGGATGACCCGGAAATGTTCTGTGTCATGCCCCTTCACAAGACCAATGCGGACGAGGTGTTTTCCATTGCAAGAAAGCTGAGAAGCTACAGCGAGATGAAGATCAACGGGGTGGTCCGGGTGGATATGAAGCGGCGGCTTCTGGACGAGATATGCCGCAAAAACAGGCTGGACCAGAACAGCGTGGCCCTGTTTGACCGGAAGCAGAATTTGTTCTATCTTTCCGGGACTGACCCGGGCAGCCGGGTCATGGAGGAGATCCAACACAGGCTGGACAGGGAATCAGGCCCGTTCCAGGTAGTTCTGGGCGGTCAGGCATGGAATATCAGCATGGAACACTCCGACTATCTGGACATGTATGTGGCCTACATTGTTCCCCAGGATGTGCTGCTCAGGGATCTCAATGAACTCAGCCGCATTGCCGTCATGCTCCTGGTCCTGGGCGGCGGTCTGGCCGTTGCCCTGGCTGTGGGCTCCTCCAAGGTGATGAGCCGGGGCGTTTCCAGGGTGATGGAAGGCATCGAAGCCATTGAGCGGGGAAACCTGGATGTGGAGATTCAAGTGGACAGCAATGATGAGATCCGAACCATTGCCGCGGGCCTGAACCACATGGCGGGCCGGATCAAAGTACTGATGGAGGAGAAGGCCCAGATTGAGATCAAGAAAAAGGAAGCGGAGATCATGATGCTCCAACGCCAGATACGCCCCCATTTTCTTTACAACACCCTGGACGGCATCCGTATGAAGGCATTGCTGAACCAGGACCACGAGGCGGCTGAAATGATCGAAAAGCTCAGCCTTCTGCTGCGGCGCACAACAGATATGAAAACCGAGTACGTAAAAGTACGGGAAGAGCTGGAGTATGTCACCTGTTACATAGAACTGCAGAATCTCAGGTTCAGGTACAAGTTCCAGTTGGATGTACAGATTCCGGAGGATGTCATGGACATGATCATCCCTAAATTTTCCCTGCAGCCTCTCATTGAAAATGCGGTCCATCACGGACTGGAAAAGCGGAGGATGAACCGGCAGATCCGCATCAGTTCCCAGTACACGGATCAGACCGTGGATATCACGGTGGAGGACAACGGAAAGGGGATCAGCCCCCTGCGGCTGGAAGAAATACGGGCAACCCTGGACCAGCCGGACACGCTGGAAAGCGAGCACATCGGACTAAACAATATCAACACCCGCCTGAAGCTGTATTACGGAAAGGAATACGGACTGAGAATTGACAGCCAGGAGGGGATAGGAACAGCACTGAGCCTGCATCTGCCGCGGGCTTCACAGGATAAGGGGGAAGTATGAACATGTACAAAGTGGTTTTAGTGGATGATGAGGAGCTGATCATTGAAGGAATGAAGCAGCTGGTGGACTGGGAATCCCTGGGATGCCGGATCGAAGGGGCTGCCTATGATGGGGATGAGGCCCTTGACATCATCAATGAGACGGAACCGGATATCATTATTACGGACATCCGCATGCCGTCCATGAACGGACTGGAAATGATCGACCATGTAAAGGAACAGTTTCCTGATGTGGTGATCATGATCATGAGCGGTTACAGTGACTTTGAATACGCACAGAAAGCGCTGGAAAAAGGCGCTGCCTGCTATATGCTAAAGCCTGTGCTGGAAAAGGATCTGCGGGAGAGGATCCTTCAGGCGGTAAAAAAACTGGATGAAAAACGCATGCAGAAACAAAAGGAGGAGGAGGCCACGGTCCGCCTCTACCACCTGAAACGCGGGGCCAAGGAGAATTTTCTGCGCAAGCTGCTGAGGGAAGACCTCTCCCCTTCCCATATCCTGCATATGTGGGAAAACATGGAACTGTGTCCTCCCAAATCCATGGCCATGGTGGCCCTGCTGGATACGGACATTCCCCTTCGGGACACGGAACAGGCCGTTATCAAGTTTGCTATTGACAATATGATCGAGGAGATCTGCCTGGAGGCGGGCAGCTGCGAGTGCGTTTCCCTGGGCAATGAAACTTCCGCCATCCTGTTTCTGTATACCCCCTCCATCCATCTCCCCTCCATCCATGATCCTTCCCTCCATGACCCTTCTCTCCATGACCCTTCTCTCCATGCTCCTTCTCTCCATGCTCCTTCTCTCCATGCTCCTTCCTCCCATGAGGTACAGAGCCATGGGCAGACACGGGAAAGGGCGGAGGATTCCTTTCAGTCCGTTATTTCCCGTCTCCTTGACACCGTAAAACAGTTCTGCCGCGTACCCATGTCAGCCGGGATCAGCAGCGGGGTTACATTTCCGGACAATGTGCGCACCGCCTATACAGAGGCTGAAAAAGCCCTGGAGCGCCGTTTTTATGAATCCGGGGAAACCGGTATTTACCAGGGAGGCATTCAAAGAGGCGGAAAAAGGGAGGATGTGGATTACAAGGAATTGCTGGAATGGAAAGAAAAACTGCTGGACGCGGTACAGCACCGGGAACAGAAAAATGCCATGGTCCGCTTGGGCCGTTTCTGTCACGGTATGTTTGACGGAATGGGCATGGAGAGGGAGGGCATCTACACGGAGATCATCCGCCTGCTTACGGATTACCAGGGTATCCTGCTCCAGCACCAGATTGAAAACGGAGCCTACGACACATCCCAGATCTTCCAGCCCGATTATCTGTATCAGTTTAAGACCTCGGGGGAACTGCGCCGCTGGCTGGAGACTGTCACGGAACAGATCATAGCGTTCCTGGGACAGGAGTCCCTGGAAGCCTCCACCCGTCTCATTGACCGGATGAAGCATTACATTTCCCAGAATTACCAGACAGTGACCAGGCAAAAGGCCGCTGATTACTTTTTCCTGAACCCCTCCTACCTGAGCCAGCTGTTTAAATCCGAGACAGGAGAAGCGTTTACCGACTATGTGACCCAGGTACGCATGGAGGAAGCCAGACGGCTGCTGTCCACAACGGATCACAAGATACAGTACATAGCGGAACTGGTGGGTTATACATCCAACCAGCACTTTACCCGTACCTTTAAAAAGTACGCGGGCATGCTCCCGGTGGAATACCGGAAACACAAATAAGACCTAACAAAAAGTTAAAACCATATAATCTCAGGTTCACAAAAGGGGTTTTCAATCCGATATAATGTCACTATCAAATATAAGGAGAGGGAGTTATGAAAAACCTAAAAAGAATCACCATTCTTGCCATGGCCGGGGCAATGGCATTTACCACCGCCGGATGCGGCAGCACATCTTCCAACAGCACAAAATCAGGTTCCGAGGCAGGGACAGCCGGAAGTTCGGCAGGAAGCTCTGCAGCGTCTGGAGAGACCACGGAAATACGAATCTGGACCAAGGGAAGCGGCCCGGATGAGGGCATCCAGAAACTGATCGAATCCTTTAACGAGTCACAAAGTGAAGTCCATGCCACCTATGAATATTATGGAGAAAACTATTCCAGCGTGGTACAGATGGCCATCTCCGGGGATTCAGCCCCCGACATTCTGGAATGCAGCGGCGGCATCACGGTTCAGACCCTGGCAAAGCAGGGACAGATCGTTCCCGTGGATGACTGCATCACGGATGAGATAAAGGAAAACTACAACCCCAGCGCATTTACACCAGAGGAGTTCTATCTCAACGGCGAGCTCTACTCCGTACCGGTACGTGTCAGCGCCTACCGTCTGCTGTACAACAAAGACCTTTTTGAGAAGGCGGGTTTAAATCCTGAGGAACCGCCAAAAACCCTGGAGGAAATGCGGGAATATGCCAAGAAGATCACCGAGGCAGGCGGCGGGGAAGCATACGGCTTCGGGCTGCCCCTGGGCGTGGCCCAGATCTGGGAACGTGTGATCGACCCCATTCTCTACGCCACCAGCGATGTACAGCGTTACGGATGGAACAATGCCACCAAGTCCTATGACTTTGGCTCCAACAAGGATTACTTTAACTTCTATGTGGATATGATGAAGGACGGCTCCCTGTTCCCAGGATACCTGACACTGGGAATCGACACCCTGAGGGCCAACTTTGCAGCGGGGACCATTGGAATGTATATTGACGGAACCTGGATGCCCGGAAGCTACGCAACCCAGATGGATGCAAAATGCAACTGGGATTCAGCACCCCTTCCCGTATTTGAAAGCGATACTGCCGACAAGTACTGGGCAGAGGGCGGCGTAAACTGGGTTGTGGGCAACGGCAAAAATGTGGAGGCTGCCAAGAAGTTCTACACCTACTGGCTGTCCAACCAGACCATTGCCAACCAGTACATGCCGGTTCCCAGAAATGACAACCGCGCCAATGACCTGGATTCCCTGGGCATCGAGGATCTGAACCTGCAGGGTGTGGAGTACAGCTTTAAGACAGATGACCTGGATATCCCTAAATTTGAACCTCACAAATTCATCAGCCTGGAGGGTGATGACCGTAACACGGTATTCACCAACCTGTTTGCCAAGGCTGCTGAGGGAGCCGATATTTCGGCTGACCTGGATGCAGCCGTGGAAGACCTGAACCAGCGCTATACATTAGGCCTGGAGGACGCCATTGCCAGCGGATCCATTGATGAGAGCAGCGTGAAATAGGAGAAAGCAGGGCTGCTGTAAAATGTAATGTTTTGCAGCAGCTCTATTTTTGACCAAAATTCAGAAAGGATAGGTAAAAAAAGTGAAAACTGCCGGAACAAATAAGGGTTTCCTGGCCCGTCTGGGCAAATATAAACAGCCGTATCTGATGATGTCCCCCACCATCCTCATGGTAATACTGTTTGGAGTGTATCCGCTGCTGTACGTACTGTATTACAGCTTTTTCAAATATGACGGTTTTTCCCCCGCCGTGTTCGTGGGGCTAAGAAACTACACGCGCCTGTTTAAGGACGCGACCTACTGGAACTCGGTGATCAACACACTGCAGATGGGTGTTGCCATCCCGCTGGTGCAGATCCCCTGCTCACTGCTGCTGGCCGTGCTGTTAAACCAGCGGTTCAAAGGCCAGAGCCTGGCCAGGGCAGTCATCTTTGTACCCAATATCACAAGTACTGCCATCATGGCAATCGTATTTTATTTTATGTTCGCCTCCTACAACGGAATTATCAACGGCGTGCTGATCAAAATGGGCCTGATCGAAAAAGCCATTGAATGGTTCGGCAACGGAACCATGGCCAAGATCGTCATTGTGCTCTTTTGTACCTGGAGCGGCGTGGGATTTTACATGGTATTGTTTTTATCAGCCCTTCAGAGCATCCCATCCGATGTATACGAAAGCGCCAGGGTGGACGGGGCCAACAAGATCCAGACCTTTTTCAGGATCACCATCCCAATGATGGGAAGCATGTTCCAGACCATCACGGCCCTGTGCATCATGAACGCGCTGAAGCTGTTTGACTCCGTAAAAGCCCTGACCAACGGAGGTCCGGGAAATTCCACGGAAGTCATGACCATGTACATCTACAGATACTTTTTTGAGACCATGGGCACTGCCCAGCAGGGTTATGCCTCTGCCATCAGTATCCTGTCCACGGTGCTGGTTATGTTCATTACGCTGCTCTATATCCGCGCCACCAAAAACATGAATTACTAGGAGGGATCTTCATGTCGAAAAAAGCAAACCACAGAAGAGATATGATCTTATTATACGCCCTGCTGGCAGTCATCATTTTCCTGCTGGTATTTCCGCTGGTATACGCAGTGGGCGGTTCCTTTAAATCCACAGAGGAATTCCTGTTAGGCGGTCTTAAGATATTTCCGGAAACATGGCGTCCCGAGAACTATATGAAAGCCTGGAAGCAGGCCAACTTTGCCAGATACACCTTAAACAGCGTGTTCTTTGCCGTGGCATCGGTGATCGGTATCATCATCACATCCTCCATGACAGGATATGCCATGTCCAGGTGCGATTTCCCGGGCAAAAAACTGCTCACCGGCACCTTTGGCTTTATGATGTTCCTGATCGGGGCAGTTACCCTATTCCCTATTTTCCAGCTCTGCCGCAAGCTCGGGCTTCTGGATTCCATCTGGGGAATGGTCATCACCCAGATCGCAACCGCCCAGCCCTTTTACTGTATCCTGGTCATGGGATACTGCAACGGGATCTCCAAGGAGATAGACGAGGCGGCTACCATTGACGGCGCCAGCTTCTTTAAGGTCTATACCACGATCCTGATGCCCATCATGAAACCCATCCTTGCAACCACCGGTATCCTGGCCTTCAGGGATACATGGAACAACTATATGATGCCCCTGGCATTTACCCTGTCCCGCTCCGAACTGCGTCCCCTGACAGTGGGCGTGGTGCTGCTCAAGGACCAGGGTGACGGCGTGGCTGCATGGAGTACCATGCTGGCCGGAACCGTAATGTCCATTGTCCCCATACTGATCGTCTATCTGTTTCTGAACCGGTATTTTATCGAGGGGATCACCGCAGGAGCGATCAAAGGGTAATGCACAAAGGGTTATGGCCCGGAAGGAGATAGTATAAACACATGAAAGAATACGGATATTTCAGAAACCAGGGCAGCGAGTTTGTCATTACCACCCCCAATACGCCCCGCCACTGGTACAACTACCTATATAATGACAGCTATATAACATTTACCTCCCAGGTGGGCTACGGCGAAAGCCTGATCCAGGGACATCTGGGACGGCGGATCCTGCTGGCGGACAGCCGCCAGGTCTATATCCTGGACACGGAAAGCAGCCAATACTGGACTGCCAACGGACTGCCCGTAAAAAAGGAATACCAGGATTTTTCCTGTGTGCACGGAATCGGTTATACGGAGATATTCTCCCAATATATGGGTATTTCCAGCAGTTTCCGCATCTTTGTGCCTCAGGATGCCAATGAGGAGATATGGAGCATCAAAGTAAAAAATACATCCAACCGAATCCGTACCATCAAAGTCATCCCCTACGCCAAGACTGAGACCGATGGTGTGTACCGCCCCCAGGGCTACAACGTGGACACAGCCGGTTTCCGGCCTGAATTAAACGGGGTTGCCACCCGCTCCTATGCCAAGATCCAGTCGGAAAACTTCCAGGAAGTTTCCGCCTACTTCCTGGCAGACCGCGAGGTAAGCGGATATGATACAAGAAAGAACGCTTTTATCGGAACCTACGGCAATGAACAGGAGCCTGACGCCCTGGCAATGGGCGGATGTACGGGAAGCTGCTGCATTGGGGAAAAGATCTGCCTGGCCCTTGAACACACCGTTACCCTTAAGCCCGGAGAAGAGGCCCAGTTCCATTACGCACTGGGCGTGGCCCTAGCCTCCGGTGAACTGGAGGAAGCCGCCCGCAGAAACAATGCCCGGACCGTGGAGCAGAGACTCATGGATGTCAGGGAGCAGTATGCCGCACAGGAAAAGGGCGTAACCATCCGCACCCCTGACGAGTCCCTTAACTGCCTCATCAACTTCTGGACCAAGCACCAGACCAACATGGGCAGCCGCTGGGCCAGGGTGCGCCACAACGGATACAGGGACATGGTAAGCGACAGCGAATGCCTGGCTTCCTTTAACCCGCAGCTGGCCTGGGAACGTTTCAAGCGTGCTCTGACCTTTCAGTACAGCAATGGGTATGCTCCCAGAACCTGGCTGGACGGGGAGATACGTGACAACAACTTTGCAGACTGCGCGGTATGGATCCCCATGGCTGCGGCTTCCATCATTGAGGAACTGGGCGATGTCAAATGCCTGGAGGAATCCGTGCCCTTTAATGACGGTTCAGAAGCCAGCGTCTATGAGCATGTAAAACGCGCCGTGGATTTTCTCTGGGATTTCCGGGGAATCCATGGGCTGGTCAAATTATGGGGCGGTGACTGGAATGATATGATGAACCAGGCCGGATTAGAGGGAAAAGGCTCCAGCGTCTGGCTTTCCCTTGCGTGGTGCCGGGCCAATGAGAGATTCGGCGCCCTGGCCCTGGCCCTTGACAGGAAAGAAGACTTGTTCTTCTCCCGGCTCCGCGGCCAGGAAATGAAGGATATCATAAACGAGACAGGATGGGACGGTGAATACTACATCGATGCCTTTAATGACCAGGGCGAGCCTCTGGGCTCCATGTCCTGCCGGGAGGGAAAGATCTATCTGATCCCCCAGCTCTGGGCAGTCCTGGCCCAGGTTGCCGAGGGTGAGAGAAAGCAGAAGATAATGGATGCCGTGGACAAATACCTGGAAACCGATCTGGGGACCCTGGTATCCTGGCCCGCCTACCACAGCTATGTGGATACCATTGGCCAGATGACCCAGAAACCCGCAGGCGTCCATGAAAACGGGGGCGTTTACCTCCATCCCTGCTGCTGGAAGCTGGCTGTGGACAGTATGCAAAAGGACAACCAAAAGGTACAGATGGGTCTTCAAAAGATCCTTCCCTTCCACCATGAATACCATAAAAAATACTGTGAGCCCTACATTATGTGCAACTCCTATTTTACAGAGGAGACAGGCTACCGTCTGGGAACGGCGGGACAGACCTGGCGGAGCGCAACCGGAGCCTGGCTGACCAAGGCCCTGTTCCAATACGTCCTTGGCCTCAAAGCCGAAATCCCCGGCCTGCGCCTGGAGCCATGCCTGCCGCCGGACTGGAAGGAATGCTCTGTCACAAAGGAGTTCCGGGGAGCGGTTTACAACATCCGCTATACCCAGACCGAGGACCACGGATGCAACCGGATCGCTTCTGTTATGGTTAACGGGTCCCCCTGGACAGAGCCTTATCTTCCATGTGGATCCGGGATGGTATATGAGGTGGATGTAAGGTTGGTGAAGTAACGGCTGATCCCATGTGATCAAGACCACCAAAGCCTCCCCTGGCATCACCTGCACTACATGTTTTCCGGTCCGGATGGGATGAAATCTGACAACATACGGCGCTATGCTCTCAGCAAGGAGAATAGCGCCCATACATATTAAAAGCCGGCCTTCTTTAATTACATAAGCAATGTAAGCCGACATCACTCTGTCCGGGTACATCCTTTTCAGAACGGTTTCATACTGATTCAGAGTATGGATAGAACCACAGTTTAGCACCTCCTCCAGAAACCTGTCATACATCTTCTCTTTCTCCAACAGTTGATATTGTATGATCTGCCCGTTTGGGCATGTCAACAGCTTTTTCCTGACCTTCTGCCACTCTTCCTTTTTACAGACTGATTTTAGTTTCATCACAATATTCAGATTGTACTGCCTGATGTGCCTTAAACCACATGATTTTTTCTTCAAAACAAACAAAACCCATCAGAGAAATCACGCTTCTCCAATGGGTTTTAACTTCTTAATATATCTTACTATCTTCCCATCAATTCCTCCACCGCTTCCCTCAGCGTCTCCGCCTCCCCCACATTTCCGGGGAAAATGACATAGGGCGTACCTGGGAACCGGCTCTCCGGGCCTGTTTTCCACACCGGTATCCCCGGGCGGATCTGTCCCAGGACAGTGGCCTGTCTGACCTTAAGGGCTTTGGTCCCCACATCGCTGGATGTGATCCCTCCCTTTGCCACCACAAACGCGGGAGTGACTTTTAACCGTCCTACCAGTGACTGTACCGCATCCGATATCCGGACCGACCTCAAAAGCGCTGCCTCGGGACTGTCACTTTCCAGGGAAAGCAGCTTCCGCTTTGTATATACCACTGCTGTCACGCCCTGCTCCAGCAATTCCTCCTCATGCATGAGGACAGTGTTTATTTCCTCCTGGAATTTAGCCTCATCCAGAACCAGGTCGGAGTTAAATTCGATCATCTCAATTCCAGGCACCTGCCTTAAGGCCTCCAGCTGGATGGTGGTCTTTTTTGTGTGGGAGCCTACCACAATGATCCCCCCGGTTTTCCGGTCCTCTTCCACCATCTCATCCCTGGTGAGCAGGGGCCGGTCACTGACCGCTCCAAACTCCTTTACAAAACCGGCGGCTGTGCGCAGCATAAACCTGTGTCCATGATCCATGGCATTGTAAAGAGCAATGCAGAATACCTTCAGGTCACATGCATCCGCAGCATTGACCACAATTTTCCCAAAATCCCTGAGAGACAGGAGTTTTTGGGTAATTCCATCGTAATCCAGGCTGCGCAGTTCCTCCAGGGAAACGCTCAACACATCAGCGGCCCTGTATCTGCCCTCTGTCTTTTCCTCCACATATTCCCTCAGATCAGAGGAATGGTATCCAAAGGTCTTATCGCCTGCAAACTCCGTCTCCCCTGCCGGTACCAGCTGCTCCCCATACTTTACATAGTGTATGTTGTCAATGGTAAAACGGCCGCCCTCCTTAAAATACGGGCAGATGATCTCACCGTCCACAGGTTTTCCCCTATGGCTCTCCTCCACCCGGGCAAGGAGCTCTGTCTCCAGGGGATAGTGTCCCCTCAGGGTGGAATCTCCCCTGCTGACAATCACATAATCGATTCCCGTCTCCTCAGACACCTTTGCCACGGTCTCCCCGATCTCCACATGGGCCCTGGTGGTCTGCTCCACTGTAAAGCCCCTGGAATTGGTCAGTATGTAAAAGAGTTTGTTCTCCTCCTCAAAGCCCTTTTTTACACTTTCATAGGACCAGTCCGTATACACGGAAATGCCGTGTACCGTCTGTACCCCGGTAGGGTCGTCATCCAACACTACAATCTTATGCCGGTCCTCCCGGCATCTGGTTTCCAGTAAAGCCTGGACAGCACCGCAGTCGATCTGAGGGTACTGTTTTAACACATCTGCATCCAGCATATTTGTCTTCCTCTCTTCCCCGGTATAGATTTCCTATCTTCCTATACCAAAAAACTCCCTGGCTTCACCAGGCGTCATGGGTTCCTTATCCATGGCCCGCAGCATCCGCACCGTCTTTGCAACAAGGGGCGCATTGGTATCCGCCTGCGTTACGGCATTCAGATAATTGCTGTCCTCAAAGCCGATCCTCACCGTCTTGGCCCCCATTCCGACTGCTCCGGCCAAAAGGGAAAAATCCCTTCGGTTTGCCTGCGTGATGCCCCAGATCGTGCCTGCGGGGATCATCTGGATCATGGCTGCCAATGCCTGTGGGGTGGCGGGCGCTTCCCCCTCATGCCCCAGCACAACACTGAACAGTACCGGGTCCGCAAACTCATATTTTTTCATCAGCTGCGTCATGGCCCAGGTATGTCCGATCTCAAAGGTCTCCACCTCAGGCGTCTTTTTCTGTTTCAGCATTTCCCTGACGCAGTATTCCACATCATCCATGGGATTGCAGTAAACGGCCTTTCCCAGGTTGGTGGAGCCCACATTCAGGGAGCACGCCTCCACAAGGCCAGAGTACAGCGGGGCACACCGCTCCTCAATGGTCAGGTCAGAAACACCGCCTGTGGACACCTCGATCACAATATCCGAATCCCTTCTTATCATGGCCAGTGTCTCTTCCAACAATGTCATATCCTTGGTCAGGTTCCCCTCCCTGTCCCTCACATGCAGGTGCACCATGGCGGCCCCTGCCTTATAGCATTCATATACATCTTCTGCAATCTTTTCCGGTATGATCACCTTGTCCGTGGCCGCCACCGGGGCAACGTTTACAAGGACCTTTTGTTCCATATCTTTCATGGTCATTCTCCCTATCCTTTTACATCATTTATAGCGTTCATGTCTTTCTCTATGCCCTCTGTTCTCTGGTCTAGGCGTAAAGGACCTGTGCAATGAGTACCAAAGGCTCCGTTCCCTCCTGGGCGATCCCATGGGTATCCCCCGGCTGGGCCGCGATCATATCCCCGGCCTCCAGATGCTGCTCCTGCCCGTTGACCGTGTGCACCGCCTTTCCGCTGATAATCACCATGGTCTCCATCTCGCCTTCATGGGTGTGCATCCCAATGGAAACACCCGGGTTTAAGATGTGGCGCACATAGGCCCTTCCCTTTCCCATCATTTCTTCCGGTGCGCAGAGAAGCTTTTCCATTTTGACGGTTCCCTTGCCGCCCATGCATCCCTCTATGGGGACTGTTTCCAGTTCACATTTTTTTCTGTATATCATATCCTGCCTCCAAGTTTCATTTTCATTTTGTTTCTATCCTGGTAAATAAAAAGCGGCTGCTGCATTACCGACCTTCACAGCGACCTTCACGCCCACAGTCATCCTTTGCAGCAACCGCCAGCCGGCGCCCCACTGTCTCAGACCCGGTGCATTGCCATGCTGTTACCATTCACGATCATTCACGATTCATCTTTTACTTTTGCCCAGTACTGGTAATGCTCCTCCACAATCCCGTAGATCCCCGCGGCATCCCTGTCCTGCAAAAGCTTTACGATCCTGCGGTGCATATCCAGAAAGTTCTCAACATCCCCTGCCTGGAATATCTGGTCTATGGTAGACATGCGGGAACGGCGTGTGATCTTATCCACGTAATTGCAGATGGACTGGAGCATCACATTCTCCGTAATCCCCACAATGGCCATATGGAACTGCACATCCGCCTCAAACAGGTTCTTCACCTGGGGCATATCCATATGGGCCTGGCGCTCCAGCTCCTCCATGGCATGTTCGATGGCTTCCATCTGGGACTTTTCCAGTTCCCTGGACTTTAATTTGTCCACGGCCAGCTGAAGAAGCCCCACGTCAATTACTTTGCGCAGCTCCACGATCTGCTTGGTGGAATCCTTTTGTAAAATGATCCCGTACAGTACGGGATAGATCATCTTACTGTCATACTCCTGGCTCACAAAAGTACCTTCCGCCCGCTTGATATGTACCACGCCGTAAGCCTCCAGCACCTTAATGGCTTCCCTGACCGAATTTCTTCCCACTCCCATGGACTCCGACAATTCTGCCTCTGTGGGGATCTTATCTCCCGGGTTAAGTTCTCCATTTATAATAGCATTGGTAATGTTATCTACAATCTTATTTACAACCGACTGTCCTCCGACAGCTTCCTTTAAAAAACTGGTTTTCTCCATGCTGAACCTCCTTTGCTGCAAACGCGTCAGCCTGCCTGCTGCGGCCGCTTACGCGGGATGTATACCGTCCTGGTCCGGTAAGCTTCCCTGCTAACCGGCCGGGCGGCCCACTTATCCATAAGTATACATCATATGTTGGTTCAGCGCAATCTTACGTTAAAATACTGTTATGAAGGAATCAGGCAGAGACTCAGCGCCGGTATGTATGTGATGGCAAACAGGGCAATCAGCGACATCAGCAGCAACGGCACCATTTTCCGGCAGATCACCTCGAATTTCACCTTTCCGATGTCCGCGGCCACATACAGGTTTGGCCCTACGGGAGGTGTCACCTGGCCGATGGACAGGTTCAGCACCAGGATCACGCCCAGTTGGATCATGTTGATATCCAGAGACTTGGCAATGGGCATGATGATGGGGACCAGGATATAAAGGGCGCTGGTGTTGTCCATTACGCAGCCGGCACACAGGAACACAATATTGATGATAAACAGCATAATATACTTGTTATCCGTAAGGGCCAGGGCCATCTCCGTAAGGTTAGCGGCTATGCCCTGCTGGGTCAGTACCCAGGAGAAGATACCTGCGTTCATGATGATCAGCAGGATCATGCCCGTTGTCTTGGCGGTTGAGAACAGCGTCTCCTTCAGTTCCTTAAAGCGCAGTTCCCTATAGACAAAGATCCCCACGATCAGGCTGTACACAACGGCAACGGCCGCTGCCTCGGTGGGTGTAAACAGCCCTGAATAGATGCCTCCCAGTACAATGACCGGGCTTAACAGCCCCCACACCGTGTCTAAAAACAGCCTTCCGATCTCCTTGGCGGACGCCCTCTTTGTCTCGCCCTTCCACCCATGCTTTTTGGACTGGATAAAGACCATGATACAGAGTACAAACCCGAATATCAGTCCCGGCACAATACCGGAAAGGAACAGATCCCCTATGGATTCACCGGTGATCATGCCATAGATGATAAAAGTGATGCTGGGCGGGATCACGGTTCCCAGGGAGCCGGATATGGCGGAAAGGGCGCTGGAAAATCCTGCGTCATACCCCTGCTTTACCATGGCAGGTATCAGGATGGAACCCATGGCAGCAACCGTGGCCGTACCGGAGCCGGATATGGCTGCAAAGAACAGGGCTGCCACCACTGCCACGTACCCAAGTCCACCGTGAACCGGCCCGATGATGCTGTCCGCCAGGTTGATCAGGCGCTTGGAAATGCCGCCTTTATCCATGATCGCCCCCGCAAGCACAAACAAAGGGATGGTAAGGAGGGAAAACTTCTGCACCGTGGCCTGCATCATGGACGGAATCACCCCCAAGGGCGCTCCCGAGAACAGGAGGGTGAGGGCGCTGGATACTCCCAGCACAATGGCAATGGGAATGCCAAGGACGATCATCACTGCCATGGAACCAAAAAGAATTGCTGCTGACATACTATTCTCCCTCCTTTGCTAACCTGATCTCATACTGTACCATACGGATAATGGAACACACGGCCGACAGGGGAATGGCGATCCCGATGGTCCACTGGGGCATCTCCAGGACGCCGGTCAGCAGATTGTAATGATACTGCCTGTAAACCATCTGGATTCCCCATATGATCCAGATCCCATAATTGGCCGTACACAGCAAAAGCCGGCACATACGGTAAGTTCTTCGGGCCGCGCCCTGAAACTTATCTGTGAGATAATTAAACCCCATATGGGAATCTGTCTTAAACACACTGGCAGCTGCCAGGCAGCACACCCACACAAACATGGTGGTCACCAGTTCCTGGGTAAATGACATGTTAAACCAGGAGATCTTTCTGGAAAATACATTCATAAACGTAACCAGGGTCATGATAAGCAGTGCAGCGGAGCACAGGTATTCCTCAAAGTTCTCCCAGAAATCCTTTAATAAGCCTTTTTCCTTCATAACGTTCCTCCTCGTTATTCTTTGTAACCGCCGGTGAACAGATCGATCACATCCTGTCCCACTGACTGGGCGTAATCATCATAAATGCCGGCGCAGGCTTTCTGGAACTCCGCCTTCTGTTCATCCGTCAGCGCTGTGATGGTTGTCCCGCCGTCCCTCAGTTTCTGGATAATGGCCTCCTCGTTTTGCGCCAGGTACTCATTCCCCCAGTCCAGGGCCTCTGTTGCACACTCTTTTACCAGGGCCTGGTCCTCCGGCGACAGCTTCTCCATGGTCCTCTGGCTCATCACCCAGATGGTGGTATCCCTGACACCGTCCCACAAAGTTACATACTGCTGAACTTCCGCAAACTTGGAGGAATCAAACACGGCAATGGGATTCTCCTGTCCGTCAATGGTCTTTTGCTGAAGGGAGGTATATACTTCTGAGAAATCCATGGCCGTGGGGTTTGCCCCAAAATAATTCCTGTAAAGATCAATGAAAATATTGGCGCCCGGCACACGGATGTTCATCCCCTTTAAATCTTCCGGTTTTGTGATCTCTTTTTTGCTGTTGGAAATCTGTCTGGAACCTGCGTTGTTGATCCCCAGCATCTCCATCTCCAGGTCGTTGCACCACCCGTTTACCACCTGATAGACCTTCTCACTGTGGCAGAAAGCCAGCAGGTCATCTGAGTTGGGAAACAGGAAGGGGAGCCAGAAGGAGTAAAACTTCTTATCATAGTTGGCAATATTAGGCGGCGCGCAGGAATGGATGTCGATATTGCCCGCCTGTACCAGTTCAATGGCCTTTGTCAGGTCGCCGCCTGAAAGGCCGCAGTTGGAATATATGTTAACCTCGATCCGTCCGTTGCTTTTCTCCTGCACCAACCGCTTAAACTCCTGGGCTGTCAGGTCGCTGATGGATCCCGGGCTTTGGGTGTGTGTAAAATGAAGTACCACTTTCTTGTCCTGGGCCGAGCCGCAGGCTGTCATGGAGCAGATCAGGGCTGCGGCGCATATGACTGCAGCTGTCCTTTTTAACCTTTTAAACATGCTTCCCTCTCCTTTCGTTACGAGCACTTAAAGACCGCATTCCGGCCCCTTACAGCAATCCCTTTCTCACAAGCGCATCTTTTAAAGCGGCCGCCCCAAACCTGGGACTGGATAGTACTACTTTACCATACTTTTCATGAATATACTCTTCACAGTATGCCATGGACCCCTGGGCAAAGAGGATCACATCCACCTGGTCCGCGATCTCCCCTGCATACCGGCTCATCAGGGCCTTAAACTGCTCCTGGTCAAGGCCGAACGCCCCGTCCACCAGTGCATCCACCAGCTCCACCCGGCGGTTCATCTCCCTGGCAACCCGCAGTATGGTATTCTTGGTTGGGTTTAATGTGGTTGGAAGGGTGGCCATAACGCCGATCCTTCTGCCCTGCCTCACCGCCTCCCTGCACATCTCCTCATCCACTCGGACAATGGGGATACCTGTAAACCTGCCGATATCCTGGGCCGCATCCGCCACTTCTCCCACGGATGAACACAGGTTCAGGACCGCGTCCGCTCCCTCCGTAACCGCCTTCATATACATCCCCACCAGCCGGGCTGCGGGAGGGGCCGTCACATAACCCGCATCCCTGACTTCCGCCAGAATGGAGGGGTCCTGATAGCTTGCAACCTCCGTATCCGCCGGGAGCGCTGCCCCTACTTCCTTTTCCACCAGCTCAATCAGTTCAGGTGTTGTACTTGTGTAAACCAATGCCACTTTCATGATGATCCTCCTTTGATCCCTGTCCTTTTTTCTATATATCCTACATCCTACGTTCTATGTTTCATGTCATTAATATACTACATCCTACGTTGGTTGTAAACAGTGATTCTGCACATCATTACAAAAAGAAAATTGTGCAGTTTTTCCAAACGAACTCCCTGTAACCCCATTGACTTCCGAGGCCATTTGTGCTACGCTAAAATAAGCAAATGAATAAGTTCTTCGGGGCAGGGTGTGATTCCCTACCGGCGGTATAGTCCGCGACCCGCTTAGGCGGTTGATTTGGTGAGATTCCAAAACCGACAGTATAGTCTGGATGAGAGAAGGCGATTGAATTCATATGGATAATGAAGCATATGCCGTTATTTATATTGAATTGTTTATGACTCCCAGGCCCCTATGGCTCTGGGTTTTTTGATGTAAAGACGTGCCGCGCAGCTTTATGATCCAACGGTTTAACAAGGTTTTACCAAAGGACTTGTTTCATTGCAAAACATCTGATATTGAATTTAAGGAGGTTATGTTATGAAATCAAAGTGGAGTATTCAGAAACTGATCTACACCGGCATGCTGGCAGCCATAGCAGGCGCCCTCATGTCCCTGGAATTTTCCGTTCCCCTGATGCCGCCTTTTTACAAGGTGGATTTCAGCGATGTCCCATCCATCATGGCCCTGTTCATGTTCGGCCCTGCTTCCGCCGCCTGGGTGGAGATCATCAAGATCCTTATTAAGCTTATAACCGTGGGAACAAATTCCATGTACGTTGGCGAACTGTCCAACCTGATCGGAGTGGCCCTGTTTGTCCTTCCATTATGGGCGGTATATAACAAGATGGGCAAAAGCCGCAAAGCTGCCGTCACAGGACTGGCTGCCAGTATTGTTGTGAGGACCGCCTTTGCCTGTTTCTGCAACGCATTCATCACCCTGCCCCTGTACGCAAAGGCAATGGGTGTATCCCTTGACAGCGTGGTTTCCATGGTGGCTTCCGTAAACCCGGCCATCACCAACCTGACCACCTTCATTGTCATGGCCACCATCCCCTTTAATATCCTGAAGCTGGGGTTAAATTATTTTGTGGGATATCTGCTGTATAACCGTCTGAAGGCCGTCTATCCGGCCCTGAAACCGGCGAACCAGCACTAGAGCGAATGGGAATGGATGTTCAGGAGGATGTTGCAGAATATGATTAGAAATTACAGTGAACTTACAAGACTTGAGATGGAACAAATTGACAGGGAGGAGACCATTGTCCTCATCCCCCTGGGCGCCCTGGAACAGCACGGGAACCAGGCTCCCCTGGGCACGGATGACATCATTGCCCAGGCAATGACGGAGTATCTGAAAAAGGCGTTGGAAGCCCAGGACCCGGACTTCCCCATGCTCATATTCCCGGTCATCCCCGTGGGGCTCAGCACTGAGCACAGGAATTTCTGCGGTTCCGTCACCTTAAAGCCGGATACCTACTACCACATGCTGTATGACATATGCGCCAGCCTGGCCCACCATGGCTTCAAAAAACTGGCCCTCCTTGTCTGCCATGGAGGAAATGCCCCCATTGCACAGGTTCTGAGCCGCGAGCTGAGAAGTGAACTGGGGATCTCCCCCTTTATCCTGTCCTCCGGTGCCTTCAGCCATCCTGATGTAAAGGCCACCGTTTCGGAAGGAAATATATGGGATTTCCATGGCGGCGAGATGGAGACTTCCATGGTCATGGCCGTGGACCCGTCCCTTGTAAAGCTTGAGACCTCAGAACCAGGCATTCCGGCAGCCTTTAAAGACAATCAGTCCCTGCAGCCCTATGGCCCCGTATCCATCGGCTGGGTATCGGAGGACTGGAAAACAGCGGAGGGAAAACCCATCGGCATTGGGGGCGATCCCTCCGGTGCCACAGCTGAAAAAGGAAGGATCATCCTGCAGACCAGCGCCAATGTTCTGGTGCCCGGCCTGCTGGAGATCCGAAACTGGAAAAACTGATCTGTTATTTGTATAATGGCCCGTAAGCGGCGCAGGCCCTGAAATCCTGCCCCTCTTTATCCATCCCGTATGCGTTCCAGCATGCGGGACGGAATATGGTTTCCTCCGGCACATTGTGCATGCATACAGGAATGCGCAGCATGGAGCAGAGGGAAATGACGTCCGCTCCCACATGGCCATAGCTGATGGCGCCATGGTTGGCTCCCCAGTTATTCATCACATCATAGGCGCTTTTAAAGACGCCCGCCGGTGTTGTCCTGGGTGCAAACCAGGTACAGGGCCAGGTGTAATCCGTCCGTTTCCATATCACATCCGAAACCTCTTTTGGAAGCTCCACGCTCCATCCTTCTGCAATCTGTACCACCGGACCGATCCCTTTTATTATGTTCAGCCGGATCATGGTCATAGGCATCTCGCATTTAGTCTCAAAGCGTGAAGAATAGCCTCCTCCCCGGAAGTATCCCAGATCCGCCTCACACCAGGTTGTGGCCTTCAGGCAGGCATCCACGTCCTCCTTTGACATTTCCCAGAAAGGTTTGATCACCGGTTTTCCCGATCCATCCCTTGCCTCTGCGCATGCATCCAGACAGCAGGCCCCGGAATTGATCAGATGGATGAAACCGTCAGCCTCCTTTGCATGTCCTTCCAGTTCATATCCCGTAACCCGTCTGACCCCATCCCCCGACCAGCAGGTGCGCACATCGGCAAACATCTGGGCGCGGTTTGTCAGAAGTTTTAAGAACAGCATACTGGCCCCGTTTAACGTATCATTTTCTGTGGCCAGGATATACGGTTCGCGGGCTCCGTTCCAGTCAAAGGAGGAGTTGAGGATCGCTTCCGGGAAATCCGTATTGGGAAGATAATCCGTCCACTGCCTCTGCCCCTGAAAACCGGCTGCCAGTGCATTGTGGCCCAGCATCTCCTCTGAACAGCCCTGTGCAAGTCTTTTGTTTCCGTTCATCAGATCCTTGATTACCAGGGCGCATTTCACTGTAAATTCCCAGTTTTTCTCCTTCTGCTCCCTGGTATGCCTTGCATGTTCCGGATTCTTGTCAAACCCTTCCGGGCACTTTTCCTTGGTCCATGCCAGGGCCTTCTCATATTCCTTCTGATCGTAGATCTCCAGTTCGATCCGGCGCAGCACCTCTACCTCATCCACGGATTCCACCCTCATACCCAGATATTCCTCAAAAAAGTCAGGGTCAATGGCGGAACCGGAAATACCCATGCAGGCAGCGCCGATCTGCAGGTAGGATTTTCCTCTCATGGTGGCTGCGGCCACTGCGGCACGTCCGAAACGCAGAAGCTTCTCCTGCACGTCCCTTGGGATCTCTGTGTCATCCGCATCCTGTACATCCTTCCCATAGATTCCAAAAGCGGGCAGCCCCTTTCTCCCGTATCCGGCCAGCACAGAGGCCAGATAAACGGCCCCGGGGCGCTCTGTGGCATTCAGGCCCCACACACCTTTGATCGTCATGGGGTCCATATCCATGGTCTCGGACCCGTAACACCAGCAGGGGGTTACGGAAAGGGTAATATCCACCCCTTCCTTTTTGAACTTCTCCGCACATGCAGCGCTCTCCGCCACACGTCCAATGGTCTGGTCCGCAATGATCACTCTCACCGGACTGCCGTCCGTATATTTTAAATTCGTTTCCAGCAGCTGCTTTGCCGCCTGGGCCATTGCCATGGTCTGTCCCTCAAGGGAGCCCCTCACATCCAGAATCCCCTTTCTGGCATCTATGATGGGACGGATGCCGATCACCGGGTAATCTCCTATCAATCTCTTTTCCGACATTACATATCCTCCTTTAGATCATTTTAATTTTAAATACCACCTTTATCACATCACAGCTGTTCAGATACGTTATGCAGGGCATATGGGCGTCCTGGGGTTCGTAGTATCCGAACATTCCGCTTTTTAAGACATCCGCACCGCTGTCCCTTCTGGGTTCATAAAAGAGGATGTCTTCCTCCGGAGTACGGTCCTCCGCAAGCACCAGTTCCTCCACACGGTCCGTATAGATCATCTCTTCCCCTTTGTGGATATACTGCAGGTCCGCGTATTTTTTATGTGATTCCATGCGTGAAGAATCCTTGTCCCTGGTATGGTACTTCTGGACAAGGGCAATGAGTGTGTCCTCCCTCAGCACATACCGTCCTTCCTCCAACTCCTGCATATCCAGCGCTTTGATAAACTCCTCAATTTCCTTTTGGTATTTTTCAAGCTGCGGATAGCTTCCCAGGTTTTCAATTTTATCAGTCACCATCTTACACCTCATATAATGTTATTTGTTCCATCAGCCCGTAGGGTTCCAGCACATAGCCGCTGCAGTGGTACATTCCTTCTGTCCGGAAATCCTTCCAGCTGATCCTGGTGCAGCCGGTGTATGCCTGATGGAAAGGACCAAACATGTTTCTGGGGCTTCCCACCACCTCAATATCCAGATGGTTTTCCTTTTCCCCCAGATGATCCGTAATATCCAGATCCCTGTAGCACTTGCCCATGAGATATCCTGCCTTTTTACCGTTTACCAGTATTCCTGCCAGTGTTCCCCTGTATTGGCCCAGATGGAGTATGATCCGTTTGCTGTCTTTCATTTTCCCCGGCAGGTCAAAATGGTAGACCATGCTGCCTGCATAATGGTAATATCCCTGGAAACACCAGTCTCCAAAATGGATCCGTTCCGGTTCTGCGGTAATGGCTCTCTGTGGATTCACACCAAAATCACCTATGATATAACTGTCTTCCAGTTCCACCTTCCGGCCGTATTTCCCGGTTATCTCAAGGATGTTTTTTCCGGTTTTTAATCCATTCAGCCGAATCTTTTTCATATCACGGTCCATAAAATATCCGTCTGCCAATTCACATCCCATACCGTTGCAGGTTACCAAATAGCCCTCCGGCTTTTCGATCACCCCATAACATACCGTTTCCGGCAGGGCTTCCACTGAAAACTCAAACCGCAGGGCAAATGCAGTACCGTCCGTTTTGCAGGGATCATTGATCCACATGTATCTTTGGGGCGCTCCGTTGTAATATACCTGCTGCATGTTAAGCTGTTCCCTGATCCGGCGCTGGGCCTGCCACACCTCCATTTCATCCGACCACTCTCCATGGTCCAGGCAATAGCGGCAACGGTCCAGGGTCAGTACATTGGGAGCGGTCCGGGAAAACGCCGCCTCCGGCCCCAGTGCGGCAAAAACAGGATCCGTATAATGGGGATGGCGGTATGGAAATGCCTGTTTCCCCTCTTTGGGCGCTTCTTTGGTATGGATCAGATAGATCCTGCTCATGGCGGGGCGGAATGTATCCACAAACGCCATGCCGGCGCCGGATCGTTCCACCTCTTTTTCCCACTTTTCCCCGGTCCATAAATCTAACACTTCCACTTTGCCCCGGACTGATAAGGAAAACGTGACGGGATGTTCCCCCTCCCGGTCATGATTGACCGCAAACACCAGGTATCCGTCCTCTGTTTTCCTCAGCATGGTAAGGATCTGCGTATCCTCCCCGCCCTCCTTTTTTTCCACCCGCACTTCCCTGGGCTGTACCTGTTCCAGTACTCCTAACAGTTCTTCAAAGGATGTGCACCTGAAAATGGGCGCGTTTCCAAATACATGTTCCGCCAGACAGCCGGGCCTTCCCTCAATCATGCGCGGAAATGCTCCCACCCAGATGAGACGGCCTCCCGCCTTTACAAATCCTTCCAAAAGATCCACTGTGGTCTTAAACAGGGACAAAACCCCGGGCACCACCACTGTGTCATACCTGCGGATGCCCACCCGCAGCATTTTGTTGTCAACCGATGCATTTTCCCCCAGGATGATCTCATCTCCAAAATCAAAATCCCAGTGGGCTCCCAACAGCATGTTTGCCAGCCGGTTATACTCCTCACCCAAGCGGTTCAGATCCGTAATATGGCTGTCCAGCCATCCCATATTCATCTCTATGTGGTCCAGATCCTCCTCCGGGCTGCTTTTACACATGGTCCACAGCGAGGTAATGGGATGAAGTACCAAAACATGCCTTACCACCTCCCCCGTGGTGACACATGCGGACAGGCGGGCAAAATATGTTTCCATCAGATGGTTGTGCTCCCACCAGGTTGTCTGGTAGTTAAACACAGGAGGATAATCCCTTTTCCTGCATCCTGTGATGGAATACTGGGCCAGATGCTGGCACCTTCTGGTCACTCCCATTACAAACTGCCAGTCTCCCAGCCACTTCTGACCCTCGAAGGTGAACTCCCACCCCGTACAGCCATAAGTCTCTGAGAGAACCATGGTGCGTCCATATTGGTTCGCCACACTGGTGCACTGCTTTACGGTGAGATACTCCCGGGTCTGTTCCCCCAGGATATCGATCCCCGGGCAATGCATGAACCGGTACAAAGGCATGGCCGCGCCGCAGACCCGGATGTTATAGCCCAGATCATTTTCATACAGCACATGCCCTGTCATGGACAGGCTGTTTTCATCGCACCACTGATACAGCTGCTTCATGTAACTCTCGGAGAAAAGCTCCGTGACCGTGCGCCAGTAATCGTGGCGGATCCTGCTGCTCTCCTTGCCTTCTATAAACAGATAGGGCAGATATTCCATGGGGCTGTAACCCCTTTTTTCCTCAAATACCCGGGGGAAATCTTCCGTCCACACAAGCCAGGGCCGTCCCTTTGTAAATACACTGAAAAAATCACAGCAGTTGGGCTCGTCTGTGAAAAAACCTTTGATCCGTTTTCCAAATTCTGCTCCAAACCGCTGCTTATACCGGCCGTGGGTCATTTGTATAAATTCACTCACCGCCTGGGGGTTCAGGTTATCCGTGGGGGCGTATCCGTTGTACCATTCGCTGGCGCCGGAACGCTCCATCCTCAGGACCAGGACCATCCCCTCCACCACGTTGTCATAGATTCCCAGGATCTTCCCGTCCACAGCTGCTTCTTCCCCGGAAAGCCCCAGGCTTCCGGCCTCTTTACAGGGCAGGATCTCCGGGGGCAGGATCTCCAGGGTAAGTCCCTTGGCGGCGTATTGGTCCGGATTCCTGCGGCTGACCATTCCCCCGGCAGAACCGGAGGGCCACTTATCCTCATCATAGATCCAGACCTCCAGATCCTCCTCCGATGCCTTGTCCACGCACAGTGCCAGCGCATCCATCCATTCCCCGGAGAGGTATGGGGTCTCCAGCCCCTCTCTGGAATGGACAAAGAAACCGCCCATTCCTTCTTTCTTCATCTCACCGATCTGAAACTCCAGATTCTCCCGGTCAAGGAAGGCGTTCCACCCCCAAAAGGGGGCGCTCCTGAACTCTTTGTCCGGATGTTCCCATTGAGCCAGGAGCGTATGTAAGTCTGCTATCTTCATCTGCGTTATGCCTCCCAGGCTTTATTTCCAAACATCTGTCCATTTACATAAATGTATTTGGAATAAACAGTATGATATCGGGTACATAGGTCACAAGGAACAGCAATCCGATCATGATCAGCACCATGGGCAGGATCTCCCTTATGACACCGGCGATCCTGGTTTTCCCCAGTCCGGCTACAATAAACAGCAGCATGCCAAAGGGCGGGGTGGATAGCCCGATCATCATATTCAGGCAGATCACAACGCCAAAGTGGACCAGGTCGATCCCAAACGCCTTAACCAGCGGAAGCACCATGGGGACAAATACCAGCTGGATCGTACTCACATCCAGCACACAGCCCAGGAGCAAAAATACAATGTTGACCACAAACAGGAAAATGTATTTGTTGTCCGTGATTCCTGTAACAACCGTTGCCACAGCTGCCGGAACCTGCTCCAGTGAAATGATATAGGAGAACAGCATGGAGGTTCCGCACAAAAGCGCCAGGGCAGCTGTATTGGCAGCGGATTTCCTGATGATACCAATCAGTTTCTTAAGACCAAGGGTACGGTAGATCAGCAGGGAGATAAGAAGGGCGTAGGCGGAGGCGATGGCGCCGGCTTCCGTGGGTGTGCACACGCCTGTATAGATGCCTCCCAGAAGAAGAATAACTGTAAACAGGGCCGGAAACGCAATAATGGTGGCTTTCCCAAACTGGCGCAGGGTCATCACCACACCGGCAGGATAATTGCGCTTGTGGGAAATGTATGCCACATAGATCATCAGTAAAACTGCCAGCAGTACCCCCGGAACCATGCCTCCCATAAAAAGCTTGCCCACCGATGCCCCGGACAGCATGGCGTAAATGACCATGGGAATGGACGGCGGGAAAATGGGTCCGATGGTGGCGGACGCCGCGGTAATGGCGCAGCTGAACTCCGGGTCATACCCCTCTTTTTTCATCTGCTCGATCTCCATCAGGCCGATGCCGGAAGCATCCGCTATGGCCGATCCTGTCATTCCCGAGAAGATAAGGGAGATAAATACGTTGACCTGGGCCGTACCGCCCTTCAGGCGCCCCAGCAGGCCGTTGCAGAATGAAAACAGTTTGTCGGTGACCTCCCCCTCGTTAAGCACATTGGCCATAAAGATAAACAGGGGAGCCGCCAGCATGGTATAATTGGAAAACATATTTCCGGTTATGACGGTAAATACCTGCCCCACCTTATCAGGCGCTGCAAGCAGATAATAGGTAATTGACGCTGCAAGCATGGAAAATGATACCGGCATACGGATAATGAAACAAATTGCAAGTACAACAAATAACATGATAATAGGAATATTCATTTTATGCCGCCCCTTCCTTGATCTGCTTATAATCCTTTACGGTTTTTACGATATTGATGACAGTGCGCACGATCACCTCTGCCAGCATGTACACAAAGGGAGCGAATACCACTGTGTAGGGCAGTTTAAGCACTCCTGTCACCATCTGCCTGCCCAGCAGGGCCTGTACGCACGGGACAAAACAAAACAGCAGAAGGGCCAGCAGGAAAATGTTATAGACCATTTTGCACATGAATTGCCCAAAAGGCTTTAATGTATCGTAGACCAGTCCAAACACTACGTGTTCGTCCGCTTCAATTGCCTTACCCACGCCGAAAAACATGGTCCACATATATCCCAGAACGGACACTTCATAACTCCAGGTCACCGCGCTTCTGAAAAAATACCTGGAACAGATGGAGATCATAAATGTGATGAATATCATTATAAACGATATGCTGGGCACAACGATCCCCATGAAATCCACCACGGCTTTTCCCGCCTTTTTCAAGTTATCCAAAATAAATCCTCCTTTCACAAACAGGGAATAGGTATGGCCTACTCCCTGCCTATCAGCACATGGTCAGAAATCAGCACAGCTTCCTAGTTGGCCATTGCCTGGATCCTGTCATACAGATCCATATCCCATGTTTCCGTCTGTTCCGGATGGTTTGTATAGTAAGCCTGAACCTTTTCCTTAAACTCCACCAGGTCAGGGTATGTGATGGTACAGCCCTTTTCCTCAAGGAAGGCAATGTCCTTTTCCTCCTCCTCAATCCTGGCATCATCATTTACGCTTCTTGCGTATTCCATGGCCTCTGTCACCGCTGCCTTCTGTGCATCGGTCATGCTGTTCCAGGTATCCGTATTGATACAGGGAAGAATGGAATCGATCACATGATTGGTGATGGCTATATAGGGCGCCACCTCATAGAACGCGGCGCTGACATCCGTGGGAAGGGGATTCTCCTGGGCATCCACTGCGCCTGTCTGCAGCGCGGTATACAGTTCGGAAAAGGAAAGAGGGGTGGGGTTGGCTCCCAGGGCCTCGCCCAGGTTCAGCCAAGTCTCGGAGTTGGGCATCCTGAGCAGTATCCCGCTCATATCCTCGTAGGTGTTGATCTCTTTATTTCTTGTATTCACCACACGGCTTCCCAGATAAAAAGCGGACATTGGGATACAGTTGATCTGGCTCTGGATGTTTCCAAAGATCTCCTCCCCAAGCTCTCCGTTCAGCGTATTGGTCATATGGTCATAGGAACTCCAGAAATACCCCGATGCCACCATGGAGCACCATTCCAGGCCCGACTGTGTGGCCAGTGTGGGGAAGGATATGTAGGCCAGATCCGCATCCCCGGACAGCAGGGCATCAAATTCATTCTCAGATGAGAACAGAGTACCGTCTGAGTATGTTTTACAGGTGACGGAGCCTCCGGACAGTTCCTTTACCTTTTCTGCAAATGCCGTCATGGCAATGGTATGGGAATCGCCTGTCACGGACACTGAGGTAAAGATCAAATCCACGGACGGATCCGCCGAGGCGTCCGCCGTCCCCTGGGAACCGGCTTGTCCCTCTGATTCCTTTGACGCATCAGCCGCCGGCGCCTGGGCCGGTGCTGTCTCTTTTCCTGAACTGCCTGAGCAGCCTGTTAAAGCGCCTGCTGCCAGTGATGCTGAAAGTACCATTGCTATCAATCTCTTCTTCATAAATGTAATCCTCCTATACATTTCCATTGTTAACGTGACTTATACTCCAAAAAACCTGTTCCTGTACACCTGTGTAATGGCATGAAACTGTTCAATCTCCATCCTCTTGCTCTCTGTCAGAAGGGATGCATCCTTTGATCGGGTCACCAGGCTCATATCCACGCCCTCCAGCTGCATGTGATACTTACAGTTGACAGGGTAAACCTGGCACTCCACCATGGAGGCGGCTCCCAGGAAATCCATGAGCTCCTTTGCCCGCTCCGGTTCCTTATGGTAATTGCTGCACATCCATGCATACAGATCCCCATGGAAGTTGGCCATGACTCCAGAATATCCTGCGCACCCCATTTTCAGGCTTTCCAACAGGGTTGCCGCATTGGCGTTAAAGATCTTAAGAGCGGTTCCCTTTACTGCCTCACACTTTGCCTTCAGCTGTTTCAGGTCACAGCATGTATCCTTTAAGAACGCAAATTTTCCTGTCTGGGCGCACCACCTTAATAATTCAGGGGAGAGCAGGCGCTTATAGGGGGCCGGGCATTCGTAAACCCCAAAGCTGTCAGCCTCAACATGGTCCAGCAGATATTCAATGTTCTTTTTTGCTATGTCCTCACTCTCCCCCTCCTTTGCAAACTGGTTTGAGATAAACACATAAGACTCCGCCCCCGCATCAATGATCGCCTGGGCTTCCCGTACCTGATCCTCCATCTTTTCAGCCACATGTCCGGAGGCAATGACACCCATATGCTTTGGTGTATTACGGATCACAAACCTTGCCAGCTCTAACCGCTCCTCCTTATCCAGGAAAAACATCTCGCTGGACTGGCAAACCGCGAAAATTCCTGTTACATTCATCCTCTCATACCACTGGATGATCCTCAGGACCGCATCATAATCAACCTTGTTGTCGGCAGTGAAAGGCGTGATCATGACCGGCCATACGCCACTTGCTATTTCTTTCATCTCATTCCTCCATTTTGATTTTTTATGTCAGACATAGTATAATGTTTTTAGGTTTGAATTGCATCCAATATAATATCTAGTACTATTTCATACTTTTTGTGAACTGGATCAAATTCTTATTGTGTTTTCAGAAATAGTCTCACTAAAGCAAAGGAGGGTCCCAACAATGCCTGAAATTTTTGATGATTACTGCTGGCAGAAGCATAAGCAGGTCATAACACGGGAAAAGCATCATATTCCAGGCCTGGCGAACTTTGCCCACTGGCGTATGAATTCATCCATCCCCCCAAGCCCCACCCATTACCACTCGGATATATGGGAAATCCACTGTATGATCAAAGGAAAGAGGATTTCCTTTTTAGAACAGATGGATGGACGTGTCTCCTACACCATCACCGGAAACGAAGCCTTTATCACCTTCCCCTATGAACTCCATGGGAACGGCAACCTGCCCCAGATGCCCTGTGAGTTTTACGCGTTCCAGATCGATATGAAGGAGCGCAATAACCTTCTCTGTCTGAACAAGGAGTACAGCAACGCTCTCTGTGACTATCTGCTTTCCATCAAGCACCGCCATCTGCAGATGTCAACCACCGAAATCCAGCTCATACGCATGGCCTTCAACTTATTTTCCAGTGAAAATATACAGGATGTGAGAAACGGGGTTTTATTTTTAAGCTGTTTCCTCTCCAATCTGTGCTATATGCTTCCAGTGGAAAAAGGAGCGATCCATCCCTTTAACCCTAACATCCAGCAATCCATTGATTACATCCGGGAAAACATCAGCAGGTCCCTGTCCCTTCAGGAACTGGCTGAAGCCTCAGGCTATTCCCTGTCCAGGTTTAAGACAAAATTTAAGGAGGAGGTGGGCATCACCCCCAATGAATATATCCTGCTCCAGAAAATGGAACAGGCCAAGCACATGCTGGAAACCAGCGATATCCAGATCACAAAGCTGGCTTACGAACTGGGCTTTTCCTCCAGCAATTATTTTTCCTCAGTTTTCAAAAAGCTGTTAAACTGTAATCCAATGGAATATAGAAAGAATTTTAACTCTTATCTGCAAAACTATGCCTCCAAACATACACTGTAAAACGTGGTATGGAAAGTGCAGCAATAATATAAAAGGAAGAAACGGCAAAAAAACGGCCCGGCAGAACGCCCGGACCGCAGAATGCAGACAAACTAATTTTTGTTTTAGGGTTCGAGGGGAAAGCCCCTCGGACTGATTTCCTTATGGTGTATGCCTATAATATTTCCCTATGGTATCTGAAACTATCCAACATACTTCTTAAGTGTGGCTCTCACAGCCCCCGGGCCTGCAATCTCCTCCTGGAACATTGCCTCCACCGTCTCGCCGATGCCGGCCTCATAAAGGTCGATTCCAAAGATATTGGCATTGGAAAGGATGGGCTTTAACTGTCCCGTGTAGGACTCAGGCGTTCCAACCTGGATTCCCTTTAACGCAGCTGTCAGCTCAGGCACCATGGGATCGGCTGAAAGCTCAAATGCATTGCCCTCATCATCCACTGCCAGCAGATACCTGCACCAGCCCGCAAGGGCCAGGGGAATGGCCTTCAGCTTCTTTGCATCGCCATACTTTTCAACATAAGCCTTGATGGTCTCGCCATAGCGGATCCCAACCTTTTGTGAGGTGTCAGTGGCGATCCTCTGTGGCGTATCAGGCATAAAGGGGTTGGGGATCCTCACATTGATGACTTCATTTACAAAGTCTTCAGGGGACAGGATGCCGGGGTCTGTCACAACAGGCATTCCCTCCACCGGACCGATCTCATGGACCAGCCTGTTCAGCTGCTCATCCTTCATCTCATCCGCGATCAAGGTATATCCCAGCACGCAGCCGTATACGGCCAGAGCTGTGTGAAGAGGGTTCAGGCAGGTGGTTACCTTCATCCGCTCCACCTTGTTGACCGTATCCCTGTCAGTCATATATACGCCGGCCTTTTCCAGGGCAGGCCTGCCATTGGGGAACTTGTCCTCGATCACCAGGTACTGAGGTCCCTCTGCGTTTACAAATGGAGCAATATAAGTCTTCTTGGAGGTGATGACCGGGGCCATATCCTCCACACCGGCCTTCTCCAACTCAGCGCATACGGAATCCGCGGGGCGTGGGGTGATCTTATCGATCATGGACCAGGGGAAGGAAACCTGGTTCTCATCAGAGAGATAGGCAATGAATCCGTCCTCCACATATCCCTTCTGGTTCCATTCCTTTGCCATGGTAAGGATGGAGCTTTGAAGCTTCTCACCATTGTGGGAGCAGTTATCCATGGATACCACTGCCAGCGGAGCCTTGCATGCCTTATATCTCTCATATAAGAGAGCGCATACAACTGCCATGGCAGATACGGCCTTGTCCGGACCATTGTCAATGTCCGCCTGTATAAATGGGAAATAAGTTCCGTCCGATCCCTTCAGGGCATAGCCCTTTTCCGTTATGGTAAAGGAGATCATCTGAAGCACCGGATTGATAAAAATCTCCTTTAAACGGTCCCACTCCTCTTTCACCCCTGACTGGGCCTTCAGGGCCTCGGTAAGAGATCCGATGACCTTCTTGTCCGTGGAACCGTCAGCCTTTAAGGTAACTGCCAGCACCAGGTTATCATAGGGCTTATATATCTGATCAATCACATCAAAATCAAAGGTTTCCACGCAGGTGATGCCCTTGCTGCTCTCCCCGCTCTCGATCAGCCTGTCCGCCAGTCCGCCGATAAATATACGGAAAATGTTCCCTGCTCCAAAGTGCACCCACACAGGCGCCTGCTTTGTCTCTTCCGCCACTGCACGGGTATCGTATTTAGGAAGTCCGATACCGGCTGCTTCCCACAAACTCTTGTCTTTTAATCCTTCCAATGTTAGTTTCATCTGATTACCCTTTCCTTTTGAAATAAGAATATTGATAGATTACAAATAAAGCAAGTCTCACTAGTATGGTAGTATATGGAAGCTTTATTTTCAATATGTAATTTTTCACAATATTTATTATGTATTTTTATGAAAAACGCTCATATTTTTCCATTTTATTTTCCGCCATTGACAATTCCGTCAAGGGGCATTAGTATACTTGTATGGTAGTTGATGTGATGCAATAACACAGAAAATCAATGAATTAAAGGAGAATGATTATGAAAGCCGTACAGATTGTGAAACCCAATGAATTAAAGCTGATCGACATTGAAAAGCCCGTGATCACAGAAAAGGACAATGTTCTTGTTAAGATGACCGCTGCAGGGATCTGCGGTTCCGATGTGGGTATTTATCACGGGACCAACGCGGCAGCCACTTACCCCAGGATCATTGGTCATGAGATGGTGGGCAGGGTCGAGGAAGCGGGCCCTGGCGTAGCCAACCTGAAAGTAGGCGACAGGGTTATCATCAATCAGGTCACCAGCTGCGGGCACTGCTACCCCTGTAAGATCGGCAGAGGAAATGTATGTGACAGCCTGGCTGTACGGGGCGTGCATATTGACGGCGGTTACAGGGAATATATTGCTGTTCCGGAATCAGACTGTTATATCCTTCCTGAATCCCTGTCCGACCAGGATGCTGTCATGATCGAGCCCACCACCATCGGTATCCAGTCCTGCACCAGAGCGGATCTTGAAAAGGACGACCTGCTGCTGATCTATGGTTCCGGCGCCCTGGGCAGCTCTATCTTAAAGATCGCACGCCTTCTCTGCGACCACATCATTGTTGCCGATGTGGTGGATGATAAGCTGGAAGCGGCAAAGGCCAACGGAGCCACCCACACCATCAACGTGCTGAAGGAAAACCTGATCGAAAAAGTAAAGGAATACACCTATGGCCACGGCGCCACTGTATCCATCGATGCGGTGTGCAACAAGGATTCCCTGATCAATCTGCTCCAGGCCACAGGCAATGCGGGCCGCGTTATGACCATGGGCTTTTCCACTGCTCCCACAGAGATCAACCAGTTCCTGATCACCTCCAAAGAGCTGGACGTTAGAGGCTCCAGGCTTCAGAACAAAATGTTCGGCAAAGCCATTGAGCTGGTAAATGAGGGCAAGCTGGACCTTACAAACTCCATCTCCCACACCTTCCCCCTGACCAAAGCCCAGGAAGCGTTTGACTTTGTGGACAGCCACGACCCATCCATCCGCAAGATCGTACTGACCTTTGATTTTTAAAATAATGGAAATGAACCAGAATATGTAATAGATCAGCGAGGATATGATATGGAACTATTAGACAGGCAGCCATCTGAAAACGCGCGCTCCTATGCGCTGCGTGTTCTTCTGTACAACATCATCACCCTTGAACTGGCGCCGGGCAGCGCTGTCAGCGAAAACGAGCTCTCCCTTTTGTTAAAGCTTTCCCGCACTCCGGTGCGGGAGGCCCTTATTGAGCTGAGTAAAATGGGCCTGGTGGACATACAGCCCCAGCGCGGCAGCTACATTGCCAAAATTGACTACGAACTCATTGAGGAGTCCCGTTTCATGCGCCTGGTGTTGGAGAACGCGGTGTTAAAGCTTGTGTGCGAAGGCATTTCCCAGGAATATGAGACATTGCTGAAAGCAAACCTGGAGGATGAGATACGGTATCTGAACGCAGTCGACTATACCCGGCTGTTTGAACTGGACACGGACTTTCACAGGCTGTTATTCCTGTCCGTGGGCAAGGGACGCACCTACGAGGTCATCCATTCCCAGATGGTGCATTTTGACCGGCTCAGGGCCTTGTCCCTGAAATCCCTTAAGCCGGATAAGATCGTGGAGGACCATGAAAATATCCTGTATGCCATTGGCCGCCGCGACAGCGAACTGGCCGAAATGCTCATGACCCGGCACCTTACAAGGCACCGGGTGGAAAAATCAGAACTGGTGAAGCGTTATCCCGGCTACTTTGCGTGAACCGGAACGTTGCCGCGATCCATATTCGGGATCTCAGTGTGTGAAATCCAGATACTTTACCGTATCCGGCAGATCCATCTGTATGACTTCCTTCATTCTTTTTGCAAAGGGACACGGATATCCAATGGGTGTCCCTTTTTGTATGCAGGATGCAAATACAATGGTATCCGCTCCCCGCTTCACAAGCTCCCGCGCCCTGAGCACGGCCTTTTTCCCCGGACATCCGCCGCAATTGATAAAACCAATGACCTCAATCTCCTCGTCAATTCCCTCAAACGCCCCCTTTTTCTCCCGTATCATCCTGAAATCCGTGGTTCCCGGGCAGTAATCCTCGGTCTGCATACATCTTATGATCCCCGCTTTCATTCCCTTTTCTCCCCCTTACGCGTTTTAGATAACCTTCCCCTTGATGCCCTTTTCTCTTGGATTTTGGCCAGCTTTGCAAGGATCCTGGTCGTATCAGCCACATCCAGGTCCCCTGTTTTAAGGAGCTCCGTGTTTTTCAGATACTCCATAAACTGCTTCTGGGTAAAGACAGAATCAGAAGGGCCGTACAAAAGGTTCACACGTGGATTGGTAAACACGGTTACAATGTTCAGATCCCCGTTGATCCCCTCCTCATCCATGGCAGCGCGCACCAGGTCATACTGCTCCTGGCAGAACACCCGCGGATTGGTGAACATCAGGTCCTTTCCGTTCATATGCTGGTTCCAGGGTTTGGATCCCTCCCCAGGGGTAATGGTGCCTCCGAATCCCACGCAGTGGATGCCCGTCACACCGTGAGGCGCCACCAGGAGAGCCACCAGAAGGGCCGTCTTTCCCTGGTATTCCACCATACCTGGCGCCACAACACTCATACCGTTCTTGCCTGCAAACTTCAAAAGCTGGGAAACAAATATGGTGAGGTCGCCTTGGGTGCCATTCTTCTGTTTTGGCTCCCGGCCCCTGCTTTTCTCCGCAGTCCGCCCCTCTTCCCCCTGCTTTTCCTTCTTCTTGTTAATGCCCAATAACAGCTCCGACATACTCTTTCCTGTCCGTGACTGTATCCTTGGCAGCACGACCAAAAACAGGGCCGCTATTACTGCGATCAATACGATCTGCCCTGTGGAACTATCCTGCATGGTATTACTCCTCTCTCAAAACTTATTTATCAGCCAGTATCTGTTTATTATACCATGTCAGCGGGCAACCAGCAATGTTGGTTTTTAGGTCGTTCCAACCTCAGTCAAATGTGAGGACCACCTTGCCCGCACCGCTGCCCTTATCAGCCAGCACGGCAAATGCCTCCTCGTATTTTTCAGCCGGGAACACATGGGTTATAAGCCGGTCCACCCGGTCCAGGCGGTTTGGAAGCTGTTCCAGCGTTTCCGGGAATTTTTCCATCTGGTGCCTGGTCCCCAGGATGGTGAGTTCCTTTGCATTGACCGCCTTAAAGTCGATTGCAATGGGTGTCTGGCCAAATGTCATGGCCACCAGGCGGCCGGCCGGTGACAGGATCTTTACGGCGTGTTCCAGAAGAGCCGGGATCCCCGCTGCCTCAAACACCACATTGACCCCCTCTCCCTTTGTCACCTCCATGATCAGTGCGTCCAGATCCTCCTTCATGGGATTGACCATGTGATCCGCCCCAAACCCGGCTGCCATGGCAAGCCTGTTTTCATTTGGCTCGGATACGATCACCACCGCTCCCCGGCTCTTAGCCACATCCGCTACGATCAGGCCGATAGGCCCTGCCCCGTGGACCAGGACCACGTCCCCGGGCCTGACATTGCCGCGCCAATTGGACTGGGATCCAATGGTGTAGGGTTCACACAGGGCTGCCTGGACATAACTCATTTTACGTTTATCATATTGGTACACCTGGGACCGCTTTACCACTGCATACTCCCTGAATGTCCCGTCCACAATACATCCCAGAACCTTAAGATCCCTGCACACATTGTGGTGGCCGCTGCGGCAGGCATAACATTTTCCGCAGTATGTAATGGGCTCAAATACCACCCCGTCTCCCACCTTAATATCCTTCACCGCCGTTCCGGCCGCCTCCACTTCTCCGGCCGCCTCATGCCCGATCACCCTTGGGTATACCGCATAAGGATTGCTTCCATGGGCCACATGCACATCGGACCCGCATATCCCCGCGGCACGGATCCGCACCAGGACCTGGTCCGGTTCGGTGATAACAGGCTTCTCTATGTCCAGCATCTCCATGTGGTTTGGTCCAATTACCGTAATTGCTTTCATTTTTCCGTCCTTTCCATCCATTCTGTCCTTAAATACCGGGGCAGGACAGGAATCCTCCGTCCACTGCGATCACCTGCCCCGTAATGTAGCCCGACATATCAGGATCTGCAAAAAACCGCAGCGCTCCCACCAGTTCCCTGGAATCCCCCAGCCTGCCCATGGGCGTGCGGTGGATCACATTGTAGTAGCGCTGGGTGTAGGTTCCGTCAGGATTCACGTACATGTCATGGTTTAAAGGTGTGAGGAAGTATCCGGGAGCAACTGCATTGACCCTTACCTTACCGAATTCATTGGACAGGTAATTGGACAGCCACCGGGTGAACATATCCACGGCAGCCTTGCTGGACGCATAGGCAGGCACCATGCTGAGGGCGTCATAGGCCGCCATGGAGGTGATGTTGATAATGGAATTTCCCTCCACTCCTACAAGGTCCACTGCAAATACCTGGCTGGCGATCACAGTCCCCAGCCAATTCACATTCATGACCCCCATCATCTTTTCAGCGTCAATGTTAAACAGGGTACGGCTCTTTCCCAGCAGTTCCCGGGCAGCTCCCCTGCTGTCCGGGCTGTCCGGATCAGCCTTTGATACCTGCGTATCCATCTCCTCCCCCTGCCTGTATGCTTCCACAGTCGTCTTGGCAAGGGGGTCCTGGATTCCGGCACAGTTGATCAGCACATTGCACTTTCCCAGTTTTTCCCTCACCTCCCGGCGGGCCTGTTCCATGGAATTTTTGTCCACCACATTACAGCGGACCGCAGCCGCAGTCCCGCCCTGTTCCCTGATTTTTGCCGCCACCCTTTGGGCAGCCTCCATATCATAATCCAGCACAGCGATCAGCTTACCGTCTTTGGCAAGCTCCACGGCAAACACACTGCCAAGGCCGCCGCCTGCGCCGGTTATAACAACAACCTGTCCCATTTTCCTCATCCTCCAACTACTTATAGTGTTAATTTAAAATGCTTGGTATCCACAGGGTAAGCTGGGGTACAAATGATACCAGCATCAGTACAAAAAGGCTCGTGGCCAGGAATGGAATCGTGGCCCTGAAAGCCTTAAAAGCAGAAATTTTTCCTATTTGGGCGCCTGTGCACACGCACATGCCCACCGGCGGTGTTGTCAGCCCCAGCATCAGGTTCAGGATCGCCATCAGCGCAAAGTGGACCGGATCCATCCCCACCGCGGTTGCCACTGGAAGCAGTACCGGAAAGGTGATCAGGATCGCCGCAAGGCTTTCCATGAACATACCCACAAACAGCAGCACCACATTGATGAGAAGGATCACCACAATGCGGTTATCCGTGATGCTGAGTATGCTGTTGGCCACCATCTGCGGAATGCGTTCCGCTGTCAGGATATAGGCAAATACATTGGCCAGGCCAATGAGCACGATAATGCTGGCGCAGGCCCTTATATTTTCCCACACAATCCTGGGCACATCCGTGATCTTGATCTCCTTATATACAAAGACTCCTACGATCAGTGCGTATACGCAGGTGACAATGGATGCCTCCGTGGGTGTAAACACACCGGAAAGGATCCCCCCAAGAAGGATGACCGGCATCAACATGGCCCAAATCGCGTCCTTGGTCGTCTGAGCACGCACCTTCCAGTCAGCCCTCTCATGCCTTGGATAATCGCGCTTTACGGAAATGATATAGGTGGGTACACAGAGGGCCAGGCCCAGCAGTATTCCCGGAATGATACCTGCCTGGAACATTTTCCCCACGGAAATACTTACGCAGGAACCAGCTATGACCATGGGCACGCTGGGCGGGATAATGGGACCCACCACCGAAGATGCCGCGGTCACCGCCACGGAAAAATCATCATCATAACCATCCTCCACCATGGCCGGGATCAACATGCTTCCCAGGCTGCACACATCGGCAATGGCGGTGCCGGAAATGCCGGCAAACACCATGCTTGCCACAATGTTTACCAGTGCAAGGCTTCCGCGGAAATGCCCCAGGAAGGAGTTACAGAAATTCAGGATGCGCTTTGTGATCCCTCCCCCGTTCATCAATGCGCCTGCCAGCATAAATCCCGGAATGCAGAGCAGGGTAAAGGAGTCCATGCCGGCATAAAACTTCTGGGCGATGACGGTCAGCGGTATTCCGTTTGCAAACAGATAAAACAGGGATGAAAACCCCAGTGAAAATGCAATGGGCACTCCCAATATCAGCAGTACAAGAAATATGATAAACATCATTGCAACCATATTTTATTCTTCCCCCTTTCCCATTTCCAGGATCTCCCTGATGATTCCGGAGACACAGTATACGGATGTCAGGGCGAATATCCCTACCGGAACCAGGTAGAAGATGCCCATGTTGATCCTCAGTGAAGTGGATACGGTCCTGAGACCTGTTTTCCAGAATATATGGGCCTGTTTTGTGCCTGCCACACCCACAACGCATATGAACACATAATCCAAAATGTTTATGATATGCCTGAACGGGCCATGCATATTGTTTGTCACAATATCGATAACCGCGTACTCGCTGTATTTGATGGCCATGGGCGCACCGAACATAATTGTGTACATAAAAAATAACCTTGTCATTTCGTCTGTCCAGGGAGCCGAGATCCCCGGTGTATACCGTGTGATGACCTGGACCAGAACGCAGATACTTACCAGGCCAAAGGAGAGGGCCGTAAGGTAGTGGAATATCTCATCCAGTATGTCAGTAATTTTCTTCATCGCTATCCCCCGACTGAAATCAAATTTATTAGCTGCGCTTTTATAAAACGCCGCCTGCTGCCCGCAAGCGGCGTCTAAAACCATCCTGTTATTTTGCATTGGCCTCGGACATTTCACAGATCTTCTGATACATATCCCAGAGTTCTGCCCCCTGGTCCTCCAGATAGGACTGGATCACCGGGCTCATGGCTTCCCTGACGGCCTCCCGGTCCACCTCTGTGTTAATTATCATGCCTGCGTCTATACACTTCTGGCGGTAATCATCCTTGTGCTCATAGTAGTAATCATTGGTCCACTGCTGCATTTCCCGGGATGTCTCTTCCAGCCAGCCCTTCATCTCATCATCCAGCCCATTGTAAAGGTCGGCCGAGATCAGATTGAGGATTGTTGAATATACATGGTTTGTCTCATTCACATACGTTTGTACTTCATAAAAGCTGTTGTCATAGATCATGTCATAAGGATTCTCCTGCATCTCCACAACCCCCTGGCTCAATGCGTTAAAGGTCTCTCCCAGGGCAATGGATGAGCACACAGCGCCTGCACTGTTCCACATATTGGTGTGCAGCGTGTTGCCGGACATACGCATCTTTCGTCCGCTCAGGTCAGCGGGGGTGTTGATCGGCACATTGGAAGTCAGCTGGCGGGCGCCGCGCAGCTGATACCACAGCACATGAAAGCCCGCTGTCTCAAAGTCGTTTTTGATGGAAGTTCCGATCTCACTCTCAACCATGTTCTGTACATCTTCCTCCGAGTTGTAAGCCCAGGGCGCTTCCAAAAGAGTGGCGCTGGGCGCATATCCGTTAAAGGATCCTCCGGACATGGTCATATCCGTTGTGCCCACCAGCATACCCGCCAGGGAATCCGCCTCTGAACCGGATGAACTGGAGGGATAGATTTCTACCACAAAGCGTCCGCCTGACTTTTCCTCCAGACGCTTCTTAAACTCGGTCGCCGCCTGCCCCCACGGATGGTCCAGGGATACGGTCAGATCATACTTCAGCTTTACGGTCTCCCCTGCGGCAGCCGCTTCCTTGCTGCCGGCAGCCGCTGCCTGAGTGTCCTTGCCCCCTGCCTCTGCCGCCTGGGTGGCAGGCGTGGCGCCCGAACCCGAACCGCATCCAAAGAGCATACTTGCACTTAATACCACGGAAATGATGACTGCTAATCTTTTTTTCATTCAATGATCCTCCTGTATTTATGTTTGTTTTTACTGTTTTAATAAGCCCGGATCCTGTCTATGCAGGCCGCATAATCCTCCTCCTGGAAAAACAGTTCCTGTTTTCCCAATACAAACCCCTCCACTCCGCAGTTATGGTACAGGTCGCTGATAATCTCCTTTGTGGCTCCCCCATCCAGCAGAAGGTGATAATCAAGTCCATGTTCCTCCCTGTAGCTGTTGAGTTCAATAAACTTCTGACGGGTATAGGGCATAAATTCCCTGCCTGCAAATCCGGGATTTACCGCCATGATCATGACATAATCCGTAATCGGAAGCATATCCTTCACACGTTCCAGCGCGGTACAGGGATTCAGGATAAGACCGGTCTTCTTGCCCTGCATCTGGATCAGCTCAAGGGTGGCGGACGGAATCAGTTCTGATTCCGGGTGGATATAAATGATATCAGCTCCTGCCTGGGCTACCTTTTCTATGTAGTTGTGCGGATTCATGACCATCATATGGCAGTCAATTAATTTGCGGGCCCCCCGGTCCGTAACCCTCCGGATCATCTCCAGTTCACGTACAGACATTCCAAAGTTTGGAACAAATGTCCCATCCATCAGGTCCACATGATAAATATCCATATCCGTGGCATCCAGTTTCTCAACCTCTTCCCTGATATTGTCGATGGCCAGATTTAATATGGACGGACACAATAATTTCGGCCTCATTTCCATCATGATAAGCTCCTTTTTAATGATTCCTTATTTGCGCTCTTAAAATGTATACTAGTATAACATCTGAGGCAAGTATAATACGATGTATATATAAAGTCAATGGGTTTTGTGATTTTTTATGTTTTTTACAACTTTATCTCTCCCTTATAGTGCTATTTTAACATATTTAATTGCTCATCATGTCTTTCACTATAAAATATTTTTAGTTTAACTCCATATTTTTTTACATATTATTACATTTATTTACTAATAATATATTTTATTCCATTCAATCTGGTATACATTTTTTTGAATTTCGGACGACTGTTTCAAATGAAATTTTATGGCATATTTACGTATAACACCAATTTTTAACAGTATAATATATTGAATTATTTGGGGTTATGTTATAGAATGTATACTAGATATTGTCATCTGGATATTACCAAATACCAAAAATATTGATTCATCTGACAGACAGGAGTAACTATGATCGAAACCATTCAGACACCGTCTAACCTTACCCAAATCATTTACCAGCATCTGTGGCATGAGATTGCTTCCCTTCACCTGATGCCGGGAGAAAAGCTCAGCGAGGTTAAACTGGCAAAAGAATTCAACTGCAGCCGTATTCCGGTCCGGGAAGCAGTGCATCTTTTAGCAGCTGAAAACGCACTGGAAGCCCGTCCTCAGAGAGGCAGCTACGTGACCCTGATCAATGTGCAGCAGCTGGAACAAATCCGTTATCTGCGTGAAGCTCTGGAATACAAGATCATGATGGATGGCTACCACACTGGATGTTTTGAATCCATTGTCCCATATCTGGAGTCCCTGGTAGCACGTCAGGAGGAGCTTCTGAATGCATCCGCATATGAACTGGCGTTTCAGCTGGATACGGAATTTCATAAGATATTTTATAATATGACACATAAGGAATTTGTGCTGGAACACACCGGTGAACGGGATATCCACTACATGCGGGCCCGTCTTCTTGCTCTCCGCCTGGAAAATCCCATTATGATGCCCCATCAGCACCGCGCCATTGTGGAATCCATTAAAAACCATGATGAGATCGGACTTCAAAAGGCAATTTATGGTCATCTGAATAATGTGAATATCATGTTTAATACCCTTCAGCCTGATCTGGAGCAGTACATCTGCCGAAATTAAAGACAGACGCCGCGCACAAAAAAACGTATGGTTCCCCGGTTGTTGTCTCCAAGGAACCATACGTTCTATCACATATGCGTTTATTCACTCCATTCCGGCAATGGATCCCATCCCCTCACTCCAGTGCAAACATGGCCATGGCCTTAAGTACGTCCGCCTCCATGGCATCCACTGCCGCCTTGGCCAGGTCATGGAAATACTTCACCTCTTTTTCCTCCAAAAGCTTCTTTACCGCCTTAACGCCTGCGTTTGACATGTAGGAAAAGTAATTGATCTTCCTGATACCGCAGCGGATGGCCTTTTGGGTATCCTCCACGCTGATCCCTGATCCGCCGTGCATTACAAGAGGAATGCCTGTGAGTTCTCTGATCTTTACGATCCGTTCAAAATCCAGGTTGGGCTTGGTGGTATAAAAGCCGTGTACCGTGCCCACGGATGCCGCCAGGGCATCGATCCCCGTATCCTTTACATACCTTGCAGCCAGGTCCGGATCCGTATACGCCTCGCTCACTTCCTTAAGGCCAAATTCCCGCCCCTCATGCCCGGTCACGATCCCGATCTCCGCCTCCACATCCGCGCCCGCTGCCTTTGCCAGGGCCACTACCTCCTTTGTCATACGGACATTTTCCTCATAGGAAAGGGAGGACCCATCGTACATAACAGCGCTGAAACCAATGTCCAGGGCCCGTTTCACATACTCTATATCCTCGCCGTGGTCCAGCATTACACACACGGGTACCTGGGCATCCTTTGCCATACGCACCATAATTGGGCCGATCACGTCAATGGACGTCTCGCACTCATGCAGCTGGGCGTGCTGGATAATAACGGGCTCGTTCCGCTTTTCGGCCGCCCCCAATACTGCCATCAGTATCTCCAGATTAGGTGTGTCAAAGGCTCCGATACAGCACCGGCGGTCCTCTGCATACTGCAGGACCTGATTCATATTGACTAACATCCGGCTATCTCCTTACTTTTCCTCATAAAGTTCAATAATGGCATCATCCCAAATCACAAATGCAAGCCTCACCCCGGGCCCCAGGTCCAGGGGACCAAATATCACCTGCTGTGCCAAGGCCGCATAGTGGTCCAGGTCATCTACCTTATAAGCCACATGAGGCTGCTTGGAAAGGATCTCAGGAAAGGGAGTCCCCTCCTCAAATTTCAGGTATTCGATTTTAAAATCATAGTCATCCACATTGCTGACCCAGAATTTCATGGCCTCGTTATAGGTCATTCCCTCTTTTTTGTTCAGGACCGGAATTCCAATGTGCATATATTCAGCCGCCATATCATATCCTCCTTGGTGCGGACACCTGTATTATTTTTTCATATAAGGGGTGTTGCAGGGTGCATTCCAGTAGTGGAGCAGCTCATCATCCATCCTTGCCATAAACATCTGGAATCCGGCCTGCTCCTGTACTGTCAGCAGCTCACCCACATGGTTGGCAACGATCTCTATATTCTTACCCTTGAGATATTCCACGCATTTGCGGTAAATAATAAACAGTTCCATCAGGGTGGTGGCCCCGGTACCGTTGAGGATCAGCATAACCTTCTCCCCTTCCTTGATATCCAGGTCAGCGATCAGGCCGTCCAGCATGATGACCGCTGTCTCATCCGCTGACTTCATGGGCTGGCGTCCTCCGCCGCCCTCCCCGTGCTGCCCCATGCCGATCTCCATCTCATCCTCACCCAGATCTGCCAGCAGGCTTCCGGTTGCAGGATGGGTCGCACCTGAAACAGCCACTGCCAGGGTGGCCATGTTGTCGGCAAAGCGCTGTGCCACTGCCGCCACCTCTTCCAGGCTCTTGCCCTCGGCGGCAGCCGCTCCCGCTATCTTGTAGGTGGGGATACAGCCAACCAGGCCGCGCCTGTCATCCGCATTGGACCTGGGCGCATTGGCAATGTCCTCCTGGGTCACTACCTTGATCACGTTCAGGCCTTCCTTGGCGCACTTTTTCATGGTCAGGTTGCCGGTCAGCATATCCCCCGCATGGTTCAGTACAATATAAAGTACGCCCTTTCCCTTGTCAGCCAGCTTGATGGCATCCAGGCATGCCTGCGGCCCGGGAGCAGCGAACACATCGCCCACAACCGACACATCCACCATACCCTCCCCCACAAAACCGCTGATGGCCGGCTCATGACCGGAGCCGCCCTGGGTCACAATGGTCACACGGTCCGCCTGGGCCAGCTTGTTATTGATGACCATACGGCTCTCCCCCAGGGAAACAAGATCCTTGTTTGCCAGTACAAAGCCCTCCAAAAGCTCAGGTGTCAGGTTCTCGGGATTGTTAATAAATTTTTTCATTTTCATACATGATACCTCTCTCCTATTTTAATCCGTCACACAGACCGGTGAAGAACAGCGATGTGCTCACTGCACCTGCGTCCGGTGTGCCAATGGTCTGTTCCTTATAGCTTCTGGCCCTTCCGTATTTGGAAATGTACTGTTCGCTCTCCTTTGCTCCCCTGACGGCCGCTTCCTTTGCAGCTTCCAGTATGGACATGATATCGTCCTCCGCCTTCTGCGCGGCTTCCACCGCCGGGATCAGGGCGTCCATCATGGTCTTATCGCCAATGCCCGCAGTGGTGATATCCTCCATGGCGGACTGGCACTCGGTAAACATTTCCTTTAAAGTCTTTGCATCAATGGGCTTACTGCCTTCCAATGGTCCTGAAAGGCCTCCGATCATGGTCCCATACAGGGGACCTGCGCTGCCCCCGCCGATCTCCATGGTGTTGTCCCCCAGGTCCTCGATAAACGTCTCCATGTCGTCATCTTCCCAGGCATTCATGCTTTTTTCCATCAGTCCGGCAATCTTCCCAATGGTTACGCCATGGTCCCCGTCCCCAAACCTGGAATCGATCTCACTGAGATAATCCTTGTTCTCGTTCCACAATTGGGCGATCTTTGTGAACATTTGTATAATCTCCGGTTTGCTTAGTAACATATGTAACCTCCTTTCACGCATTTTTTCCACATTACCCATGATTTTAGATTATCATTTTCTGACATTCTTGTCAATTTAATCTGTCTGCGATTCTATATTTTTAATATACTGCACAAAAAATGCGCAAGTTCTATGACAAACTGCGCATTTTAAGTTACATATGTAACTTTATTTTTCTTACGTATGACACCCGGCGCCGCCTTCCCGGGCCTTTGCCTATTGCTCCAGCATATCCCTTACCACATGCTCCGGGGCAAGGATATGGCCCAAATACCCTGTCTTCAGGGCTCCCCTTAAGGCCTTGGGGCTGGTATTGGCCGAACAGATCCCCACCACATGTTTTACCCGGGCCAGCAGTTCCAGGGGAATCTGTATGGCATAATCCGTCTTTGACCGGATCACGCGGCCTTCCACATCAATATAATAATTGAGGATCCTGCCCACCGCCTTCTGCTTCATCAGCTGGTCGCCGTACCTGGCCTCGGACGCAAAATCCGGCGTGGACGGAAAGTTTCCTATATTCACCAGAGCTACATCCAATTTCTCCCATGCCCGAAGGATCTCATGGTAATGGTCCAATGCCTTCATCAGCTTCAGCTCCTGCTCCGACAGCACGCAGGCGGGCGAATAGATAAATTGGGGCTGGGCCCCGCTGTGCTCCGCTATGGTGCGGACCAGTTCATTGGAGTGATAGTTCTTAAGCCCCACACCGCCGTTTCCGATCAGGGGGCAGACAGCCTGACACACGGGGACAAGGCGGTTTCTCTGCTCAATATGCCTTACCACATCCCCGATCACATGGCCCCATCCGATTCCAAGAGTGCCTTCTCCCAGGTTTTCCAGATAGCGGACAGCCGTCTCAGCCACCGCATCATTGGTGGTATGGTCATTCGGTCCGTCCCGCACCACCACTCCCTCGTAAATGCCGAATTTTCTGCCCACCTGCTCCATCAGGGATATCTGGCCGCTGTCCTTTGCCCCCGGCGCCTGGATGCGGATCGTCACGATCCCCACATCCCTGGCTTCCTTTAAAAGCTTGCTGACCATGGGCCTGGATATGCCGTACCGGACCGCGATCTCACTCTGGGTCCTGTCCTGTTCGTAATACATCCTGGCCACATCCACCAGGCGTTCTATCTTTTTTTCCGATTCTGCAGTACTCATACCCGGTCAGCTCCTGTCTCCCAATCTAATGTCATCCGGATCCCCCTGTTTTGTATCTCTGTATTTTGGTCCTATGTGCTCCATCCATTGCAGGATCAGGCATCCCGCCCCATAGCAGGCAATGTCCTTCCAGTCAAACACAGAACCCAGGATGATCCTGGCCGCTCCGCATCCCTCAAGTCCCAGGATCTCCACCAGGCGGAAATACTGCAGTACCTCCACGCAGACTGCAAACAGGAATACATAGGCCGGCAGATGCCGGATCCCTTCCGGCCGGAAGATCCGCACAAAGCAGTAGACCAGGACCACCACCAGCACATCCCCCATATAAGGCCGCACAAACCGGTCGTGGACCCATATGGCAATCGCCCCTTCTATGAGGAACAGGACCGCAAATGCAGCCATCCAGCGTCCCCTCCCATTTCCCCTGTGTTTCTCCATCACGATCTCCTCTCCGTATGCCAGCGGGACCCAAAAGGCTTTGCCTTCTAAACGATCCCGTTCAGTTCCTGATACATATCCTTGGCATAGCTGTCTGTCATTCCGCAAATATAATCCGTGACCAGCAGCAGGCGCAGATACAGTTTTTCCTCCTCGCTCCTGCCCTTTGAGCAGAGGGAGTATATCTTCTTATAATTATCGGAAATAAGGGAAACCATCTTTCTCTGCACCTGTGTCATGGCCAGGTCCGTATCCCACGGGATCACCCCGTCCACGAACCGGTCCAAAAGGAAGCTAAAGATGGTTTGTGCCGCGATCTCCAGCTTCAGGATGGGCCTGGTATCAAAGGCATACCTGTAGGCAATGTCCCCCAATGCCTCCATCAGTAGCTCCACATCGGTTCCCGCAAACATATCTTTTCCATAGGTACCATCCATGATGGCCCCGTAATGCTCCGTAAAACAGTCCGTTACCCCTGCGATCATCTGTCCCTGGGCGCTTATGATCCAGTTTTGTACCGCATACTGGTCCGGGCCGCTGTAGCCCCGCTCCACACCCTTGTGGTAGCGCTCCTCCAGCCAGGATACGATCTGCCGGTACCGGTCCGTCTGCCTGTCCGCACAGAATCCCTTCAGCTCCGCCAAAAGGCGGTCATAGGAAATGCAGCCCTTTTTCACCGCATCCTCTATATCCGCTGTCTTATATGCAATATCATCCGCCGCTTCCAGAAGAAAGGTGAGGGGATGGCGCCTGCCGCAGGTACCCGTGGACTGCTGCACGTCCTCAAAGTTGTCTTTATCTGCATAGAAATATCCCATTTTCTTGGTCCGGATATCGCCGCTGTCCTTACAGATCTCCAGGGAAGATACCGGATACTTGATAATGGTTCCCAGCAGGGCCTTTGTCAGGTTCATACCGTGCTCATCCACCAAAAAATGCAGCCGCGTAACCACACGGAACGCCTGGGTATTGCCCTCAAAGTTAAAAAAATCAAGGAGCATCTGGGGTTCCAGTATCTGGCTGATGGGTCTTCCCTTAAAATTGAGCCTGCTCAGATTCTGTTTAAACCAGTCCTGAATAGAAGTCTCCCCAAAATGTCCAAAGGGCGGGTTTCCAATGTCATGGATCAGCCCGGCGCACTGAAGTATGTCGCACACAGCGGCCTTGTGTTCAGGCAAAAATGTCTCGTCCTTGATCCTGGTACGGATGCTCTCGGAAATATTCTGTCCCAGGGACTTGGCCAGGGAGGACACCTCCAGGGAGTGGGTAAGCCTTGTCCTCACAAAATCACTCCTGTCCAGCGGAAACACCTGGGTCTTGTCCTGAAGGCGGCGGAAGGAGGCGCTTCCGATGATGCGGTGGTAATCCTTCTCAAACTCCGTGCGCAGGTCTGTGGATGATATTTTTTTATAACTCCGGATTCTGTCATCACAGAGCAGTGTATTCCAGTTCATGGCCTGTCTCCTTTTTGTTTTCTATCTCTATTATCAACAAATTAAGGAAAAATGCAAATAGTATTGGAAAAGAATTTCTAACTTTCCATAAACAGCGGATACCGGTTCTCCCTGCCGCACTCCCCTTCCTTTACCAGCAGCATCTCATCCTCAGGGTAATGCTTTTATTCAGAAAATTTCTCAACAGGACTCCGTGCAAAAGGCACATAACCCTGTAAATATCAGGGAATACTGGATTATCGGCTGAATGTTACATTTTTAATATTTCATTTGGCTCTTGACATATGTTACTGTAACTTTTATAATTACAATTAGTAACTGTAAAGTAATCAGTAACAGATAGCATAGAAAGGATCTCACATGAATAAACTCACCGGTTATCTGGGCACTTACGCCTCACCTGAAAGTCTGGGCATATACCGTTTCTCCCTTGACCTGAAGGATGGCTCCCTGTCCCGGCCCGAACTCTATTATAATGCCCCGGACTGTAAGTACCTGTCCCTGGACGGCACAATGCTGGCCGCCCCGGAGAAAAGAGGCGGCCTTGCAGGGGTCTGCCTGCTGGACATCAGCGCTAAGGAGCCTGTTCTTATAGGGGAAGCCTTCCACGAAACAGCGCCTGCTTGTTATGTAACACAGGATTGCGGACACCTGTACACTGCCAATTACCACGAAGGCTCTGTTCTGGTATATGACAGATCTCCCGAGGGGATCAAGCTGGCAAAGCGTATCCATATTGCACCCAAAGCCGGCTGTCACCAGATTCTCCTCTATGACCATTATATGCTGGTTCCCTGTCTGTTACTTGACTCAGTGAAAATATATGACTGCGACAGGGACTATTCCCTTGTGGGAGAGCTGACATTTCCAAGGGGCACAGGCCCCCGCCATGGAATATTTGATCCCTTCCATCATAGACTGTTCCTGGTCAGCGAACTGAGCAATCAGGTGTTCCTGTACCAGGCAGGAGAAACCGATCCACGGGAAGTATACCCCATCCTGCCCCAGGGAGCAGTATACCGTGACCCCCCTGCATCAGCAGCAGTCCGGTTGTCCCCGGACGGGCGCTTCCTGTATGTATCCACCCGTTTTGCCGACCTGATCACTGTCTATTCCATAGACGGATCCGGACTGCACCAAATCCAGCAGGCCGGCTGCGGCGGGGTCCATCCCCGGGATATCATCCTTACACCGGACGGCAGGTACCTGCTTTCCGTGAACCGTACCAGGGGAGGCCTTGTATGCTTTGGCCTTGACCCTGAAAGCGGACGCATCCTTGGCCTGTGTTCCCGTGTTCCCGCCCCGGAGGCGGTATCCGTGGTGCTTGCATAAGATGCCGCTGCATTGATGGCTGAAAAACAGCCGCAAAGATAGATGCTTGGGAGCCCCCAAGAGTACAAATAAATAATATGGAGGAATTAACATGACAAAGATTGATATTGGAATTATCGGCCTGTCCGTTATGGGGCGCAGCCTTGCCCTTAATATGGCGGACCATGGATTTAAAGTTGGAGGTTACAACCGCAGCGCTGCTGTCACAAAACAGGTGGTACAAGAGCATCCCCATGAGAACCTGGTCCCATTTTATGACCTGGAGGCACTTATATCCTCCCTCACCCCTCCCAGAAGGGTCATGCTGATGATCCAGGCCGGCAAACCTGTGGACGCGGTCATCGGCCAGCTGGCGCCGCTCCTGGAGCAGGGTGACATCATTATGGATGGAGGCAACTCCTTTTACGGGGATACCGTGAGACGGGCCAGGGAATTGGAAGAAAAAGGGATCCACTATCTGGGTGTGGGCATTTCCGGAGGGGAAGAAGGAGCAAGATTCGGTCCATCCATCATGCCCGGAGGCAATGGGGAGGCCTATGAGTCCGTACGTCCCATCCTGGAAGCCATTGCGGCCAGGGCAATGGGAGAACCCTGCTGCGCCTACATCGGGCCGGATGGCGCCGGACATTATGTAAAAATGGTCCACAACGGCATTGAATACGCCGACATGCAGCTGATCGCGGAATCCTATCTTCTCCTGAAATATGTGGGCGGCTTTACCAACGAGGAGCTGGCGGACACCTTCCATTCCTGGGATCAGGGTGAACTGCACAGTTATCTCATCGGCATCACCGCTGATATTTTCAGGGAGCAGGATGACCTGGGCCAGGGCCGGCTCATCGATTCCATCCTGGACAGCGCCAAGCAGAAGGGCACAGGAAGATGGGCCAGCATAGAAGCCTTAAAGCAGGGTGTGGACATCTCCATGATCACCTCCGCCTGCGCGGCCCGCATCATGTCCAACCACCTGGAATCAAGGGAAAAGGCCGCCCGGCTGATCCCTTCCCCTGATCTGCGGATTGCACAGGACAAAAAAGCATTTGCCCACATGGTCCGCGCAGCCTTATATACCGGAAAGATCATCGCATATGCCCAGGGGTTTGCCCTGATGCAGGATGCTTCCAGTCAGTATGGGTGGAATCTGGACTTAGGCAGGATCGCTGCCATTTTCCGGGCCGGATGCATTATCCAGGCCGCCTTCCTGAATGATATCACCCACGCATTTGAGGCAGAGGATAAGCCGGAGAACCTGATATTCGACACCTTTTTCCTGTCCAGGGTCAATGAGCACCAGGACAGCCTGCGCACAGCGGTATCCACAGGCGTGTTAAACGGACTTCCCGTTCCCGCCCTCTGCAACGCGGTATCCTATCTGGATGCGTTCCGGGCAAAGGCTGCAGGAGCCAACCTGATCCAGGCCCAGCGGGACTGTTTTGGCGCCCACACCTATGAAAGGACGGACCGCCAAGGCACATTCCACCACCAATGGAGGAAAACAGATGAAAATTGACACAAATATTACCATTTTCGGCGGCACCGGAGACCTGACGTTCCGCAAGCTTCTTCCCGCGCTGTACACCATGGTTCTCACGGGCAAGCTTCCGAATGCCAGCCGAATCGTCATCATCGGACGCCGGGATTATGACAGCGGCAGCTACCGCAGGGCGGCCAGGGACTGGGTGGAGAAATTCACCCGGCTCCCCTTTAAGGAAGACAGCTTTTTGCAGTTTGCAGAAAAACTGTATTACTATCAAATGAATTTTTCTGATATCAATGCCTACCAGGGCCTGGATGCATATTACAGGGAGCAGGATATTGGTTCCCACATCTTTTATTACGCGGTGGCTCCCCGCTTTTTCAGCGTCATCACCCAGGGACTCAAGGAAGTAAAAGGCTCTGAGAACGGCAAGGTCATCCTGGAAAAACCCTTTGGCGAAAACCTGGCCTCGGCAGCGGCCCTGAACAAGGAACTGGAAGCTCACTTCGGAGCCAGGGGGATCTACCGGATCGACCACTATCTGGGCAAGGAAATGGTCCGCAACATCCAGGCTATCCGGTTTGCGAACCCCATCTTCACAGATGTGTGGAACTCACGTTACATTGAGTCCGTACAGATTTCAGCCCTGGAGGATATGGGCGTGGAGACCCGCGGCGGATACTATGACGCCAGCGGCGCGCTAAAGGACATGGTGCAGAACCATCTGCTGCAGATCCTGTCCATCATGGCCATGGAAGAACCCGGTGAAATGACCCCAAAGGGGCTGCACGATGCCCAGCTGGATGTATTCACATCCCTGCGTCAGGCTGATGAGGAGTCCATCAGCGACATGCTGGTACTTGGCCAGTATGACGGCTACCGGCAGGAACCGCTTGTCAAACCGGATTCCAAAACCGAAACCTTTGCGGCCTTAAAGCTGTTTATTGACAACACCCGCTGGAAAGGGACCCCATTTTATATACGCACGGGCAAAAAGACAGGGATGCGGGAGATTGAACTTTCCGTGATCTTCCGCCGGCCATACGCCCAGGTGGAGCCCAATGTGCTGATCATCAAGATCCAGCCCACCGAGGGCGTCTACCTGCAGTTTAATATCAAGCGGCCCGGGGATACGGACGATATCATTCCCACCAAAATGGACTTTTGCCAGAACTGCAACCTGGTCCATCAGCTTAACACGCCTGAGGCATATGAGCGCCTGATCACTGCCTGCATTAAGGGTGAAAGCTCCTGGTTCTCCCAGTGGGACCAGATCGAACTCTGCTGGAATTATGTGAGCAGGCTGAAGAAGCTGTATTCAGATACGGACCTGCCTTTGTACTCCTATGTTCCGGGAACCCCCGGGCCCGGGGAAGCTGAGAGGATGCTTGGGCAGGGGGAGCATTGGCTTTTGTAGGATTGGATACGCGGCATTCCTTCCTACAGTTCCTTGCGTACCCTCCCGTAATATAAAAATCCAGCCAGATCCGCCAGGATCCATCCAATGGGAACCGAGACCCAGATCCCGGTCACCCCAATGGATGGGACGGATGCCAGCGCATAAGCCAGCGCCACCCTGGTTCCCAGGGAGATCACGGTGAGGACCACGGACATCCCCGGCCTTCTGACAGCCCTGTACAGGCCATACAAAAGGAACAGGCATCCGATGCCCCAATAAAATGCCCCCTCGATCCTGAGATATCCCACGCCCACGGCCAGTATCTCCGTCTCCTGGGGCTGGACAAAGATCAGCATCAGCTGTTTTGCAAATATCCATACAATGGCTGATATAAAAAGACAGAAGGAAATGGATACAATAACCGCGCTTTTGATCCCGGCCTTGATCCTGTCCCGTTTGCCGGCTCCGTAATTTTGGGCTATGAATGTGGAAAAGGCATTTCCAAAGTCCTGCACCGGCATATAGGCAAAGGAATCTATTTTTACAGCTGCCGCAAATGCAGCCATTACCACGGTCCCAAAACTGTTTACAAGGCCCTGCACCATCAGTATGCCGAAGTTCATCACCGACTGCTGGGCGCAGGTAAGAAATGAAAACTGGGATATTTCCCCAAGGACACGGCGGTCCATTCTCATATGGCTTTTTCCGATCCTGAACTCGGGCATTTTTACAAACGTATAGATTCCGATACCGACCCCTGACACAAACTGGGCGATCACCGTTGCCCCGGCCGCGCCCCCAACGCCCCAGTGGAATACCAGGACAAAGACCAGGTCCAGGATTACGTTGAGCACTGCCGCAATGCCTAAAAACACCAGCGGGATAAAGGAATTTCCCACCGCGCGCAAAAGGGATGCAAAAAAATTATACAGGAATACTGCAAATATCCCATAAAATATGATCCACAGATACTCCCGCATCAGGGCATACAGTTCACCCGGCACACACAAAAGCCTCATGATCGGGTCGATGAACAGAAACACACCTGCATTTACCGCCAATGCAACTGCCGCTATCATAACAAAGGAGACAAATATGCTGTTCTTAAGCATATCCGAATTTTTCTCCCCGAACCGGAGGGAAAACACGGCCCCGCTCCCCATACTCAGTCCCAGAAGGATAGAGGTAAGAAATGTCATCAGCGCATAGGCCGCTCCCACGGCAGCCAATGCATTCGCCCCCAGATAACGCCCTACGATCAGGGTATCCGCTATGTTATAAAATTGCTGCAAAAGATTGCCCAATATCATGGGCAGTGCAAACCGCAGCATGGTTCCTGTAATGCTTCCCACTGTCAAGTCTCTATGCATGTCACTTACATCCTTCAACAAATTCTCTGAATATTTTCCCCGAGTCCCGGTCTTCCTGACCCATAAACTCCGGGTGCCACTGAATGGCCTGTATGTATCTCTTATCCCGGGCATAGATTCCTTCCACCAGCCCGTCCTCGGCCACGGCCGAGATTCCCAGTCCAGGCGCCAGCTTTTTGATCCCCTGATGGTGATAACTGTTTACTCCCAGTTCCTCCTTTTCCAGCAGCCGGAAAAGAGGTCCCTCCTCTGTCAGTTTCACCTGATGGCAGGGCCTGTCATAAGGAGGGCACATATGATGCTCTATCTCCTTTGACCCTTGAAACTGTGACGGCAGATCCTGGTACAAGGTTCCTCCCATGAGCACATTGATAAGCTGCAGGCCGCGGCAGATGCCCAGAACTGCCTTATCATCGTTCCATGCCAAATGAAAAATATATGTTTCCAGCTGATCCCTCTGACGGTTGGCAGGGCCGCAAAGGCTGCTTTCCGTCTCGCCGTACAGTTTAGGCGCCACATCATGTCCCCCGGTAAACAGGTAGCCCCTGCACATGCTGTTGATTTGTTCTAAATCTCCCTTTTCCCATGTCAGGGGAAGCATCATGGGAATACCTCCCGCCCGGCGGATTCCCTCCATGTATCCCGGCACCATCCAGATACTGTCTTTTTTATCATCAAACAGGGGTATGACTCCAATTACAGGCTTCATCCGCATTGCCTCCATTCCTTTTTTATGACACTATACCACATTTTTCCATAAAGCAACAGATAAGTTCCCTGTTTGTTTGATTATTAATGGAAATGTCCTCCCTGGCTTTTGCACTCTCCCTGTCTCCTTCCGGATCTTCGCCGCACACGTCCATGCCTATGATCCGGCGGCAGGAGGCGGCCGCACTGATACAGTCCAATAAAACGGAACGTTTTGTACTCCCCTGGTTCCAGTTCGTCCTGGCATGATCCCGGCTCAGCACGTCTTTATCCACGGAAATATACAGGGGAAGGGAGGAGCTGCCCATCTGTTTCTTCCAAAAGCCCAGATCCGTCATATCATCCTCGCTGATCCACACCACCCTGACCTCTGCCATCCCTGATGCCGGCCCCGGCAGCGGCCCTGATGCCGCCCAGCTCTCCCCTGCAATCTCCCTCACGGCCTGGGCAGGCGGCCCTGCCAGCCACACGCGTTTCACCCTGGGATTATGCTCCAGTACTGTTTTGATCCATCCCCCGCAGGACAGGATATCCCCGAACATGGGGAGCTGCATATCCGTATGATGGTCAAACACAAGAAGTTCCATATCTTCCTCCACCTGGTCCAGCCAGATCTTGCTCAGATAATGGTAATTGCCTGAATCCAGGAAATGGATCCCCTCTTTCAGCTGTTTATCCCTGATCCGTTCCCCGATCCGCGCCTCTGCCTCCTCATCACAGTAGCAGTTTGTCCCCAGTATATCCCTGCAGTCGATCCACAGGTGCTGCATGTCCTTATAGAAATCCTCTTTTTCGTACACCCCGGAAAAGTTCATAATAACCAGTTTTTTCCTATTTTTCACGGCAGCCATTATCTCCCTTCTCTTTACTGTTTACATTTCTGCTAAACATGCCATTTTGTGTTAAAAAGATGTTATAATAATAGTAATTATTATTGATTTAATCCATTTTATGTGATATAATATAAACATATACATATTATCAAATGAACGTGGTAAAATCAAACTATACCCTCAACGGACAAGGGGGACACACGCCCCTTGTCCGCTGAGGATAGCAAACAGAATGTACCAAGTGCATCATATCCAAAACAGGAGGGTTATATTTATGGATCCAAAAGCATTTTTCAAATTAAATTATGGGGTTTACATTGTATCCAGCAGTGCTGACGGAAAGGACGGCGGATGCGTGATCAATACCATGGCCCAGGTAACATCATCACCGGCCAGGCTTTCCATTGCGCTGAACAAAAACAATTATACATTGAAGCTGATCGAGACGTCCGGTACATTTTCCGGCGTTGTCCTGTCCGAGGATGTGGAGATGGAGCAGATCAAGCGGTTCGGTTTCCAGTCGGGCAAGAATGTGGATAAGTATGACGGCATTCCCCAGGGACGCGACAGCCTGAGCAATCCATACCCCACCGAAGGGGTCTGCGCCCGTTTTGCCTGCCGCGTGATCTCCACCCTGGATGTGGGGACCCATGTGATCGTCATTGGTGAAGTAGTGGAAGCGGAGGTTATGGATTCTGCCTCCCCATCTCTCACCTACGCCAACTATCATGTAAAGAAAAACGGAACCACACCGCCTAACGCCCCTTCCTACCAGGAGAATACCGAAAAGGCGGCGGGCTACCGCTGCACCGTGTGCGGCTACATCCTGGAGTCAGACACGCTGCCCGATGACTTTATCTGCCCGGTATGCGGCAAGGACGCCAGCTATTTTGTAAAATTATAATATTGCTATATTTTCTTTTACCATATAGATAAAACGGTATGTGCACGGCCTGTGCATTGCTTCGGACCATTACGGACCGGAGCAGACCAATACCCCCATATCCTGCTCCCCAAATATAGCAGGGTATGGGGGTATTTTATGATGAGATAAACGGAAATCCCTTACTCATTCTCCTGGGGAACCGCTGTTGCGGAAACTGCCCGCTTACGGTTCTCATCCTTGTCATTGGTCACATTGCCGTCCCCGCTCACCGGAATGGAGTCTCCAAGGTAGGTGGGTTTTGGCATCACAATGGTGTAGATCAGGTCCTTTGGCCGTGCCAGAAGTTCCCTCACATCCCTCATCCGCTGCCCCCCGTAGGTTCTGGGGTCCGAGGCCACGCCGTAAGCCTCCATGCCCATGGACTGAGCCACATAGAGGGCGCGGTACATATGGTAGCGCTGGGTCACGATCACAATCTTCTTCACCTGGAAAATGTCCCTGGCGCGGTACATGCTCTCATAGGTGGAAAAACCTGCATGGTCCATAAAAATATTCTCAGAGGGAACCGCCCTGTCAATGGCAAACTGTTTCATCAGGTTCACCTCGTCATAGTTGACCTTTCCGTGGTCACCGCTCATGAGAAGTTTGTCCGATACATGTTCATCATAAAGCCGGATCCCCTGATCCAGCCGGTCGCTCAGCATACCCGATGGAGTACCGTCAGGCCTGACGCCGCAGCCCAGCACCATAATACAGTCCACATCCTCCAGTTCCCCGGCCTGGTCCGCGGTCAGGATATACTTTTCCTCTTTGCGGATCATATACAGATTCACCAAAAACATCACCAGGCATCCTGCCAATCCCAAAACCAGCAGCACTCTGACCGTCTTCCTCACAAATGACCTTATCTTCATCCCGCAAGCCTTCCTTTCCCGCCATCTCCCCCGGCATGTTTATATATCAGCAAAGCCGCACTTCCCGTGCATGACTACGGGAAAATGCGGCTTTTATGATCTTATCTGGTAATCCCTTATTTAACAGCGATTGCTTCGATCTCACACAGCACGCCCTTTGGAAGGGTCTTAACAGCCACACAGCTTCTGGCTGGCTTGGAAGTGAAATACTTAGCATATACTTCGTTAAATGCAGCAAAGTCACCCATATCTGCCAGGAAGCAGGTGGTCTTAAATACCTTGTCAAAGCCGCTGCCTGCTGCTTCCAGGATGGCGCCCACATTTTTGCAGCTCTGCTCAGCCTGTGCTGCAATGCCCTCAGGAGTAGTGCCGTCTGCCGGGTTTACAGGAATCTGCCCGGAAGTATAAACCATTCCGTTTACTTCAAATCCCTGAGAATATGGTCCAATTGCGCCTGGTGCTTTTTCTGTACTGATTACGTTCATTGTAAATCCTCCTTAATTTAGGGGAAATGTCCGTACGTTCATATATTCCCCATATTATTATTTTTCATTCTTACGCGTTCACACGAACCCCATAGCCATTATATCCAATTATTGAAAATGTTGCAATAGCTTTGTTATCTATGGCGGATCTGTTATTGCCCGGATCCAAGATACTGCAAAAGAATCTCCCTTGTGTTCCGCTTTGGATCCTCCAGCACAAACTCCAGAAGCCCGGCCAGCGCTGCGCCCACTTCCTTTCCCGGCTTCACGCCCGCCTCCATGATATCGTGTCCGCTGACTGCCAAAGTTTTCAGGCTGATGCAGTCCCCCCGGCAGCGGATCTCCTCCGCCAGCCGGGCAATGAGTTCCAGTTCCTCCCCTGTCTCCGGCCGGGGTTCCCCTGTCTTAAGATCCGGTTCGGCCAGACACATTTTCAGCGACAGCAGATCATCAAACAAATCCGGTTCCATCCGGCTCATCACAACCCGGATCGAATGTTTGTCCGGTGTAATCCTGGTTCCCTGCCAGTGAACAAGGGTCTTTGCCTTGTTTATAGTATCATTATCCAGTTTCAGATCTTTTAGCACGGCCTCCGCATGGTCCGGCGTGCATCTGCGCAGAAAGCCTGCCCAGCGCATGTGCTTTTCAGGAGCAATGGACGCGGGGATCAGGGGAACCCTGCGGTCCGTCCGTTCCACTGCGCTCTGAAAAGAGGCCGGAACCTTTCCGGCTTCCTCTTCTCTCCAGTATGCCCGGTGAAATGCGTCAGACACATAGGAACTGATCCCCGTATCATACACCAGCTCCATATGCCCCGGATGGCTGCTTAAAAGCAGCTTTGTAAGTTCGGTCTGGATACGCTCCTTGCTCACATGGACCATGTTGGGAGCGATCTTCCTGATGGCCTCATAAGTCCTGTCCTCAATTAAAAACCCTAACTGGGCGGAAAAACGGATGGCCCGCAGGATCCTCAGGGCATCCTCTGTAAAGCGGTCCATGGGTTCCCCCACACATCGGATGATCCCTTTCTTCAGGTCCTCCGCACCGCCAAATTCATCCACAAAACCGGTCCGGCTGTTGTATGCCATGGCATTGATCGTGAAGTCCCGGCGCTTTAGATCCTCCGCCAGGTTGGGGGTGAATTCCACATGGTTGGGATGGCGTCCGTCAGAGTACTCCCCGTCAATGCGGTATGTGGTGACCTCATAGCCCTCATTCCCCATCATCACAGTCACAGTGCCGTGCTGGATCCCTGTGTCCACCGTGCGGCGGAACACCTGCTTCACCTGGTCAGGCAGGGCACTGGTGGTGATATCCCAGTCTCCCGGCTCCCGCCCCAGCATCATATCCCTGACACAGCCGCCAACAACATATGCCTCATATCCATATTCATTCAGTTTACCGATGATCTCCTCTGCGGGAGCAGGTATGCTAATCTTCATATTATGGTTCCATTCCTTATAGTTTGTCTCTACCTGCTCTATTTTACCAGCTTTTTATTGCATTTTCCAGTCCGGATTATGCAGCATTTTGCCGTGCATCTTACTGTGTGTCTTGCTGTGCACCTTGCTGTGTGTCTTGCTGTGTGTCTTACTGTGTGTCTTGCTGTGCCCTAAGTTTCCTGCTCTTCTCGTAGTACTGTCTGCGCACATCCTGGGGTACAAGGTTTCCTCCTGTGGCCCAGGCGATGTGAACGGCCTGCGCCATCTGACCCTCAAGTCCGTGTTCCTTCAGGAACTTTCTTCCCTCAGGACTGGAACACAGTTTGGCCGGTCCCTGGAAGGCAGCACAGGAGCTGGGCTCTATGAAGATCCCCTCCTCGTCCATGAGCGCACCCATGAACCGGTACAGATTGTCATCCCCTATGGTAAACTCTCCTGCCAGCATATGTGCAATGGTCTTTCCCACAAATTTGGACGGCCGCCCCACTGCCAGCCCATCCGCCGCAGTCTGACCGGAAAGCCCGATGTCCTGGACACAAATATCATTGTGAAGCCCTGTCATAACCCCCAGAAGCATACATGGGGCCTGCACCGGTTCCTCAAAGAAACAGTATACATGATCCCCAAAAACCTGTTTTAACCCAAATGCCACGCCTCCGGGGGCGCCTCCCACTCCGCAGGGAATGTATACAAACAGAGGATGTTCCCCATCCACCGTCACACCTGTCCCGTCCAGCTGCGTTTTCAGGCGCTTGGCTGCTACGGAGTACCCCAGGAACAGATTCACGGAATTCTCATCATCCACAAAATAGCTCATTGGATCCTCCTTTGCCAATTTCCTCCCCTGTTTTACAGCTTCGCTGTAATCGGAAGCATATTCCATCACGTGGACACCCTTTTGCCGCAGCAGATCCTTTTTCCACTGCTTCGCATCCATGGACATATGTACAGTCACATTATATCCCAGGGCAGCGCTAATGATTCCGATGGACAGCCCCAGATTTCCGGTGGATCCCACATGGATGGAATGCCTGTGAAAAAATTCCCGGAACCGGGGAAGGGCAAATTTCTCATAGTTGTCCTCCCTTGTGATCATTCCCTGCTCCAATGCCAGGTCCTCAGAATGCTTCAGTATTTCATAGATACCGCCTCTTGCCTTTACCGAACCGGCCACTGCCAGGTTGCTGTCCATTTTTAACATCAGACGGCCCTCCAGCCCGGCCCTCCATTGTGTGTTCAGGCAGTCTTTCATTTTACCGATTTCCTTCAGGGGCGATTCGATCAATCCTCCCCACTCCACTGTTTCAGGAAATTCCCTCTCAATAAAAGGGGCAAAACGTGTCCATCTGCGCTCTGCATCATCTATATCATCCACGGAAAGGGTCAGCCCCTCCATGGCAGATTTCGTATCCATCAGGCCTTCATTCATCCATATGACCGCTTTGGCCTGTTCCATATCCTTTATTAAAGGATACTTGTTTTTTAACTCCTGTACATTTACCACCATATCAGATTCGTCCTTTCAATAATACCGGACCGCCCTGAGGCGGGATGCGCCGCAGGGCCGGACCTTTTAATGCAGGGAAAGCCTAATCTCCCATTATATCTTTTACAAACCTTTTTGTATAATCCAAAAGTTCCCTTTGCCAGGATACCCTGTCATAACCATGGGTTGCGCCGGAGATCACATGGCGCACAGCCTTTGGCACTGTCTCCTGATATCTGCGGGAATTATATACCGGCACGTCTTTATCGCCATCTCCCTGTATCAGCCTCAATGGCTTTTTAAAATTCCGTATGGCGGCCAGAGGGTCAATCTGCGGTGCGTCCAGCCCCTCAAAAAATTCATGGGAAACCAAGTCGCCCATAAAGTCCACATCATTTCCCTGAAGTCCTTTTTCAAATAATTCCTCCCCCAGCAGATGGCGGAAATTGGCATAGGGTTCACTGCATGGGCTCCACAGCAAAATACCATCCAACGGAACCTCATTGCACAGCACAGATGTGACAATGCCTCCCATGCTGTAGCCCAGTATCATAAATTTATCCGGCTTCACCTGCTCTTCAATCCAATGCAGGACCACCTTTGTATCTTCAATCTCCCCGTAAATGGTAGTGTAATGGCTGTCCCCTTCGCTGTCCCCTGCGCCCACACAGTCAAAGCGGCAGATGGTATAGCCCTCCTCCTGAAGCTCATGGCCAGCATTCACCATGATGCGGTGAGGCGTTATCTTGTTTCCAAAAAATCCATGTTTATAAAGGATCACTTTCTTCCCCCGCGCAGCCGGGTCCTTGTATTCCAGCAGGCAGACCATATCCTTTCCCCTGCTCTTTAATGTAAATGCCTCAATCATAAATTATTCCCTCCTTTGTCAGTCCTTTGGTTCTTCCTTCACCGGCTCTCCATTCTCTCCCTCAAAAATACGACCCCAACCAATCAGGATTGCAAACAGCATCACAAACCACAGGATGCATGGATAGAAGCAGGTAAAAAGAAATGCGTTAGGAGACAACACTTCCACAAAATCATAGGTTGTGGACAGTGTCTTCATGATTCCCAGCAAAAGCAGTACACTGCCGCCAAAGGGCATGCAGGCGTTAAAGGAATCACACGCCACAGCCAGGAAGTTGGCTCTGCGGTACGGGTGAAGCTTTGCCTTCTGTCCCACTGCATTTACCAGTGGCGATGCGCAGATGTTTGGAATGGTGTTGATCGCACTGATCAGAACGGAGAACACACTGCTGAACAGGAAGATGAGAAGCTCCGCCCCCCTGGTGGTTTTAATGTTCCTGCTGAGATGCTCCACCAGTTCTTCCATATATCCGCTGGAAATGAGCAGGGAACCCATGGAAACTACAACCATCAAAAGAATACACACGCTAAGCATTCCAGCCACGCCGTCCGGAAATGCTCCCATAGCTGCTCCATTTTCAATGCGGAACAGGTCTGAAAATCCAAATAATCCTCCTCCCAAACCTACAGCTACTGCAATGATAATCCCTACAGGAAGGGTAACAAACAGGTTGTTCCCCATAACCGCCATTCCGATAACAATCACAGTGGGGACCAACATAAGAAGTCCGGCAGGATTCTGGTTCTCAGCAAGCAGGGCCGCCGCCACACCAGTGTCCAGTCCCTGTCCCGACTTGGCTCCCCCGAATATGGCATACAGCACAATTGAAATAAGGAACGTGACTATAACGTATTTGGAACGGTCCTTAACAGCGCCGCCGATTTCCGCACTTCCTGACTTTTTTGTGTAAGTCTGGCCTGTGGTAGATACAATGGTCGTGTCTGAGACAGGTGCAATATTATCTCCAAAAATAGCTCCCGATATAATAGCGCCTCCCAGCACTGCAGGATTGCATCCCATAAGGATGCCAACAGGATACAAAATATAACTCATGGCTGCCACGGTACCAAAAGCAGCGCCTGTGGCCAGGGCAAATGTAGCTGAAAATAAAAAGGTTGCCACACAAAAGCCTGCTCCTGATAAATGCAGCTTAACACTGAGCCACACCAGTCCCTCTACCAAATGCCCTGATTTTAGTACAGAGCCATAAATGCCCACTATCAGCCAGATAAGAACCGCTGTCATGGCCATCTTATCCCCCAGGCCTTCCAACACAATGTCCCAGTATCTTGGCTTGTCCTTTACCAGCAGCATACCAACAATAAGACCGATTACACCAGAGGCGATCATCATGTTAAGATCCGCCGCATTGATAAATGATAACCCGATTGTAATCACAATGAATACAATGAAGGGCACCAATGACATCCCATTGCCTCCGTAAAACTCCAATTTTTTAGCCTTTTCCATACCGCTTCTCCTTTCGCTTTTGTTTAATGATTGTTAATTGTAACTTAACCATATATTAATATATACTTTACATTTTGTAAAGTACTTTTTATCTATTTTTTATATTTTTACTATGATATTAGCTATTCAATGTATATATGCAACAAAAAAGCTGCGATCATAGTTAATCACAGCTTAACGCATATTATTATTACATTTTGCTTATATCAACTTGCATTTAAAAACTGGGGGGTGTGATCGCAAATATTACCTGCACAATGGTCCCTCCCTGATTGTTCCACTGATGAGGAGTTAAAGGAGGTATACGGATACTGTCTCCCTCCTCCAGCCGGTAAGGAACCCCGGCAACGGTAATCTCCACACTGCCATTGATGACATATGCCACTTCCTCACCCGCATGTTCCTGAGGATTTCTTCCCGAAGTTAATCCCGGCGGTATGGACATCATACAGAATTCAATGCTTCCCCTTACATCCGGGGTCAAAAGAGTATAAGCCAGATCTGCATCCGGATGTCCGATCGTCTTGTTCTCCCCCCTCCTTACAATCATCTGTACCTGTGGCAGATCCTCCTTAAAAAACTTGAACATGGGCACTTCCAGCGCCTGGGCTATAGCCTTTAGCGTACTTATGGAAGGGTTTACCAAGTCCCTTTCTATCTGGCTGAGCATAGAGGCAGTCATGCCAGCGCGTTTAGCCAGTTCCCGAAGGCTCATGCCTCTCATGTTGCGGAAATCCTGGACTTTTTTTCCTAAGTTAATTTCTTCCATCATTCAATAACTCCCCGTGACTCACTTGTAAAACATTGGTCTTGCTTTATCATATCACAGTTTCCTATTTTATTGTACTATTTATCTATTCTTTAGAACTATCGCCAAAAAGGACATGAGGTATCATTCCCCATGCCCTTCCCTTTGACAATGCCTTTTTCTTAATGCCTGCATCACAATGTCCGCCTTATAAAGTCTGTTTCACAGCATACAGCCAGTCATTAATATGCCCGTCCCCAGTAAACCATCTTCTTGGCAGGTTTTCCGCAGCACACACAGTGGCCGGACAGGCTCTCCTGTACAAATGGCATGCATCTGGAGGTGGCCCCTGTCTCTTCCTTGATCTTATCCTCGCACTCCTGGCATCCGCACCACATGGCCTTTACAAAGCCCGGCTTGCTGTCCACTGTCTTTGCAAACTCATCCCACTCTGTTGCCGCATACGTGTGGGCATCCCTGTGGGCCTTTGCCTTCTCGTACATGGCCTTCTGAATGGTTTCAAGCATTTCTGAAACCTTTGCCTCCAGCTCATCCAGGGAAATAAAGGTCTTTTCATGGGTATCACGGCGTACCAGAACCGCCTGGTTCTTTTCCATATCCTTTGGTCCGATCTCCACACGAAGGGGGATCCCGCGCATCTCGCAATCGGCAAACTTCCAGCCCGGGCTCTTCTCGGAATCATCCGTCTTTACAGAGAAACCAGCCTTCTTAAGGCGGTCCTCCAGTTCAAACGCCTTGTCAAGAACCCCTTCCTTCTGCTGCTGTACCGGCACGATCATCACCTGGACCGGAGCGATTCTGGGAGGAAGCACCAGCCCGTTGTCATCACCGTGTACCATGATCAGGGCGCCGATCATACGTGTGGTCATACCCCAGGATGTCTGGTGTACGTACTTTAGTGTATTGTCCTTGTCCGTGAACTGAATGTCAAAGGCCTTTGCAAATCCATCTCCAAAATTATGGCTGGTCCCTGACTGAAGGGCCTTTCCGTCATGCATCAGAGATTCTATGGTATATGTCGCCTCAGCGCCTGCGAACTTCTCTTTGTCGGTCTTCTGTCCTTTGACCACAGGGATTGCCAGAACTTCCTCGCAGAAATCCGCGTATACGTTCAGCATCTGGATGGTTCTGGCCTCCGCTTCCTCAGCGGTTGCATGGGCCGTATGGCCTTCCTGCCACAAAAATTCCCTGGAGCGCAGGAACGGACGGGTGGTCTTCTCCCAGCGCACAACGGAACACCACTGGTTGTATACCCTTGGCAGGTCACGGTAGGAGTGGATATCCTTTGAATAGAAATCACAGAACAGGGTTTCGGAAGTAGGCCTTACACACATACGCTCCTGGAGGGGCTCCAGACCGCCGTGGGTCACCCACGCAACCTCAGGCGCAAATCCCTCCACATGATCCTTTTCCTTTTCAAGCAGGCTCTCGGGAATAAAGATAGGCATGTATACATTCTGTACACCTGTCTCCTTAAATCTCCGGTCCAGCTCATTCTGGATATTCTCCCAGATTGCATACCCTGCGGGCTTGATCACCATACATCCCTTAACGCTGGCGTAATCGCACAGCTCAGCCTTCTTTACCACATCCGTATACCACTGGGCAAAATCCTCATCCATGGATGTGATGGCTTCCACCATTTTCTTATTGTCTGCCATGACTTTTCTCCTTTTCTTCATCATTGATCAGTTTATCACCTGATCAGCTGGTTCAATGCTTCATTCACTGTTTTACGCAAAAAGAGCCATCCGATCCCATGCATTATATTGTGCAAGGGACCGAATGACTCGGCGGTACCACCCAAGTTAGCGTCCTGTCCATCACTGCCCAGGGTCTGTCCCCGGCAGCCGTTAAACACGAACCGCTCTCTCATAATCCGTTAACGCCGGACTTACGTTGCATTCATCATACAAAGCTCCAGGGCTGGTTGGGCATGTGCTGGCGTAAGGACCTTCCACCGTGAGTCCTCTCTCTGTGACGTGCATCAGGCTTACTATTCCCCTTCAACGCTGTCTGTCATCTATTCATATAACATCATGGTAGGGCGTGTTTAGAACACGCTCCGGATCATTTCTTTCACGTATTGTTGATTTTACGCCAGAAACACTACTTTGTCAATGCTTAAAAGCAAACAATATGCAGGACGTCTCTTATCCCCATCTCTTATCCCCATCTCTTATCTCCATCTTTCATCACCCCATTGGCTCCCTGGTCCATACCTCTACCAGATCCTCCACCAAAAGCAGACCCAGAGGACCCAGTATAAAGCCAAAGAATCCAAACAGTTCCAGCCCCACATACACGGAAGCCAGGGTCTCAAGGGGCGACAGCCCCACCTGTCCGCCCATCATACGCACCTCCATGATCTGGCGGACAAAGTAGCATACCAGATACAGGACCGTGAGAATGACGGCCTGTTTCCAGTCTCCCATGAGCAGTTCCAGCACGGCCCATGGGATCAGAACAGTACCCGTGCCGAATATAGGCAGGGCGTCCAGTATGCCGATCCCAATACCGGCCATGATGTAATAAGGATTTTTGATCAGGAACATTCCCCCGATACACAGTCCGGTGGTTATGAACAGTATAATTCCCTGGCTCCTAAACCACGCCTTGCCTGTCTGTACCAGCCTTCCGCCTATGAGGTTAAACTCCTTTCTGAAGGTGGACTGATCCCTCCTCACCCTCAGATCCTCCATCTCCTGAAGACTTAAGATAGCTGCCAGGAACACCACCAGACTGACAATTGCCCCCTTTGCAAGGCAGCTGATAATGGACAGGGAATTGGTCATAAGAAAGGGCATGGCTGCAGCCTTTCCCGTGTCTACCAGATTATAAAGCATTTCCCCGGCCATGTCCGCCACACAGTCATACCGCAGTCCAAAGGCAGCCTCCACCCGGTGGCAGCTGCCTGTAAGCCATATGTCAAAGCGGTCGATCCACACAGGAAGCCGCATCATGAGCATTTTTCCCTCTGCACACAGCTTCACTGCTCCCAGATACAGTCCTGTTCCCAGGATAGATACCAATATGAGAAATTCCACGCCTCCGATCACTCCAATAGGCATGTGGTATCTCTTTCCCTTCACAGTAACCCTCATCCGGTATGCCAGGAAACGGGCGGACGGGCGAAGGAGCAATGCAAAAATATAACCCACGAAAAAAGGAGCCACGAGGGGCAGCAGGTATTTAAACCCGGCATACACCGCTCCCGTGGTTCCTGTTATGATTAATAATTTCTTCAGTTTCTTACCGGGCTTTTCCATGGACTCACCTGTTTCTGATTCGTACTTCCTTTGTACCCTCTTAGTATGAGCCGATGGTTGGAAAATATACCAGCCACTTTTTTCTAATATTCAATCAAAAGTAACTTCATTAAACCATGTATCCGCCCTTCATAGGGGACACTGCATGTTCAGAGAAGATCTTAAGCACACCCTTTGTATACTTAGGCGGCATTGGCTTCCAGGCTTTCTTTCTCTCTGCCAGGATCCGGCCGATCTCCTCCTTGGGAAGTTCCTCTCCCTTAACGCCAATGATCTCCAGTACCCGGGCCGGGATATCGATGCGGATCAGGTCATCCTCCTCCACCAGGGCAATGGGACCTCCCTGGGCTGCTTCCGGTGACACATGACCGATGGCCGGCCCCTTGGATGCGCCTGAGAACCGTCCGTCCGTGATCAGGGCAATGGTCTTGCCAAGTTCAGGGTCAGAGGAAATAGCCTCTGTGGTATAGAACATTTCCGGCATGCCGGAGCCCTTAGGTCCTTCATAGCGGATGAATACAGCATCCCCCGGCTTGATCCTCTTGGAAATAACAGCCTCAATGGCATCCTCCTCACAGTTAAAGGGCCTTGCCCTGAGAACTGCCTGGAACATTTCCTTTGGAACCGCAGAGTGTTTTACAACAGCCCCTTCCGGCGCAAGGTTGCCCCTTAATATGGCAACGGTCCCGTCTGCTCCAATGGGCTGGTCAAATGTACGGATCACATCCGTGCGCTTTAGCCCCCATTGCTTCAGGTATCCCTCACATTTATCATAAAAACCGTTGTTCTTCAGCTCTTCCAGGTTTTCTCCCAGGGTCTTGCCTGTTACGGTCATCACATCCAGGTGAAGCATGGATTTAATCTCCTCCATCACCGCAGGAACACCGCCTGCATAATAGAAGAACTGAGCCGGCCACTTTCCCGCGGGCCTGATATCCAGCAGATAGTGGGCGCCCCTGTGCATGCGGTCAAAGGTATCCCCATCTATCTCCAGGCCGAACTCGTGGGCAATAGCGGGAATGTGGAGCAGTGAGTTGGTGGAACCGGAAATAGCTGCGTGTACCATGATCGCATTCTCAAATGACTTCATAGTCACAATATCGCTGGCCTTAATGCCTTTTCGTGCCAGCTCCATCACCTGTACCCCTGCCTTATAAGCCATTTCCTTTAAGTCCCCACAGGTGGCCGGCATTAAAGCGGAGCCGGGAAGCATAAGGCCCAGGGCCTCTGCCGTCACCTGCATGGTGGAAGCAGTCCCCATAAATGAACAGGCGCCGCAGGAGGGACATGCATGGTGTTTGTAGTAAGTCAGTTTTTCCTCTGTGATCTCCCCTCTCTGGCACATGGCAGAGTAGGCGCCGATCTGTTCCAGGGTCAGCAGGTCCGGGCCTGCATCCATCACCCCTCCGGTGACAACAATGGATGGCATGTCCAGGCGGCCAAGCCCCATGAGACATGCGGGAACGGATTTATCACAGCTGGCAATAAACACACCGCCGTCAAAACCAGTGGACTTTCCATGTATTTCAATCATATTGGCGATCATATCCCGGTGTGCCAGGGAGTAGTTGATCCCATCATGCCCCTGGGAAATACCATCGCAGATATCCGTGGTAAAATACCGGGCGCCCTTTCCTCCGGCGTCAGCAATCCCTTTCAGTGCCTGGTTTACAAACTGGTCCAGATGAGCGCTTCCCGGATGGCTGTCTCCAAAGGTGCTCTCCACCATGATCTGCGGTTTATCCAGATCCTCAACCGTCCACCCCATTCCAATCTTTAATGGATCATTCTCAGGAGCAAGCGCTCTCACTTTCTGGCTGTTCAATTCCATGATCATACCTCCTCAGTATAATAATTCATCAGATGTTTTCTGGTTTTATAGTAGCATTATTCATTATTTTTTTCAAGTCATCAGACTACATTTCCATTTTTTCATTAAAATATGCCTATTTAGATTGTGCATTTTATACAAACCTCGTAACAGTTCAGGACGGCGTGAACAGTTACCAAACTTCCTTAGAATAAAAAACATCCACAGATAAACTCCCCATTGCCGGCCTTAAGCCGCTCTCAAGGTTTTATCCATAGATGTCATCAGACTGCTTTTTATCACAGCACGTATTTATTTACTGCTTCATCATGTCCTTTATCATATTCCTGTTAAATGTCATATGCATCATCATGGCCGACTTTGCTCCCATGGGATCCCTTTCCGCAATGGCATCGGTCACGGCCCGATGGGTCATGATGGTTTCCTGGGTCAGTTTTCTGTGAGTTACATTTACAAACATCATAACAGCCGTATCAATGATAGGTACCAGCTGTTCCACCACCATATTGCCGGAACACTTTGCCACCGCTGTGTGGAAAGCGATGTCCTCCTCAATATAGTTTTCCCCTGTTTCAATCTTTTGCTCAATGACGGCGCACAGTTCCCTGAGGCGTTCCACATCCCGGGCTGTTGCATTCATGGCAGCCATCTCCGCTATGCCTGGCTCTAATATCATTCGGACATTCACAAGATCCATGGCCAGGGCCATCTTATCCTCCACCGCCCCCAGCCCCAAAGGATCCAGATCCATGGGCGTGGTGCTGACCACGTAAGTACCGGAGCCTCTGCGCACCTCCAGGATTCCTCTTGATATAAGAAGCTTTACCGCTTCCCTGATCGTGCTTCTGCCAACCCCAAACTTTTCCCCCAGTTCAAACTCATTCGGCAGCTTGGCCCCTATGGCAATAGGGGTATTCAGTATGTACTGGTATATCTGTTCCTGAACCTGCTCCGCAAGCAGCTTGCTTTTTAAGTGAGACAGTTCTCCCATAACGTTATGTACCGGTGCAATTACTGCAGCAATCCTTTCCTAGAATATGTTTAAAAATTGTCCCCCGCCGGCTGTACGCCGCAATTTTACATATTCTAAATTCTCTCCAGACTATTGTACCAAAAATTACCCATTGGTACAAGTCCAACCACAATCACCCTCTTTCTATTTTTTCCTGTTGGTTGTATAATGAATGTAATTTATGCACATACAACGGACCGGCCAATGGGCTGTATGTATCAGGCCCTATGATAATGAGGAGAGGCAATTATGTCTGCTGACAATCTGATGAATCTGCTAAATGCGCTGACTGAGACAAGCGTTTATGTCATCGATGAAAGGAACCACCAGCTGCTGTATTTTAACCGGCGATGTAAGGATACCGGGCGCGGGAAAGCTGCCCTTGGAATGAGGTGCAATGAGGTATGGCCCGAGGTATGCGCCAATTGTCCCCTGGATGCCCTGAAGGACGGTCCGTCCAGCCATATTGTATGTTACGACCCCCTGCTGGGATCCACGGTAGATGTTACTGCCAACCGGATCGCATGGGATGGCCGTATCCCCGCCGTGGTGGTGACCGCCACGCCCCACCGCCTTAACTTTGAGGAGGAACAGGGCGTCCATAAGATAAGGCAGATGTATGCCCAAAGCCTTGTGACCGTCTTTGACGAGTGCATCATTGCCAACCTGACCGCGGACTATTATGTAAACTGCCAAAAGGACGCTATGTGGAGCCATATTCCGGAACAGGGGAATTTTGGCGCCGAAAACAGAAAATATGCCCAGAAAACCCTGCATCCCGATGATCTGGAGGCGTTTAACCAGGCGTTTTCCCGGGAAGCAATGATTAAGTTATTCGGGGAAGGAAAAAGACATATTACAAGACGGCTGCGCCGCATACTCAGTGACGGGACCTACCACATGGTAGAATTCTCAGCCGCTCTCCTTGATTCAAAGGAGGACCGGCAGGAGAACCGGGACATTTGGTGTGTCCTGGTCTTCCGGGACATACAGGACGAATTTTTGCTGGAAATACAGCGGAATCTTGAAGTCAGCCAGCTGGCCACAGCTGCCCGGGCTGCCTATCATATGCTGATCGCTGTGAACCTGACCCAGAATACATATAAAATGCTGGAGTACAACCGTTTTCCGGTAAAGCGCCCCGGCAGCCACGGTTGCTTTGATGATCTGATCCAATCTGAATGTGCCACGGTCCATCCGGATTACCGCCAGGAATTCCTGGACAAATTCCTGCGAAGCCATCTGACCCGGACCTTTCTTCAGGGCGAACGCATTGTCTCCATGAAAGTCCCCCATCTGGGTGAGGACGGAATCTATCACTGGAATTTCACCCAGGTAGTGCGGGTGATCAGTCCTTATACGGACGACATCATTGAAATCACTCTTTCCAGGAATATTGATGATGAACGCCGTATGCAGGAGGAAGCCCTGGAAAAAGAGCGTCAGGCCAAACAGCTTCTGGAGGAGGCCCTGGAAAAGGCAAAAAAAGCCAGCCAGGCCAAAAGCGACTTCCTGTCTAAGATGAGCCACGACATCCGCACCCCCATGAACGCAATTGTAGGAATGACCGAGCTGGCCCGCCTCCATGTGGATGAGGAAGAAAAGATACGGGATTACCTTGAAAAAATAGCCAGCTCCGGAGCCCATCTTCTCAGCCTGATCAATGAGGTGCTGGACGTGAGCAAGATTGAAAGCGGCGCCGCGGAACTTGCGGAACGTGAACTTGACCTGAGAAGCCTTGTGATGAATGCGGTGGAAATCGTGCGCATTCCCATGGACAACAAACATCAGACCCTGTCCGTCCATATAGATAAAGAACTTTATCCCCATGTAACAGGGGATGAGATGCGCCTCAAACAGGTACTGGTCAATATCCTTGAAAATGCCTCCAAATACACAGGGGAAAACGGCAGAATCTCCATTTCCCTAAGTGAGATCAAGCCTTTGGACCAGCACGCGGGAACCTACCGCTTTGTTATTGAGGACACGGGCAGCGGAATGAAACCCGAGTATTTAAAGCATATCTTTGAACCCTTCAGCCGGGCGGATGACAGCAGGACCAGTAAAATTCCCGGAACCGGGCTGGGGATGACCATTGTAAAGAATATCATCTCCATGATGGGCGGAGAGATTTCAGTGGAAAGCGAATATGGAAAAGGATCACGATTTATCATAACACTTTACCTGGCCAAATGCGGTACAGGCTATTCCCTGACCCGGAAAAAGGAAATTCCCCCCGTGGAATCCTTCCCTGAATTCCGTGTGCTTTTGGTGGAAGATAATGAGATCAACCGCCAGATCGCGACAGAGATGCTGGAAATGCTGGGCGCCACCGTGGAAATTGCTGTGAACGGGCGCCAGGCCGTGGATGCCGTGTGTTCCCACCCCGCCCTGTACTACGATATCGTGTTCATGGACATACAAATGCCTGTACTGAACGGCTATGATGCCGCCAGGGAGATCCGCAGTTCAGGAATGGAACGCATCAATGAACTCCCCATTATCGCCATGACAGCGGACGCATTTGCCGAGGATGCAAATCGGGCCCATCTGGCCGGTATGGACGGTCATCTGGCCAAGCCTGTTTCCATCGACCAGCTGAAGCAGGCCCTTTCCAGATGTCTTGTTTGGAAGCGGGAAAACCGGGTACAGTAGCTGCACTAACATATTCCGGGGAGATGCGCAGGCGTATGCGGGAGATTTCTGCATGTTGAGGGATACTGTTTTCTTTATTTTAGCCAGGTCACATTGTCAGGTTCCCTCCGCTCATTTACGGAGAGAGGCTGCGCCGGGTAACCTGCCAGTATGCCCACAAGAGGAACATCCCCTTCAGGAATCTGAGCTTTTTCAGCCACTTCATCCTTGGAAAAGGCAATCATAGGGCCCATGATAAAGCATGAACCCAAACCCAGTTCCGTGGCCTCCACAATCATATTCTCCGCCGCACAGGCAGCATTAGCCATTTGAAAACCATGTTCATCATTACCGCCAGGCACTGACAGGACAAACATTACCCCGGCGCCGTAGAGAGGCTGATAGCCCTCTATGGCTGCCTGATTTTCCATGAACCCGTTTCCGGAGTGTTTCATCATATCCAGAGTAATATCATTGATTTCCCGGAGCAGATCCTGATTTTCGATCACAGTGATATGGAACCGGCCAAATACCGGCGCCAGATTACCTGCCCGGATCATGGCCTTTAACTTTTCTTCTTCAATTCTCTCCTCCGTGTAGGACCGCACACTTTTTCTCATTTCAATTGCTTTTAGAATATTCATAAGCAGATCTCCTTTACTTTTTTTCAGTTTATACTTATGATTATAAATAATGGTAAATAAAGTTCAAGTACGCAATTTTTATTAATTTACTAAGCAAAAACTAAGTAAAGGGGTATTATAATGGAAGAGTGTCCTGTAAAGTATGCTTTAGGATTGCTAAACGGAAAATGGAAGCTACGAATCATCTGGGAACTGAACCAGCAGGAAACCATTCGTTTCAATGAGTTACAGAGGCGCCTGACCGGTATCTCCAGCGTCATGCTCTCCAAAAGCCTGGAGGAGCTGGAACAAAGCAAGCTGGTAAACCGGGTACAGTACAATGAGATCCCACCCAGGGTAGAATACTCCCTCACCCCGCTGGGAAAAGCTATCCACCCTGCCCTGAAGGAGTTAGGCCAGTGGGGGGAACAGGCTTATCATACGATCCATCCATGAACTTAGGTCCATTGTAAAGGGCCGTTTGTTCCCTGTTTCTTTCCTGCCAACTGATGACTCCCTGTCAGGGACGAGCGGGCGGAGCAAAGGCAAGGGGTGCTGTTCCCTGGTGCCGACAATGTGCTTAAGCCAACCCATACTCCCCAACGGTTGTATTTTAGAAAAGATGCCATATATCCAATACTGAATACTGGCATCTCACCTGTTAATAACATTGCTTAAAATAAAGGGGATAGGGACGATGAATTGAGAGATGATATTCTATTTGAACAGCGTGTCAGCATCCAAGCTGCAGCCTACACTATTTATTTAGAATTAACACCTAACAATAAGAAACCCCTTACGCCACGAGAATTTCAAGACAAGTTTATTGATAACTGGGAAATTTTCGGGATTACTTTAACGGCTCTACAGCCGGGGAAGTGCTTCTGCGGAATTATTCCCACTCAATCGTAGCCGTTGGCTTCGGACTCAAGTCATAACACACCCGGTTCACATTCTTTACTTCATTTAAGATCCTGTCCGTAATCTTCTGCAGAACCTCATAATCGATCCGCTCAATGCTGGCTGTCATGGCATCCACCGTGTTTACAGCCCGGATGATCACTGGATAATCAAAGCAGCGGGCATTGTCCCTTACGCCCACGGATTTAAAGTCGGGAACAATGGTAAAGTACTGCCATACCTTCTTGTCCAGGCCTGCATTTGCAAATTCCCCGCGGAGGATGGCATCAGATTCCCTGACTGCCTCAAGGCGTTCCCTTGTGATGGCCCCAAGGCAGCGCACGCCCAATCCCGGGCCGGGGAATGGCTGACGGTATACCATGGCATAGGGAAGTCCCAGTTCCAGGCCGCAGGCACGGACCTCGTCCTTAAACAGCTGGCGCAGCGGCTCTACCAGGGTAAAATCCAGGTCCTCGGGAAGGCCGCCCACATTGTGGTGGGACTTGACCACCTTGGCGGTCTTGGTTCCGCTCTCCACAATATCAGGGTAAATGGTCCCCTGTGCCAGGAAATCAATTCCCTCCAGTTTCCTGGCCTCCTCCTCAAACACGCGGATGAACTCGGCGCCAATGATCTTGCGCTTCTGTTCAGGGTCAGCTACTCCGTCCAGTTTTCCAAGGAAACGTTCTGTGGCATCCACATACACAAGGTTGGCCTCCATCTGATCCTTGAACACCTCGATCACGCTCTCAGATTCTCCTTTTCTCATCAGGCCATGATTTACATGGACACAGGTGAGCTGCTTCCCAATGGCTTTGATCAGAAGAGCGGCCACAACAGAACTGTCCACCCCGCCCGAAAGCGCCAGGAGGACCTTCCTGTCTCCCACCTGCTGGCGGATCAGTTCCACCTGGTCAGATATGAAGTTTTTCATATTCCAGTTAGGCTGGGCGCCGCATGTGTCAAAGACAAAGGAGCGGAGCACCTGATCACCATTCTCATCCCAGCTGCCAATGGAACGTTCACAGGCCGCAGGCCCATGACCTGCCGCCATCACGGGATAGCCTGCCCCGTAAATCTCCGGCAGCACGTCAATAGCTGTTCCATCCACTATATTGTTAGGACCTCCATTGATGATGATACCCTTGACATTGGGCAGTGCCTTCAGTTCCTCTGCTGTAATATCGTGGGGATAAATCTCACTGTAAACTCCCATCTCCCTGATGTCTCTGGCCAGCTTGGTGTTCTCAGAGCTTCCCAGATCCAGAATCACTATCATATCCTGTTTCATCTTTTGCCTCCTAATGGTATTTTATAGAATAGAGCATTGTTTCCTACATTATACTATGCACAGGCCTGGGACACAAGCAGGAATGTCCCTGCTGCGCGCACAAAAAGCGCCCTGCCTTTTAACCGGCAGGACGCCCTGTACTGCGTCTTAAACCATATTAAACTATATCTTATCTTCTTCGCCCAGGTAAGCCAGAACAGCTTTAAGGCATCCATCCACTCCAACCGGACCGCTGTCCAGGCACAGATGGTAATTCTGGGCACGTCCCCAGGTGTTGCCCGTGTAATACTGGTAATATTCCTTGCGCTTTCGGTCCACCTCACGGATCCGGCGTTCCATCTCTTTCCCGTCTGATTCCGCCTCTGATTCCAGTTCCAGCATCCTCTTGATCCTGTCCTTCATCTTGGCATAGATGAACAGGTTCAGGCTGTCCGTAAGGATCATATCCGCACAGCGTCCCACAATGATGCAGGGACCATGGGAAGCCAGCCTTCTGATCACATTGGACTGGGCCACAAATATCTGGTCCGACATGGGAATCTGATACACATCTGAAAATGCATGGTAGTACTGTCTGTCCAGGGGATCATACACCACGATATGCTCGTCATAGTGGCGGAATGCTTCCTCCGCAATGTTGATATCGTCTGCTGCCATGGAAATCAGTTCCTTGTCATAAAAGGGAATCCCCAGCTTATCCGCCAGCTTTACTCCCAATTCACGGCCTCCGCTTCCAAATTCACGGCTTATTGTAATAACCTTATCCATAAAGCACCGCCCCTTTCTCCTGCTGGTCTGCAGCGCCCGAACTTCCGGCACTGCGTTTGCCTATGTGGACATTATATCACATATACCGGTTAATTCCTATGGCTAAAATCTCTTAAGATTTTCGATACCTGGATGATCACGGTAGGGATCACAGCCAGCAGGCATACCTCTCCCATCTGTGCGGATGACAGCGGTGTGACTGAGAACAGTTTCTGTAGAAACGGTACGAACATTACAAGCCCCAGCAGACAGACACCGGCTGCAAACGCTCCCAGGCTGTACCAGTTGCTGGAAAAGCCCAGCCTGAAGATATTGTGTTTGCTTCTGCAGTTAAATCCGTGGAACAGACGCGCCAGGGTCAGGGTGGAGAATGCCATGGTACTGGCAATTCCCGTATCCCCGCCGGAAAGTCCCATATGGAAAGCGATCATGGTACAGACTGCAATGATTCCGCCCTGTGTCAGGATCGTGAGCATAAAGTCCTTTGTAAGGATGCCGGTTTTTGGATTTCTGGGTGCCTCTGCCAGCAGATCCTTCTCAGCCGGTTCCATACCGATGGCAATGGCGGGCAGTGAGTCTGTCAACAGGTTGATAAACAGCAGGTGGACCGGTGCAAAGGGCACGGGCAATGCTGCCAGTGAGGTGTACAAAACGGACAGGATGCCTGCCATGTTGCCTGACAGCAGGAACTTGATGGCGTTCTTAATATTGCGGTACACGTTACGTCCATTTGCCACGGCCTTGATGATGGTGGCAAAGTTGTCATCAGTCAGGATCATGGCAGCCGCATCTTTGGAAACTTCCGTTCCTGTGATGCCCATGGCAACGCCGATATCCGCCTTTTTCAGTGCGGGCGCATCATTGACCCCATCGCCTGTCATGGCTGTAATGGATCCTCTTCTCTGCCATGCATCCACAATACGGATCTTATTTTCAGGTGAAACCCTGGCATACACGGAAATACTGGTAATGCTCCGGTCTAACTCCTCCTCTGTCATGGCATCCAGTTCACGGCCTGTCATGGCAATATCGCCGTCCTCAAATATGCCGATCTGCTTTGCAATGGCCGTGGCCGTTATCTTGTGGTCTCCGGTTATCATCACAGGCTTGATGCCGGCTCTTTTGGCGTCAGCAACCGCTGCCTTGGATTCTTCCCTTGGAGGATCCATCATGGAGATCAGGCCCAGGAAAATGAAGTCATTTTCATTGTCCAGGGACAGGGTATAATTTTCAGGAACTTCCTTATAACCAAAAGCCAGCACCCGAAGGCCTTCCTGGGAAAATTCCAGGTTTTTCTGCAGGATGGCATCCTTATCCTCCTGGGTAATGTCCCTGACCCCGGATTCCATGCGGATCTTGACGGTCCGGTCCAAAAGCACATCCAGGGCACCCTTTGTAAGTACGGTTGGAATGTCGTGAAGCTCATATTTAGTACTCATCAGCTTTCTGTCGGAGTCAAAGGGAATCTCCTCCAGACGGGGCATCAGTTCCCGAAGCAGTTTTTCATCCACCGTGGCTTTGCGGCCCATTTCCACAAGGGCAAACTCCGTGGGATCGCCAATCCCCTTGCCGTCCACAATGGAGGAATCGTTGGTAAGGATCGCATCATAAAGCAAGTAGCGGTGAAGCTGGTTGCGCAGATTCAGCTGGTTTATGGAAATGATCTCCTGGTTAATATAAATGTTCTGTACAGTCATCTTGTTCTGAGTCAGCGTCCCTGTCTTATCAGAGCAGATGACCGATACACAGCCCAAGCTCTCCACTGCCTTCAGTTCCTTGATGATGGCGTGTTCCTTTGCCATTTTCTGAGTTCCCATGGCCTGCACAATGGTGACAATAGAGCTCAGGGCCTCCGGAATGGCAGCCACTGCAAGGGCCACTGCAAACATCAGGGAATCCAGAACAGGCATATCACGGTACAGGCTCAGCAGGAATACCAGGCCGCAGATGACCATAATGCCCATGGCCAGACGGCTTCCAAACTGGTCCAGACTGATCTGAAGGGGTGTTTTCTTTTCCTTGGTTGCATTCATGAGAGCCGCGATCTTTCCGATTTCCGTCCCCATGCCGGTGGAGGTTACAAGAACCACCGCCCTTCCGTAGGTTACAAGACCGCTGGAATACACCATATTGGCGCGGTCGGCCAGGGCACAGTCATCATGGATCAGCCCATCGCTTTTATCTACATTGGTGGACTCACCGGTAAGGGAACTTTCATTCACCTGAAGGGAATAATTTTCCAGGACCCTGCCGTCCGCCACCACCAGATCGCCTGCCTCCAGGTACAGGATATCACCGGGAACCACCTGGGCGGAAGGGATCTCAATCTTTTGCCCGTCCCTTAGTACCTTTGCGTTGGGGGATGACAGGGATTTAAGGCTGTCCAGTGACTTTTCCGCTTTTGCATGCTGCACGGTTCCCAGGATCGCGTTAAGTACAATGACTGCAATGATGACAATGGTGCTCTCCACATTGCCGGACACCATGGAAATAAGAGCTGCAATGATCAGGATCACCACCAGCAGGTCGCAAAACTGCTCAAAAAATACCTGAAGGGTGCTTTTGCGCTTTCCCTCCTCCAGGACATTTTCCCCGTATTCAACCAGGCGCTTTTTCGACTCCTCACCGGACAGTCCATGTCCCGTGACATGAAACTGCTGCAGCAACTCTTCTTTTGTTTGTTGATAAAATTCTTTCATATGCTCTCCTCCTTGATCAGTCCATCTTCTGCGCCAGCAACCGTCTTTTTAGTATCAGCATTAAAAAAGACTTCCATGAATGGCTTGCCAGAATATGTAAATATCTGCAAACCACACATAAAAGTCTTGTAACCATGACGGTATATATTGCCAGATTCCTTACGAATCGAGTATGTTGACAATATATCTAAACTACTCCCTTTCGAGCTGTGTCGCAATGCTTATGAAGTTTTAATGAGTTTATCCCTTTTTTCTCAACTTGTCAAGGGGAAATCCGTGATTTCATAGAACTTTAACTATTTTAACTATTTAACTATTTCCCCCTGACACAAAAAGATCATTTTCCCCTAGTCTCCATATGTTTTCTTCGCAGATCACCAGGTCCACATCCTGGTCATGGTCCTCCACAGGAATATCATCCCTCATAATCTGTCTCCTGCATATAACAGCCTTCAGGCCTGTCACATGTTCCAGGTACCGGTCATAGTATCCGCCGCCGTAACCCAAGCGCTTTCCACTGCTGCTGCAGGACAGGCAGGGTATGATGGCCAGGTCCACCTTCTCCGGCCCGAGACAGGGAGCATATTCATCCGGCTCCATAATCCCGTAAAACCCAACCCTGAGATCTGACAGGGACTGGATCAGGCGTGCATCCATGATGCCTTTGGACCTGCATTTTGGCACAGCCACTTGTTTGCCCAGGCTTAGGGCATGGTTTATGATGGGGGCCGTGTCGATCTCCCCCTTGGTGCCCACAAAACAGAAAATAGCCTTCCCCTGTTTGTATGCCTCCAGTTCTGTCACCTGTTTAAAAATGTCCCGGTCCGCCTGTATACAGTATTCAGGATCCAAACTTTCTATCTTTGCCCTGATTTCTTTTCGCAGGATCTTTTTCAGTTCCTTTGCATCACAGCGTTCCATTTTCCCATACCTCCGCCTCACATCCCGATATTGCGAACCATCATCCTGTTGGCATCACTTTCCAAAACCGTCTCCCGGCATTGTACATTTCTTATATACGCCCTATTCCCAGGTATATGCCCTATTCCCAGGTTTTCCATATCTCCGGGTGATATCCCACCGTAGCCTGGGATGCGTTTCTCACAATGGGGGGTTTCAACACCTTCTGGTTCTCAAACACCTTCTCTTCCCTGTCTTCCTGGGCAATGTACTGTATCAAAGCCAGCAGATCCCGGTCCCTGCATGCCTGGTCGATCATGTTCTCCAGGCCGCCCACCGCCTGCTTCACACGGGTAAATTCTCCCCTGCTCATCTCTTTCTCATTCAGGTTTATGGACTGGAATCTAATCCCTCGCTCTTTAAAATACCGCTCCGCCTTCTTTGTTTCAAAGCACTTGCTTCTTCCAAATATCTGTATATTCATGGCTGTGTCTCCCTGTTCCTGTCATATATGTTCCGATTCATATATGCCCTGTTTCACTTGTTCCGTTTTATTATACCAAAAGCAGGCGTACCCGGCAAATGACGGGGACCTTCTACGCCTTCACAGCCCATCTCATCTTTGTTGACCTGGCGCGGCTGTTGATGCCGCACTCCTCCGCGGAAGGACGCACCACATCTGAGGCGATCTCGCTGTAGATCCCCGCCTTGTGCAGCTGCTTAAAAGATTTCTTAACAATTCTGTCCTCCCCGGAATGAAAGGTGAGAATGGCAACACGTCCCCCCGGCGCCAGGACATCCGGCAGTTTTTCCAGAAACTGGTATAAAACCTCAAATTCGCTGTTGATGTCAATACGCAGGGCCTGGAACGTTCTCTGGCAGGATTTCTTAACAGCCTCTTTCCGGTCCGCCTCAGGGATAAAGGAAAGGGCAGTCTCAATGACCTCCCTCAGCCTGGTGGTAGTGGTTATCTCATTTCCCCTTTTGATCTCATTCACAATAGCCTTTGCAATCTCCTCCGCGTAGGGTTCGTCTGAATTCTCAATTAACATTCCCTGAAGCTCCTCACGTGAAATGGTCATGAGGCGCTGGGATGCTGGGATCCCTTTTTCAGAATCCAGGCGCAGGTCCAACGGCCCGTCCTTTTTAAAAGAAAATCCTCTCTCCGGGTTATCGATCTGCATGGATGAAACGCCCAGGTCCGCCAATATAAAATCAAAGGGTCCCGCCTCCGCGGCCACCTGGTCAATATGGGCAAAGTTCAGCTGCCTGATGGTAAGGATCTCCGGCCCATATCCCAGCTTTAAAAGGCGCTCTCTGGTTTTGGCCATCTCGATGGTATCCACATCCAGGGCGTACAGATGCCCCTTTGACTGCAGGCACTTTAACATTTCCTGGGTATGCCCGCCGTATCCCAGAGTGGCGTCCAAGCCTTTCTGTCCCGGCTGGATCTGAAGAAACTCCAGTATCTCCTTTACCATGATGGAAATGTGCATACCTACGGGAGTACTCCCCTTACTGATCACCTTTGCCACTGTCTCCGGATATTTTTCCGGCTGCAGTTCTTTGTATTTCTCATTATATTTCTTTGGATGGGTGCCTTTATAGCGGACCCGCCTCTTATGTCCCTGCTCCTGGTATCCCTGCTTTTGATTCTCCTGCTTTTGATTCTCCTGCTTTTGATTCTCCTGCCCTTGATGTTCCACAATTTCCTCCTGATCATGGTTATGTACTCTCTGATTCCGAGAGTACACCGTTGTAATTCTCTGTCTGCTATTTCCCGGTTGCCTTTTGGATCAGCCTGGCGATCCCATCCTCCGGGTAGGACAAAAGGAGTCCAAATTCCACGGCCAGTTCATAACGCGCCTGTGCCGTGTACCCATTATCCCTGATAAGGCATCTCTGCCTTTCCTTTAATGCCATATACTGTTCCAATACATCCTCTGTTCGGAAAAACAGGTAATTAAACTTGTCCTTATTCGCCCGTTCCGGGAACAGGTCTGTTATCAATGCCTGGTCCTCGGGGTAATACCGGATCCCATACTCGGTGCAGAGCCTTTGCACCTGGCCAAGATAGGAATCGCGCTCCGCCCTTGTATCACAGGGGTGGCTCATGGCAAGCTTCTTAAGTCCGCTGGACACCATTTCGCAGAAACAATCCATGACGCCCACCTCATAGGAGTAGGCGTCAATGGGATGTGGGGGCTGTCCCTCATCCTTCAGCACTTCATATTCATCCCTGTCCAGGGACAGAGGGATTCCCGACACACTGGTCACATTCACTCCGCCATACCAGGTGCTGTCCACGGTAAAAATATCACCGGGCTGGTATTCCATGGAGTATTCATCATTCTTTTTAATAATGCGGATCTTCTGTTTATCCATCCTGTCAGCTCCTGATCTCATTCTTTGCCTATGAGTATAACACAGGGAAGATAAAATGATAAGGGTATTTCCGTTTTAAGCTTGTCAGAATCCCCAATGTCATGTAGAATAATACCATTAATCAAAGGAGTTTTAAGACAAATGAGTATTTTAAATGTTGAACATTTAAGCCACGGCTTTGGGGACCGCGCAATTTTCCATGATGTTTCCTTCCGCCTGTTAAAGGGTGAGCACATTGGCCTCATCGGAGCTAACGGCGAGGGAAAATCTACGTTTATGAACATTATTACGGATAAACTCATGCCGGACGAAGGCAAGGTGGAGTGGGCTAAGAACGTCCGCGTAGGATACCTGGACCAGCACACGGCGCTGGAAAAGGGAATGACGGTCAGAGATGTGTTAAAAAGCGCCTTTGCTTTTCTTTTTGAGATGGAGGAGCAGATGAACCATATCTGCGACAACATGGGGAATGCCAGTGAAGAGGAGATGAATGCCATGATGGAGGAACTGGGTACGATCCAGGACCTGCTGATGGCACATGATTTTTATATCATTGACTCCAAGGTGGAGGAAGTGGGCCGCGCCCTGGGCCTGAACGACATTGGCATGGACAAGGATGTGACCGAACTTTCCGGGGGCCAGAGGACCAAGGTGCTCCTGGGAAAGCTGCTGCTCCAAAAACCCGATATCCTCCTTCTGGACGAGCCCACCAACTACCTGGATGCGGTGCATATCGAATGGCTGAAGCGCTATCTTCAGGAATATGAGAATGCATTTATCCTTATTTCCCACGATATCCCCTTTCTCAACAGCGTAATTAACCTGATCTATCACATGGAGAACCAGAGTCTGGACCGCTATGTGGGGGACTATGATAAATTCCAGGAAGTATATGCAGCTAAAAAGGCGCAGCTGGAGGCAGCCTACAAGCGCCAGCAGCAGGAGATCTCAGAGTTGGAAGATTTTGTGGCCCGCAACAAGGCCAGGGTGGCTACCAGGAACATGGCCATGTCCCGCCAGAAAAAGCTGGATAAGATGGACGTGATCGAACTTGCAAGGGAAAAACCAAAGCCGGAATTCCATTTTCTCAACGCACGCACGGCAGGCAAATATATCTTTGAGACCACCGACCTGATCATTGGCTATGACGAACCCCTTTCACGCCCCCTGAACCTGGTGATGGAACGCGGTCAGAAGGTAGTGCTGGTGGGCGCCAACGGTATTGGAAAGACCACCCTGTTAAAGAGTATTCTTGGTATCACCCCTGCCCTGAACGGAAGCGTGGAGCTGGGTGATTACCTGTCCATCGGCTACTTTGAACAGGAGATGGCTCCCGGCAATACCAGCACATGCCTGGAAGAGATCTGGAAGGAGTTTCCATCCTACACCCAGTACCAGGTGCGCTCCGCCCTTGCAAAATGCGGACTGACTACCAAGCACATCGAAAGCCAGGTGCGTGTCCTAAGCGGCGGAGAACAGGCCAAGGTTAGATTATGTAAACTGATCAACAGGGAGTCCAATGTCCTTCTTCTGGACGAGCCAACAAACCATCTGGATGTGGATGCAAAGGAGGAGCTGAAACGGGCCCTGAAGGAATACAAGGGAAGCATTCTGCTCATCTGCCACGAACCGGAGTTCTATGAAGGGCTGGCCACGGACGTGTGGGATTGCAAGGAATGGGCCTTGAGGTTGTCCTGATCAGCAGCAATGATTTGAAAGCGGGGCATGACTACCCGCTTTTTTTATTTCTGTACATGGATTGCACGGCCCTGCCCTGCATTTCTCTCGCTAACGGACTAAATCCACCCGTTTAAGGACACTTCTTTCCTCCCGTCCCCCAGGGTGCTATAATTATGCTCATAAAACAGTTCCGAGCTGCAGCAGGAGAAGAAAAGGGGAAACCTATATGAATTTAATATTTAAAACCGTACTGAAAAAAGCAGGCATGCTCTGCCTGTCTACCCTATTGTTTGCACTGTGCTCTGTGCTCATCTATATGACAAAAATCACTGGCAGCGTACAGCGCCTTCCTGATACACCTGAATTGCCCGCTATGACTGCCAATCCAAACCTGGATGAAAAGACCCTGGAACAGTTGGACGGATACTGGACTGTGGCAGTATTTGGTCTGGACAGCCGCAATGGCAGCGTAGACAAGGGTAATAATGCGGATGTGCAGATGCTCTGTTCCATTAACCGCACAACAGGCGATATCCGTCTCGTATCTGTATATCGGGACACCTACCTTATGAACAATACCACCCGTAACACCTATGGGAAATTAAGCTGGTCCTACATGGACCAGGGCCCGGCCGGAAATGTGGCCGTCCTCAGTACCAACCTGGACATCGCCATTGATGACTATGCCGCATTTAACTGGAAGTCTGTGGCAGATTCCATTAACCTTTTGGGCGGAGTGGACATTGAATTAAGTAAAGCTGAGTTTTACTATATCAATGCATTTATAACAGAAACTGCGGATATAACAGGCTTACCATCCAGTCATTTAGAGGAGTACGGAATGCAGCATCTGGACGGAGTACAAGCTGTTTCCTATATGCGTCTGCGTAAAATGGACACGGATTTTAATAGGACCGAACGGCAAAGAACCGTCATCAGCCAGGTGTTTGATAAAGCAAAAAAAGCAGATCTTAAAACCTTGATGAAGGTGCTTGAAACAGTGCTTCCCCAGATTGGGATCTCCATGGACCAGGAATCCCTGCTGGAAATAGCGCGCAATATAAACAAATATAATATCAGCGCTGCCACGGGATTTCCTTTCACCTACCAACAGGCTTCTCTTGGGAAAAGCGGGGACTGTGTCATCCCTAATACCCTGGAGTCCAATGTAAAGCAACTCCATTCCTTTCTCTATAACAATGAGGAATATAACTGTTCCGACCGGGTAAAGGAGATCAGCAGAGACATAATCAAAGATGCAGTGAGAAATTGAGAGGAAGGAAACAATGATACGGATTGCTGTTTGTGACGATGAACACTGTTTTGTGGCACAAATCCACACCATACTTACATCACAGGCCAAGAGCCTCCCCTGTGCCATACACATTTCCACCTATTTAAGCAGCAGCCAGCTGCTTTATGACGTGGAGGAGGGGAGGCACTTTGATCTTCTGTTTTTGGACATAGAAATGCCGGAAAACAACGGAATGAACCTGGCGTCCGCCATAGGTAAGCTCCTTCCCCTGGCACTGACCGTCTTTGTCACATCTCATACAAAATATGCGGTCAAGGCTTATGAACTGTCTGTTTTCCGTTATATCCCCAAATCGGAACTGGAAACCTGCCTGCCCCTGGCCCTGTCAGATGCCTGCGGACTTTTGACAAGAAATTCCCACGACACTTATGTAATAGAGTCCTCCCGCATGATGAGGAAGATAGCAGCGGATGACATCCTTTATATCTACAAAGACCAGAAATATGCGGTCATTGTGCTTGAACACGAGAAGATTCTTCACCGTAAATCCCTGGATCAGGTCCTTGGGGAGTTGTGTGCCCCCAAAAGGGAGGGAGGATTCCTAATGGTGGAGAGGGGTTATATTGTGAACCTGTTCCACGTGGAAAAAATGGAGGGTAGTGAGCTGTTCCTGGATAACGGAGCCGTTATTCCAGTCAGCCGCAGGAACCAGAAGGAAGTGCGCAATACCATCACTTCATACTGGAGGAAAAAATTATGAGCCAGGCAACCATCAACCAAGTATACACTGGAATGGAATTGTGCTCTAATCTTGTAGAGGCATGGTTATGTTACCATTATATTGGAATCTTCCTGCCGGACAGAATCCGAGGACGCCTGCCCTTTTTTCTTCTGTCCCTGCTCCTGGTGGGCTCTGTGAGGGCTATGGACCATTTTGGAATCGATCCCCTGATCTCCACCCTATGGTTTGTGTTTTTTATCTGCATGACTACGGTTGTACTGTTTCACGTGGATCTGTTTTACGCGGTTTCCCTGGTGAGTTTTTATTTCCTCTGTATGTATATCATCAACTACTTCTGTATGTCGGTCATGGGTGTTATGGCAGGCAACCAGGAATTTGCCCGGTTTATTTTAAACCAGCTGTCCCTGTGGAGATGCGTTTACCTTGCCGTTGACAAAGCCATGCTGTTTCTATTTTATCTGATGGCGCGCAGAGCATTTCGTGAAACCCTATTTTACAATCCAAGGATGGTATTTTTCGTATCCCTATTCGGCATTCTAGGTACAGGTTATCTATCCATGTTTACCTTGAAGGAAATATCGGTCCTCACCCTGTTCAGCTGGGGACTCTGTCTGGTCATCCTCCTTTGTCTCTGCCTGATCATGCTCTTTTACGCCAATTATATTAAGGAGCGGGAAATGCGCAGTATCCTGGAATTTAAGGACAGGTTGATACAACAGGAATACGGGATGATGCAGCAAATACAGAAGGAACAGGAGATTCTTTCCCACAACTTAAAAAACCATCTGCTGATCCTGGATGGCATGGTAAGACAGGGCGATACGGAAAATGCCGGCGCTTACATCAGCCAACTAAGAGCCCCCCTGGACCACCTGACACCTGATGTGTGGACCGGAACGCCTACTCTGGATGTGCTTTTAAACCATACCAAAGGCCGGACAAAACGGGCCGGTATCCGTTTTACCATACAGGCAGATGCCCTGAACCTCTATCCCATGGAGGACCAGGATATCTGTAGTTTGTTTTCCAATCTTCTCGACAATGCCTACGAGGCAAGCGCCCGGATGCCCCATGGCCAAGGCTGGATCCTTGTCAAAATACGCCGTATGAGGGAAATGATCTTTTTTGACATTTCCAATTCATCCCCCAATGCCCCCTGCTGCAAAAATGGAAGACTTATATCCGGCAAGCGCGACCGGATGCTTCACGGAATCGGCCTAAGCAGCGCCTCCCTGTGCGCCCAAAAATATGGAGGACAGCTAGATCATGAATATGCGGACTGCGTATTCTCTGTGCATGTCTGCTTTCTAGGAGGTATCAAAACAATATCCGGCAGTTAATCGGGCAGATAGCAGCAACATTAATATTAGCCTCCATAGATGCTACGCCTATTTTAATGATGAAAACAAGTCAAATGCACCGCCGGAAGGCTTGATCTCAAAGCACATCCTCTCCCCTGCAGCGGGGTGGGGAAATGCCAGGCGGTATGCGCACAGGGCAAGGGCCGGAGATTGGCCGGAGATCCTCCCTGAAGGCTTCTCCTTTATGTCAACCTTTGTGGATATGTGTATACCATACCGCCCATCCCCATAGAGGGGGGTGCCATGACCGGCAAACTGCACCCTTATCTGGTGGTGCCTCCCTGTAAGGAGCTCAATATCTATTAATGAGAGGAATTTTTCTCCGTCCCCAGGGTTGTGGATAACTTCCATCTCCCTGTAGTTAAGGACCGCTTTCCGGCTGTCTTTCACCGACTTATCCACAATAGACGAAGTGTTGTTTTTCTTGTCCTGCCGTAGATAATCCACATATGCCCCCTGTTTATCCACAAGTTTTCCACATACCACCGCCATGTATGACTTTTCCACTTTTTTGTCCTGTAAAGCGGCGCTTAAGGATGCTGCCGACTTCTGGTTTTTGGCATATACCATAATACCGCCCACGGGCTTGTCCAGTCTGTGGATAACTCCCACATACGGGGGCTGGGACCCGGAATTAGCTGTGGTTAGCTTGTGGATATCCTGTGGATTGTGGAGATGGCGGCGTATCTCACTGACCATATCCGGGGCAAATCCGCGGGCTGACTGGGATTCCACGCCCGGGGGTTTTTGTACTACGATAATATCCTGATCTTCATATAATATAGAAATCATGGTCTATCCTCTCTTATCTTTTTTCCTGTTTATCCATTATAAACCAGGTCCGTGGGATACACAATGGGGTGGCACTGTGATCGTCACAATTGTCCCGGATCCGCTGCTTTCAATAGACAGCCTGCCCTCATCCCCATAGAGCAGGAAAAGGCGCTCCGTGATGTTGGCCAGCCCGATCCCGGAATGGGCCCCCTTTCCCTGCCTGGATTCACTGAGGCTTCCGCATACCTCCTCCCTGATCCCATTTCCGTTATCCTCTATGGTGATTCGGACATGATCCCCAGCCTGTCCTGCCTTCAGGCGGATCACAAACAGCTCCTCAACGGAACGCATACCATGGACAAAACAATTTTCCACAATGGGCTGGAGGATCATGGTGGGGATCTTTACATCTTTCAGCTCCTGGGGATAATCGATCTCCACCTTTAGATTATTCTCCTGGATATAATGATAGATCTCCATGTATATTTCCAGTGAACTGAACGCTTCCTTCAGGGTGATAAACTGCTGGTCTGAATAGGCGGTTATGCTCCTGAAATACTTGCCGATGAGCTGGATGGCCTTGCTGATCTGGGGCGCTTTATTGATCTTGGCAACCGCATTCACTGTCTCTAAAGCATTGTATATAAAATGTGGGTTGATCTGGGTCTGCAAAAAACGATACCGGTACTCCAGGGCTTCCAGTTCCGCCTTGTTTTTCAGGCGCTCCTCTGCCACGATCCGGTCCAGCAGCTTAGAAATCCTCTGGTTCATATTGTTGAAGCACTCTGTCAGCTGTCCGATATCGTCATGGCAGTAAACAGGGGTCACCACCCCCACACTGCCCTCGGACACATAAGCCATGGAGTTTGTCAGCGCCTCCAGCTGAAGGCTTACCTTGCGGGTCAGGTAGTGCATCAGCCCGCTTCCCAGAACCATGGATATGAGTCCCAGCAGGATCCCGCTTACCACCACGCTGCGCCCCATTCCCGTAATGCTGACCATGGGAATGATACCCGCAATATGCCATCCCCCGGCGCTCTCCTTTTCTATGGCATAATACGCCTTGCGATCCCAACTCTGGCCGCCCTCCATGTGTCCCCCGGCCTCCAGCTGCTCCAGGACAGCTGCCTGCAGCGGTTCCTCCATGCCTTCCGTATAGATGCATTTCCTTCCCCTGTTGTAAAACAGCAGGGCTATGTCATGTTTGTCATCCTTAAGCATTTCCACTGACTGTCTCTTTACCCGCGCCACCGCATACCCCACATGCTTCAGGGATGTGATCTTTCTCACTGCATGGAGGATATAGACGTGGTTCCGCTCATCCGATGCCCACATATAACCCTGCTTTAACACAGCGTCCTTGGACTCCTCAACAAACCTTCCTGCAAATTCCACTGCCTCATCTCCCCCGGACGCCATTTTCTGGGATGTATCGGCGGTATATCCTTTATTGGTCTCAACATATACAAAATCAAAGGGTGATACGGTGGACACCAGCTGGTTGGCCATGTATCCCAATTCCTGGCCTGCATAGCTGCTTTTGTCCCCGTCCATTTTGGACATGTAGTCCGGGATCTGGAACATGCTTATGGTGTTAAACAGCTGCATTTCCGTGTCCGATACCCTGCGCTCAAAATTATCAGCCACCTGTTTTGTGACCACATCCAGGTTATTGATATAATTCTTTTTTAATATGTTGATACAGAATACCACTAGCAGGCAGATGGATAAGAACAGGCTTGTAATAAGGGAAATGCAATATACCAGGATCAGCTTTTGTTTGAATTTAAGATTGTCAAATTTCTTTACGGAATCCAGCATATCTACTCCCTTTTCCTCATTCTGTATTCACTGGGCGTGATCCCTTCCAGGCGTTTGAACGCATTATAAAAGCTCACATAGTTTTCATATCCCACCGCGTAGGCGATCTCCTCCACCCTCATCCTTGTGTCGTCCAGCATCTGCTTGGACACTGCCATTTTATTTTTCATCATATGCTGCTGAAAGGTGATGCCTGTCTCCTTGCTGATCAGCGAAGACAGGTAATTGGGACTGACATAAAACTCCGAGGCCACCTGCTCCAGCTTGATATTCTCCAATGTATGGATCTCCATATAGCGGAGCACGTTCAGTACCAGCTCCGACTTTCCTTTTCCCTGGTCCCTGGCCTGGTCCACGGCCTTTAGAAATGACTTCAGCCATTTTCCAAACATCTCAATGGACGTGTTCTGGATCGCGCTGTAGATGGCGGAATCCAGGTACACAGCCCATTGCTTGTGCTTTTGGATCACCTTGGTGCAATAGATCACCGACATTACCTGAAGGGAAATGATACTGCCCCCGGTGCACCGCTCAAAGGCGGCATATGTCTTTTCGTAATCCTCGGTCCCCCTGATATCCTGGGCCAGCATGGCCGCCTCGGCCTGCAGGTCGGCCGCTTTCCCATAGCGGATGTCTGTCTTTGCCATTTCTCCCGGTCTTGTAACCCCATACCCCTCCAGCATATTCTCATATGCCTCCAGATACAGATCCTTCACCGAATCCTTCAACCCATAGACCCGGCTCGTCCCGATCCGGACCGTTCTGTCGCTTTCACATAAAACAGCGCTGATTTCTTTTAACTGTATCTCCCAGGATATGTCCTCTTCCTCTGAAGTGCACAAGATCACAAGCTTTTCCTCCAACAGGGTGGATATGGTTCTGCCGGTGATCCGCTGTTCTGAATATTCCACCCTCTGGAGAAGGGGCTGGGAAAATCCGTCATTGGCATAGGCAACAAGCATGGCACAGCTGCCTTTACAGATCTGTATGTCGCTCACCAGGGACCACACAGGCAGGTCCCGGCCGGACATCAAGGCCAGTATCAGCCGGCCCTTTAATACGCCTGTCACCTGCCGGTTAACATTTCTGTCTTTTTGAATGCTTTTAACCGCTCTTTCCAGAGCGGTTAAAAGTTCGTCATCATCAATTGGTTTCAGTATATAGTCAAATACGGACAGCTTGATGGCACGGCTTGCATATTGAAATTTGTCGTATCCGGTGATCACGATCACCTTGCTGCCCAGATCCTGGTCCAGGGAGGTCTCCACCATGCTGAGTCCGTCCATATAGGGCATGTTGATGTCCGTAATTACAATGTCCGGCTTTTTTTCTTCCATCAGCCGCTTCCCCTGCTCTCCGTCATAGGCGGTTCCCGCCACCTCCAGATTCAACGCTCCCCAGTCAACACCATATAACAGCGACTTCACTGTGTTATGGTTATCATCCACAATAATTACTTTATATGCCATATCTTCCCCCTGTGCCTGTCTGTACCCGCCTACCCCTTGACCGCTCCCATCATTATACCACTGACCACATACTTCTGCATACAGAAGTAAAGGATCAGGATAGGCAGCATTGCCAGGATAAAAAAGGCAAATGCCAGGTTAAGTTCTGATGTGTATTCGTTAAAATATGCCATCTGGGCCAGGAGAAGCGTCCTGGATTCCACCTTGCGCAGAAGAATGACCGCAGTGGTGTAATCATTCCATATAAACAAGGTATTCAGTACAAGCTGTGTTGCGTTCACCGGCTTCATAAGCGGAAAAACGATCTTCCAGAACATGGTAAAACGGTTGCATCCGTCTATCCTGGCCGCTTCCTCCAGATCAAGGGGCACTGTTTTTACAAACCCGGTCACTACCAATATGCTGATGGGTATCTGAAGCCCTGTCCTGGCAATGACAAAACCAAGGTTGGAATTGGTAAGTCCCAGGCGGAAGAAGTTAAGGTACAGCGGCAGCATGATACACTGGATAGGGATCAGGATCCCGGACACAAATATCATGTAAACGCTTCTGTAAAACCTGCCGTTAAACCTTGCCAGGACATAAGCTGCCATAGAGGTTGCCGTCATCAGGATCAGGACCGCTGGTATGGTGGTAAGGATGCTGTTCTTATACCCGGTGATAAACTGCTCATTTTCCGTGATCACCTTTACAAAGTTGTTAATGGTGGGATGCTGCGGCCAGGCCAGGCGGTTTACGGATATATCAGAGCTGTCCTTTAACGCGTATATGACGCTGACGTAAAACGGCGCGATCACTGCTGTCATTACCAGGAAGATCGTGATGATCTTAATACAGGTTAGGATCTTCTGCCGGTATCTTCTGTCAATCATGCCTGTCATTCCTCCACCTCCAGCCTGTTGCAGACAGCCGTTATGGCATATGTCAGGATCACCAGCACCACGGTTATGATGATCGCAGCAGCCTGCCCCAGTCCTGCTTTATTGAATCCGAAGATATTGTCATACACATACATGGCCGCTGTCTGGGCCGCTTCCATGTTTCTTGCAACCGCCATGGGATAATCAAAACATTTCAGCCCCCATGCCACCAGAAGGGTCACATTGGATATGATGGCCGGGACGATCAGGGGAAATGTGATCCCCTTTACCCTCTGCCACCAGTTGGCCCCGTCCACCTTGGCCGCATCGTAGTAATCATCGGGAATGGACTGCAGGGCGGCAATGTAGATCATCATACAGTATCCCATATCCCTCCATATGGCGATCACTGCCATTGCCGGAATGACCTGGCTGGAGACTCCAAGAGGGCTTACAATGTTAAACAGCGGGGAAATGATATCCGTATACACATAGCTCCATACAATGGCGCCGCTTGTGAGGGCCACTGTAAAGGGGATGAATACCACGGTCCTTGCAATATTTGTGTACCATTTGGATCTGTTCAGCAGCAGAGCCAGGCCAAGCCCCAGGACATTGGCGCCAGTCACATAGATCGCAGTAAACTGGAAGGTATGTAAAAATGCCTGCTGAAAATACCTGTTCCTGATCAAAGTAATGTAATTGCTGAATCCCACGTAGTCATAGTTTGTGCTGATGACGCTCTTCCAGTTGGTAAAGGAATAGGGGATCCCCTGTAGGAAAGGCAATATCACAACAAATGCAAACAGGGCAAATGCAGGAAGCAGGAATAACAGGTTTGTACCATGTATCCTGGCCTGCTTCATGGATATCTTAGGTGGTTTCATCTGAACAGCTCCCTTCTGCCGCTTTATTTGCTGATCCTGTCTATTTCATCCAGCTCTGCCTGGGAAAAATGGGTATTGCCGACAATCCCCAGATTTTCAATGATCTGTTCCGGCCTGGATGCCCCGATCAGGACACTGGTCACGACCCCGTCCTTTAATACCCAGGATAACGCCATCTGAGCCAATGTCTGCCCCCTCTCCCTGGCTATTGCATCCAGTCTGCGTATCTGTTCCACCCGCTCCGTTGTGAGATCGGACGCGTGGAGGAACCTTCCGTCCCTTGCAATGCGGCTGTCCGCAGGAATACCGTTTATATACTTTTCCGTCAGCATTCCCTGGGCCAGAGGGCTGAATGCAATGATCCCCATACCGTCCCGGGCCGCATATTCCTTTAGTCCGTTTTCTTCAATGGTCCTGTTAAAAATACTATAGCTGTTCTGATTGATCACAAGGGGGAGGCGGACTTCCCGGGCAATCCTCATTGCCTCCCGGGCATGCTCCCCGTCATAGTTGGAGATTCCTGCGTAAAGTGCCTTGCCGCTTCTTACAATCTGCTCCAGGGCCAGGACGGTCTCCTCCACCGGGGTATCAGGATCCATGCGGTGGTGATAGAAAATATCCACATAATCCAGTTTCATCCTTTTAAGAGATGCGTCCAGGCTTGAGATCAGGTATTTGCGGCTTCCTCCATCCCCATATGGCCCGGGCCACATATCATAGCCTGCTTTTGTGCTGATCAGCAGTTCTTCCCTGTAGGGCTTAAGGCAGTTCTCCATGATCCGCCCGAAGTTCTCTTCCGCGCTGCCATATACAGGGCCATAGTTATTTGCCAGATCAAAGTGGGTGACACCATGGTCAAACGCGGTAAAGCACATGGCCTTCATGGTATCATAATTATCCTTGCTTCCAAAGTTATGCCACAGGCCCAGGGAAACGCACGGAAGCTTCAGGCCGCTTTTTCCGCAGCGGCCGTATTCCATATGTTCATATCTTTCCTTGTCTGCCTGGTATTCATTTGCTACGTACATAAAATCTCTCCTTCCAGCAGAGCCACTCTGCTAAACAGACCTTGCTGTCTCCACCACCCACCGGATCCTCTCAAGGGGCAGTTCGTCATGGATGCTGCAGTCCGGCCCTATAATGAACCCCCGTTTTCCCCCTTCCTCTATAAGGGCTTTTGTCTCCGCCTGGATCTCTTCCTTTGTGCCGCTGTACAAAAGGCTTCCCAGGCGGTTGTCAAACCCGCCCCACACCGTGCGTTTAAATGTATCCTTTGCCTGGCTGACGCCCAGGCCGTCAATATAACGTGACCAGCTCACCACCGCCGAGTCATAGTCAGACCAGTCTTCCAGCCTGTTATTGATCTCCTCCCATGCGCAGCAGTGCAGGGCATTCATGTCGCTGAGGGTATTGGCATAATCCAGGACTTCCTTGTCGCTGGGCGTTACCCATTCCCTGTACTCCTCATATGTAAAACGGTTTACTTCCCCATTCTGTACACTGTAAAAGATCCCATCACATCCGGCTTCCTCTATGATCCCCCTGACCAGGAGCTTTACATCCCCTGCAATCACGCGGCAGGCATGTTTTACCGCTTCCGGATCCTCCCTGATCAGTTCCATCATCCTGGGATAACCGATCTCCAGCCTCAGATAGGAAAGGGGGCAGAATATCAGATACAGGCAGCAACATTCATCCTTAAGGGTTGAAACGATTTTTTTGGTGCGGTGGATCTGCTCCCTGATAAACGGATGATCCGGCCCAAAGGCTTTCATTTGATACAGGTCTTTTGCCTGTTCCAGTTTTCCAAGCGCCGGGGCCGGCCAGCCGAAATACCCGTCCGCTGACAGCTTTACAAAATCCACATCCGTCTTTTTGTAAAAGTCAACCTGTGCCTCAATAAATTTGTCTTCCTGCCATAACTCCTGGGGTACATGCTTCCAGAAGCAGACCGGCACATGGTCTGTCTCCAGACCATGGAACGCGGCCCTGACCCGTTCTCTTTTCGTCATATGATTCTGCTCCTTTTACCTTTTTAATTTGTGGCAATGATATCGTCAAACATGGACTGGATATTTGCAATGCACTCTTCATGGGTCATGGGCTTTCCTGTGACCACACTTTCCGCATAGCTTATAAGCGCTTTTCTCCAGGCATTGGTAAACTCAGTGTTCATAGGTTTGGTAAATGCGCCCTGAGATACGTAATTGCCTGATTTTTTCACCTCGGCAATGGTCTGGACAACGGGCAGGAGCTTGTCGGAGCTTTCGCCTGTGATCAGCGGCATCAGTGTGCCCTCAGACCAGGTTAAAGCGCCGTCCGTAACCCAATACTCCAGAAATCCCAAAGACTCATCCAGGGCATCGGCGTTAGGATTCACCATAAAGCACTGGTCCACCAGCACTCCCATCTTTCCTGAGTTTTCCGTATCATCAATGGGCGGTACAAAGAAATCAAACTCAAATCCCTGGTCCTTTCCCCTGGCTTCGATCTCGCCGATATTCCAGTTGCCTGTAAAGATCATGGCGCCTTCCCCTGCTATGAATAATTCCAGGGCCTTGTCCTGGTTATTGGCCATGGCGTCCGTGCGCGGATACAGCATCCTGTCGTCCCACACAGACAGCGCCTCCTCCACATACGGATAATCCGCTACCCCTGCCTTCCCGCTCATCCATTGATCAAAGATATCCAGATCCCCTGCTGCAATTGCCCTGGGCCATATGGTGGAACGTGTTTCCAGATCGCCGGTGGAGCCTTCCCCGTACACATCGATAAAGGGATCGATCCCTGCATCATGAAGCTTTTGTATCACTTCCTTAAACTGGGTCCTTGTCTTCGGCACTTCTATTCCCTGCTCCTCAAATATCTTTTTGTTATAAAAGATACCTGATGTCTTAAAGTCAATGGGAACAGCATATACTTTTCCGTCTGCGGACACATCGTTTAGATCATACTGGTCAAGCCCCATATTCCTGATGACCTCATTATCCGACAGGTCCATTGCATAACCGTTTTCAATGAGGTCCGGGTACATGGCCGGATTTCCCATGATAATGTCAGGCTGTTCCCCGGAAGCCAGAGCGGTTGACAGCTGCGGAAAATAATCCGTGCCCTGGTTGTAGAATACGTTTTCAAAGGTAATTTCAGGATGCGCCTCCATGTACGCCTCCTCCAGCTTAACCAGGGAATCCTGCTTTACGGACTGCCCCATGTAGTGGAATACGGTGATCACCTTGCTTTCCCCCGACTGCGCCTGGGCTGCGGACGTCCCCGCCTGATCATCTTTACCCTGGGCCGCCTTGTCCTGGCCCCCCTTATCCTGAGCCCCTTTATCCTGGGTCTCTTTTCCCTGCGTCTCCTTGTTCTGAGGCGCCCCGTTTCCCCCCTTGGCGCCGCCGCACCCGCTGATACTGGCCATCGCCATGATCAGACTGATTCCTATTGCCACGTGTTTTCTCAAATACATAACGTTCCCTCCCTCTCCAGAGTCTATTTACGCTTCGTACTCATATTATAGTTTTTATAGCAGTTCTCCACAATTAACGAAACTTACTAAATCATTAACAAAAGTTACTGTTTTATTTCTTTGCTTTCATATTTCTTATTAAAGGTCTAAGAAGATATATGTAACAGTTCAGACGGCGGGAAAATTGGTGCAGAGGCGGGCGCTAAGCTGGCTTATAAGACTGATTCTGCACCAGTTTTCACATCGGATGGACATCCGCAGCTTCTTTACCGTCTTTTCCGTTCAGGAAGCTGCGCCGTCTGGACTGTAACAGAGATACACATTTGAATCTAAGGTTTTTTCAAAAAGTGTTGCATAATTTTAAGGATAGGTGTATAGTATATAATACAAACAGATGTAGTAATCGAAACTACATATCAAAGTAACAGTAAATTATTGTCAGTTTTTTAATAGAAGGAGGCTGGTATATATGACAGCAAAACTGAAACGAAATCTTACAAAGGTGAAAGATCCGGGCAGTGCCCTGACACACTTTATCGCCATGGTAATGGCCATCATAGCGGCCATGCCCCTGCTTTTAAAGGCCGCCCGTGACTCCGGCTATCTCCACGTAAGCGCACTGACCATCTTCATACTGAGTATGATAGGGCTGTATGCGGCCAGCACCATCTACCACACCCTGGACATTTCCCCTAAGATCAACCAGATGCTGAGGAAGATTGACCATATGATGATCTTTATCCTCATTGCCGGAACTTATACCCCGGTTTGTATGATCGTCCTGGGTGACAAGACCGGCTGGTCTCTCCTGACCCTGGTCTGGGGAATCGCCGCTGCCGGGATCCTTATAAACGCGCTGTGGATCACCTGTCCCAAGTGGTTTTCTTCCCTCATATACATTGCCATGGGCTGGGTGTGCGTGCTTGCCATTACAAAGATCCTCAGCTCCATGCCCAAAGCCGGGTTTATGTGGATGCTGGCCGGAGGCATCATCTATACCGTAGGCGGCATTATCTACGCACTGAAGCTGCCCATCTTCAACTCCAGGCATAAAAACTTTGGCTCCCATGAGATCTTCCACCTGTTTGTCATGGGAGGGAGTATCTGCCATTATGTGATGATGTACCGTTTTGTGGCCTAGAGGCATTGTAATGCAGCCTGAATGGCGCCTGAAATGTAAAATAACTGAATGATAATAACAAAAAACATCTGTCCCGGAACTGGATCAATATGCTCCGGGGCAGATGTTTTTATATATAACTTTATTTGTAACTTTATATGTGGCTATATATCTGTTTTATGTATGATGGCAGGATCGCTCCAATATCAGCCTCCCATACCCTGCCCTAAGCCGCCGTCCCTGCGCATCAGCATCTCCTTCTGCTTTCTGGTCAGATGTTTGATGGCGTATTCCCGTTTCATGGCTTCTGCCTTTGTCTCAAATGCCTCATAATAGGAAAGCACCACCGGTCTTCTGGGCCTGGTATACTTGGCTCCCCTGCCTGAGTTATGGGCTTTCAGACGCTTGTCCAGATTATTGGTCCAGCCGCAGTACAGGGTTCCGTCCGCACAGGTTAGGATATACGTGTAATTCATTTTCATAACTTCCTCTGTATCAAAGATAGCTGGCTATGTAAACGGCAACAACGCTTTCACTGCGTTATCACCGCCCAGGTTGCCCTGTAATCTATTATAAAGCACCAGCTGGATGCGCGACACAACGATCAGGCCATTGCATAAGCCAGAGAAGATATATCTGAATCATATCTATACTCTATTATATCGCACATACCCTTAAAATGTGCATAAAACCTGATTTATATTCCCAGACATACCCAATTCCATGTAGAATCAGAATCTACGGCCTCCTCCGCCATGGCTGTGGCCGCCGCTGGAGGTATGGGTGGAGCTGCGGCCTGATGAGCTGTGCCCGCCTCCCGAACCGCCTGATCCCCCGGTGTTCCTTGGAATCGGCACACTGGTCACAAATTTATTTAACAGCAAGTCATTACAATTACTGAACATGAATCTTGTATCAGCGCGGTATGCCAGCAGGGCATTGGAGCGGTCCCTCTGCGACTGTTTCATGGAGTAACGTCCCTTTACCCCCAGGCATACACTGCCTGCGATCATGGCCGGTACAATGAGGGCAAACGCAGCTTCATACCACCGTATGCTTTTGTACACACTGATCTCTCCTGTTTCCGTATCATAATTGTACTGGCCCCGCTGGATCCCCTGGTCCACATAATATTCAATGTCCTCAGCAAACCGCATGAAGGCGCCGCTGTAATCCATATATCTGAGATACTCGGCCATATCATCCTGAATGGCTTCAATGCGGCTGTCCGTAAGGATACGGATCATATTACCGCTGGTGGATATCCAGCTCTCCCCGCCCCGCTGGCCCGGCGCGTCCATGTAGAGCAGGACCAGGACGCCGCTTTTCTTGCTGCCTGTCCCATACCCGTTCTGGTCATAGAAATCATCCGCATACTCCATGGCCGAACGTTTTCCGTCATGAAACGCAGTCACGGCCACCACATCCATACCGGTCTTTTTACGGCTGGAGGCAATGGATTCCTCCACCTTGTCCTTTTCCTCATCTGATAAAAGTCCGGCCATGTCAAAGACCCGCTGCTCTGCAGCGCTGCCGCTCTCAGACTGCGCTCCAAAGGCCGTCATACCGCAGACAAAAGTCCAGAATACCATGAACACTGTCACAAGAGCGGCCAGACGCATTTTCCTATTATATCCCATTATCACAGCAGATACCCTCCTATCAGAAACAGAATGCACAGCGGCAGGAAAATGGACAGGAACAGTCTAGCCAGCTTCCTGTTGTCCACAGGCAGCTGACCGCAGACTTTGCCGGTCTGGCCATTGAGGGCAAAGTAATAGATCTTGCCTCTTGCCTTGTCATTATAGGTCAGAGTCCACACCGGAAGCAGGGCATAACTCCATTCTTCTTCCCTGAATTGGGCATCCTTTCGCCGGATCTGCAGGGAATTATAAGAACCTGCCTGGGACTGGAGGCTTTGAAGGGCAAATGTCTTGACCTCGGTCTTCACATCCGTGACAAACTGGTCCTTTTCCATATCCCTGTTCTCTGCCATAAAGCCTGACAGATATCCCATGGAAAACGGCTTCTTTTCCTCCATCCGAAAGGGCAGCACCCCGTCTATAAGCTGCCTGTTTGCCTTTCTCAGTCCGTTTCTGGCCACATTATCCACATCCATGGTCCCCTGGCGCTGGATGTCATAGACTTGGGTCTCCGTGTAACGCATATTGCCGGTATCCCACGTCCTCAGCTTTTTCCCCTGGGCGTCCAGCACGCCGTCCACCTTGCAGCCGTAGAGCCAGTAGGGGAAATATACCCCTGTCATGCTCTCCACCTGTTTACTGGAATAAAATTCATCCACGACATACTTTTTCTTCTTGATCCACTGGGCAAATATCTCCTTCGCCTTGTCTCTGTCGATCTGAAAGGGGATCACATGATCAGGGGCGAATTCCCCGGACAGCCGCCCTGACAGTACCACGGGATTGTGGCAGTAATAGCAGAATGTGGCCGCCGTGGTCTCATCCGTCACGATCTGCGCCCCGCAGCTGGGACAATTATACAGCACGGCCTGGCTGTGTTCCTGATTCTGGCTGTGTTCCTGATCCTGGCTGTACTCCGGCTCCCGGCCGTGATCCGGCCCCTGGCTGTATTCCTGATCCAACTCCTCCTGGGTAAAGTTGGAGAGACAAAATTCGCAGTGGTATTTCTGGGACGAAGGGTCGAAGACCAGACCTCCATCGCAGTTTGGGCATTTATATGTTATAACTCCCATCTGTTATCTCCTGTAAGCATGATATGTGATGCAGCCGGATCAGCCTATGGTCTTGGCTTCCCGCATTCACTGCAGAACTTGCCCGTATTGGTGGTGCCGCAGCTGCAGGTCCATCCCCCCGCCGGTCTTGGACTTCCGCACTCGCCGCAGAATTTGCCTGTATTGGCAGTGCCGCAGTTGGTGCAGTACCAGCTGTCCGGCCCACTGTGAGCGCCTGAAGCCGTGCTTCCCATGGGCTGTGCTCCCGCGGCCGGAGTTCCCATGGCCGGAGTTCCCATGGCCGGAGTTCCCATGGCCTGGGCTCCCGCTCCCTGGTTTCCCATGGACTGGCCGCCGCCATTTCCCTGCATCTGCCCGGCCTGGTTCATCTGCATCTGCTGCATATTGGTGTTGGATGCAGCTCCCATAAAGCCGCCTCCGGTCTGCATGCCAAATCCCATGCCCATGAAGCCTGCCAGGGAACCTGCGGAATTGCCTCCCGCGTTCTTTAGTCCCTCAGCAATGGTGCTCTGCACATATCCCTCGCGGATGCCCGGGTCCCCCATCATGGCGCCCTTGTTCCTTAAGTTGATCAGGTTCTGGGACTCCTCATCATAGGTGATGCTGGCAATACCCACGGCCTGAATCTCCATGCCCCTGAGCTTGTTCCACTCCTCATCCAGGGTGTCCGCCATATACCGTCCCAGCTCCCTGCTCTTGGAGGTCACAAAGGAAATTCTGGTGCCGTCCGCGGACATCTGGTTTACCGATGTTTGGAATGCCTCCAGGAACTCGGACAGATACTGCTCATTCACGGAATCGATCTCCACCTTGTCCGCATTCTTGGGGATCACCTCAGCGTAAAACTTAAGCGGGTCCGTCACCTTGATGGAATAAGTCCCATGAGCCCGCAAAAACAGCTCCGCATTGTAGAAGTTGTCAAAATAATTGATCGGATTGCGGGTGCCGAACTTGATCCCCTTGATCTCCTGGAGATTGATATAATAAACCTTCTGAGCCCCGGGTGTTATGCCGCCAAACCGGATCCTGTTAAAGGATTCCTTTAATGCCTCCCCAAACTGGCCGTTAAACATGGAGGGCGCGGATGAGTGGTCAATGGTGTAGTAACCCTCCTCCGCAGTATAGTCCACCACCTTGCCTCCGTCCACCAGCATCATAAACTGGTTCGGATACACGTGGATCACGGATCCGTTGGACACAAGGTCGGAGGATCCCTTTGTGTTGGATCCCTTTCCCCTGCGCACCTGTACCCCGCGCACAAAGACGGTCTTGTCTCCCATATCATCAGGTTCCACGGCCTCCAGCCATTGGTCTGCCAGAACTCCCCCTATTGCGGATGTAACTGCTTTAATAATTCCCATGATTTACCCCTTTCTTGCCATTCTTACGCCTGCGCTTTACAGGCTCTACGCACCTGACCGCTATATAGATCATCAGGATCGCCAGCGCCAGCTGGATCAGGATACTCACCATAATCCAATTGTCCGTTATAAAATTTGTGGTCGTCATGCCAAAATAGCTTCTTATTTTGGTCAGCGGCGCGCTTCCCCCCACCTGGCCGTTGAGAATGGCCAAAAAGGTGGCCGCCGGGTTCAGAAGCAAAAGATAAAATGCTCCGCCGGAAGTGGCCTTTACCGCGTTTTCCCCAAATCCGTATGCCGCCACGGAGTTATTGATATTCATGGAGGAAAGGGACAGGGTGAATTTGTTGATAAAGTAAGTCCCGGCCACCACGGCTACCAGTACCCCGTAGGTTACCACCGTGGATATGGTGGAGCGCTTAAACAGCGCTGAGAAACACAGCCCCACGCTGCCTGCAAAAAAGGCCACTGTGATGTAGCACAAAAGCAGGGAAACCGCATCTCCCCAGGTGATGCCCCCGTACACAAACACCATGGCCACTGCCGGGAAGCTGGATACGATCAGGAGCAGAAGGGTGCTGAGTGCACTCATCAGTTTTCCTATCACCACCTGGAACGCAGTCATCTGGGTGGTCAGCATCAGCTCCAGGGTCTGGCGTTCCCGCTCCCCGCTGATACTGGAGGCGGTCACGGCCGGCACAATGAACATCAGCAGTATAAATTCAATGGTGGTCACAAACTCATACATATCCATAAAGCTGCTGTACTGAATGGCAGCCGTTGTCCTGACCTGGGCCACGGCAGAATACATATTAAGAAGTGTTACCAGGGACAGGATACCGTTAAACAAAAGGATGATCACAGGAAGCCTCACGCTTCTGGAATTCACCTTCATCTCACGGCTAAAAACCGGATTCCGCATCATATGACACCACCACCTTTTCTTCTTCATGTTCTGTCAGCTGCATGAACACTGACTCCAGGCTGCCCTTTTCCCTGGTAAACCCATTGACCAGCACATCACTGTCAATGAGCTGCTGGAGCAGCAGGGCCTCATCCTGGGCATCCCCGCTAAAGCGCACACAGATATCCTGTTCCCGGAGGGAAATGGTCTGTACGCAGGGATGGCTCTTGAGAATGGACAGGGCCTTTTCCAGGTTGCTGAAAACCGTTATCACCAGCGGGTTGGATGTGTTGACCCTGGAAAGGATATCGTCAATGTTCCCCTCCAGCACCATCCTGCCCTGGTCTATGATCCCAATATCCGTACACAGCTCCGACAATTCCGACAGCACGTGGGAGCTGATGACAATGGTCTTGCCGGACTCCTGCAGCTCCTTTAATATTTCCTTGAATTCAAACCTGGTCCTTGGGTCCAGACCCGAGGTAGGCTCGTCCAGTATCAGTATGGACGGATCGTGGATCAGGGCCCTTGCCAGGCACAGCCTCTGCTTCATGCCCCGCGAAAGACCGTCCACATAAAAATCCAGCTTATCCTCCAGGCCCACCTGCTCCAGCAGGGCCGTATACCGTTTTCTGGCCACAAGCCCGTCCAGGTGGTGGCAGGAGGCAAAAAATTCCATGTATTCCGACACTGTAAGGTTGTCGTAGACCCCGAAAAAATCCGGCACATATCCGATCCTGGCCTTCAGGTCCTTAAGGTCCCTTAAGGCATTGATCCCGTCTATGGTGATCTTGCCCTCATCTGCCGTGAGCAGGCCTGCCATGATCTTAATGGTAGTGGTCTTTCCGGCACCATTGGGCCCCACAAATCCGTACAGGGCACCTGAGGATACATTCATGTCCAGGCCGCTTAGGGCATGGTACTTACCGTATATCTTATGTAATCCTTTGATCTCCAGCATTATTTACTCCTCCCTGTAACGGTCAGCACGGGCAGCATGATATTCCAGGTATAGTCACCGGTCGCGTCATATACATATTTTACAGTCAGCGTATTGCCTGGTGATAAATAGGGCTCCAGATCCTCCCTGACATATTCTGTGACATTGGTATCAAAGGAATCATAGCTTCCCGTGTTGTAATTATAGAAATACATGTTTCCGCTGAAGGGCACCGTGTAATAATACCGCATGCTCTTGGCAACCTCATCACTGAGATGATAGAAGTTCAGTTTTTCCACCTCTATATTATTCCCCAGATAGTATTCCAGCATAACAGGCGACATTCCATACATGGTATTATTCTGCGCGTAGTATTCTCCGGACAGCACATTGGGCTGCTTCTGCATGGCGGACTGGTAGATCATCCCATCCTTCTCATAATTCACATCAATGGATGAGGTGAGCAGGGTGGAACCATATGTCTCATACCCTGATGATTTTAAAAATCCAGTCTCGTCCTTATCCTTGCTGAACGCCACCACCCTGGCCTCGGAATGATATCCGGACAGATAGTTGCTCATATAGAAGGAGAGCAGGTTGGTCCTTTCCAGCGCCCCCACATAGGCGGCATCCCCAATATCCTTATCCTCTTTATACCTGGAAGCCCCGGTGATCTGCTCCGCCATGGCATAACCGAAATTGGTGGCCCCATATACCATCTTCATATCATCCAGGTCCAGGGTCTCACCCGGATCCATATGGCCCACATACATCATCTGGTTGTACAGGAGGATGGCTACATTTTCCACTTCCTTGCTGTAATTATTAGTAAGGGTACCTGTCACCTTGCCGTCAAAGCAGTTGATATCCCCTGTGAACCCCACTCCCTCCTGATTGGAGGTGTGCTTTTCCATCATAAAGAATTTGGAGTTGAACGCCCCTACATTATCGGCTTTGATGCTGGTCCCGTCCTTGCCGTAATGGATGGTGATGGCGGGCGGCTCCTCCCCTGTGAACTTGGGGACAGGCGTCATGTTGTAGTAGACATTTCCCGTAAGGGGATAAAGGGTGTAATCCTGGTTCAGATTGACAAAATACGGCTTATTATAAGGCGCCCTCATATTGATAAAGGTGGTCTCCGACACGCCCTCACTGTCCGCGTCCTGAATGGAGGCATAGGTGAAAAACGGGCCCGTGAACCTGGTGGTCATTCCCATGAGAAGGACCATTCCCGTACAGCACAGGGAGAGGATCCCCACGGAAGGCATGTAATAGCGCAGCATTCCCCGGTGTTTCATGAAAAAGTAGAGGCCCGGCCCGGCCAGGACCACATAGGCCACTGCCAGGGTCACATACAGCCCCACCTTTGGAAGTTTGGTAAGGTTTCCTGTATTGATCAGGGACTGTACAGACCAGTACTGGTTATAGTTGCCCCCGTCCATGGCGCTGCTCAGGCTGTTGATCCGGCTCTCTCCCAGCAGGGTGGCAAAGAGATTGTCTATATAGGAGATATTCTGCTGGCAAAACTCCCCGATATCCGCGAAGTCATACATGGATACGGCAACGATCCCCTTTCCCGCAGAAACGGAGGAGAGCACGGACAGTTCATCGCTGGAAAGCACCTCGCTGCCGCCCTTTAACAGCACATCCGTACAAGTGAGGGGAATGGAAGCGCCTTCCGGCCCATCCACCGCATACTCCACCCCCATATTGATCACATACTGGTCGGGCTGCGGCACCGGCTCCTCCAGTATATCGCCTGCAAAGGCCCTAAGAGTCTCACTTCCCCTGGCCCCTGTTCCTATGAGCAGTACGCCCCCCTTCTGCACCCAGTCCCATACGGCCTGGATCTGCTGGCCGGAAAGCCTGCCTGTATCAAAGTCAGATATAAGAAGCACGTCCAGCTGGTCCAGCCCCAGTTCGCTGGAAGGCAGGGTGGCGGCAGTCATTTCAATGGACCTGGTGCGCAGGGTACTGTAATTGATCCCCACCCCATTGAGATACAGAAGCTTTTCAGGATCATCGCTGAGAACACCGATAAAAAGCTCCGCCGTATCCATGTTCAGGTTCAGCTTCAGCCGTTTCTGCCCCACCTGGTTCCCGCTCTCATCCAGCAGGCGGACATACATCTGATCCACCCTGGCCCCCAGGGAGACGCTGAGCATCTCCGTGACGCTGCCCGAGGCAGGTATCTCCATCGGATACTCATACCGGTATACATCATAGTCCAGATCCATACTGTATCCCTGAAGATCGCTTTCCATGGCCAGTACACACAGGGTTCCCGTAAATGCCCGGTCCGCAGTATTTTTAAGGTCCACCCTAAGGGGCAGGAAACGTCCGCTCTTAGCAATGTTCTTATACCCGTACACCACATCCATGGTAATGGGGGAGGCTGTAAGCCCCTCCTCCGGCAGCGTATCCTGGGGCGCTTCCCGGTCCGCTTCCCGGGCCGTGTCCTTGGCCGTGTCCCGGCCCATGTCCTGAGCCGTTTCCCCTGCGGCCCCAAAAGCCTGTACGGTCATGGCCGCTGCCAGAATTAAGCCAAAAAGGGAGCTTTTCAGCACCCTTTTTATATTCCTTGGAAATATCCTCATGTTACAAGTCCTCATTGTACTCTCCCGGGGCGTGTCTCATCATTTATTCCCACAATCCTTACGCCCGAATATCAGTTAATCGTTCCAAAGTTCTCTTTGTTAATATCAAAATGTACCTGCAGCTTCACAGTGAACACGGTTCCGTTAAGATCACTGGCCACCTGGATGGTGCCGCCGTGCATGTCCACGATCTCCTTTGCAATGGCAAGGCCCAGGCCCGTACCTCCCGTGGTGCTGGAACGGGACTGCTCCACCCGGTAAAATTTGTTAAATATAAGGGGCAGCTCATCCGGCGGGATCACATAACCGTAGTTAGTAACGGACACGGTCACCAATTCATCATCCGCATGCAGCTTTACCAGCACGCGCTTTCCGTCCGCCCCATACTTAATGGCATTGCCGATCAGGTTGTCAAACAGCCTGGCCAGCAGATTTCCGTCCGCGGTGATGATTTTGGCCGGAACATTGCTCTGAAGGTCATAGGAAAGGTTCTTTTCCACAAAGTTAGGATAAGCCTCCTCCAAAAGCTGTCCCAGCAGCTTCACCACGTCCAGCTGAGCCACATGCATGGAAATCTTCCCATAGTTCAGCTTTGTGAATCCGAACAGGTCCTCGATCAGTTTTTCCAGGCGCCTTGCCTTGCCGTATGCGATCTCTATGTATTTGTGCTGCATGTCCGCCGGTATCCTGGTATTGCCGGCCAGCAGTTCCAGGTATCCGATAATGGAGGTCAGCGGAGTCCTGAGATCATGGGCCACATTGGTGATCAGCTCATTCTTGGTCCTCTCCGACTCCCTCTCCTTATCCATAAGTCCCTTGATATCTTCCACCATCTTGTTCAGGTTAGCTGCCATGCTGGAAAACTCATCATCTCCGATCACATCAATGGTGGTGTTTAAATTCCCTTCGGAAATGCTCTGCACCGCATCTGAAATCTTACTGATATACCGTATATAGGGTTCCTGAAGGATCATAAATGTTACGGCAAACAGCGCCAGGCCAAAGATCACATAGACCAGCACCACAGCCACATGATAGTCCAGTACTGCCTGAATCAGGCCGTTCATCCGCCCTGATTCCTCCATGTACCTGGCGATCATGGAAACATTGGTCACCAGAAATATTTCCACCAGACAGGAAATAATGGCACTGTATATGATATTGGTAATGACCCGCGTGTGATATCGCCTGCTCATGTCACTTTTCAATTTTGTATCCTACTCCCCATACAGTGGTAATGATCTTATTCTGTCTGGTGTCTTCCTTCATCTTGCCCCTCAGGCGTCTGATATGTACCATTACCGTGTTGTTGGCTTCATATACCTTCTCATTCCAAACACGCTCAAAGATCTCATCCGTACTGAATACCTTTCCGGGATTGGATGCCAGAAGGTACAGAATATCAAATTCAATGGGAGTGAGCTTAATCTCCTCATCATCCACCACCACCTTGTGATTGTCCTTGTTGATGATCATTCCCTTGATGGTGATCTCATTATTGGTCTTGTCCTGGGCCGCGCTGTTGGGATTTAGCTGTGTATAGCGGCGCAGATGGGATTTGACCCTGGCGGTCAGCTCCAGGGGATTAAAAGGCTTCACCACATAATCGTCCGCCCCTGTTCCCAGTCCCAGTATCTTATCCAGATCCGTGGACTTGGCGCTGAGCATGATAATGGGAATATTATTGGTCTCCCTGATCTTCTTGCACATCTCAAGTCCGTTCATTCCCGGCATCATGATATCCAAAAGCACCAGATGGATGTCCTCCTTTGTAAGGATCTCCAGTCCCTTGGCAGCATTTTCCGCCTTAAACACTTTATAGCCATCGCTGACAAGATAAATTTCAATCAGATCCGCAATCTCTTTTTCATCATCTACAACCAAGATATTAATATCGGGCATGATATCCCCTCCTCTTACGTTAACTTATATGTATGCCATGCAGCGCTTATTTTATGCCGCATTGAACCTTAATACCTATTCTAACATAATACATCAAGGTTTTCCTTACTTTTTTCTTGAAATATTGTGGGAATTTCTGTTACAATGCATGGTTCTTTCCTCATATACCAAAAGCAGGATACTGTGGTATAATACCGGTATCATAAATATTTCAGTAAAGTGTACGCATTTGTGTTCGGCTGACAAAAAACCAGCCGCAAAGACAGGTGACGGGAAAACTCCGGGAGTACACGAAACTGGCAGGAGGTGGAAGCCATTAAGATCACAACATTAATGGATAATCTCATGGGCGGACGCAAGGACTTTACGGCGGAGCACGGGTTATCCCTCTACGTAGAAACAGGACATACGCGCATCCTATTTGACTTTGGAGCAGGCGCGCACACATTTGAGAATGGACAAAAAATAAAAATACGGCCAGACAGGATCGATTTTGCCGTGTGCAGCCATGGACATTACGACCATGGAGGAGGGTACAGGGAATTTGTTAAAAACGGACTTCAATGCCCTTTGGTGACAGGAAAAGGATTTTTTACAGAAAAGTATGCTGTCAGCGGCATCAAGTCATCCTATCTGGGACCCGGATTTGACCAGGAGTTCCTCACGGAAAACCACATTACTCATATGGAATGCCATGGCCTTACCCCCCTTGCACCCGGCTGCTGGGTCATGGGTGATATACGGCGCACCTATGAGTTTGAGTCCATCCCCGGCAGGTTCGTGCTCCGGGAGCAGGACGCCTGGGTACAGGACAAGTTTTGTGATGAGATCTGCCTGATCATTGAGGAACAGGGGGAGCTGGTGGTGATCGTGGGCTGCAGCCACCCGGGAATCCTGAACATCCTTACCACGGTAAAGGAACATTTTTCACAGCCCATCAAGGCGGTGATCGGGGGAACCCACCTCATGGAAGTGGACGAAGCACGGATCCGTCAGACAGTGGAGATAATGAAGGACATGGGGATCCGTCTTCTGGGATTCAACCACTGCTCCGGAGAACTCTTCAGAAACATGATGGAACAGGAGGAGACTCTCTCCACCGTGTATCTGGGGGCTGGCGACTGCCTGTTCCTGACGTAGGGATACCCTCAGTGGACAAGGAGACTGATGTTTCCTGTTATTTTAAAAGCCATTGGAAGCATAGCACAAACAGCGCTTCCAATGGCTTTTAATAGGTGTGTTACCTTAATATAGTTTTTCCAGTAATTTGTGGTTGTTTAATTCCTTTGGCGGCATGATTGCCTTTCTGTCTATTTTTGAATTTATATTCAAAGGAAATGCATCTAACTGGATCAGGCAGGTGGGGACCATGTAGTACGGGATCTTCTCTTTCATCCGTTCTTTTATGGCCTTCACATCCAGTTTCTTATCCGCGGTAAAATATACGCAGAGGATATTGCATCCGCCCTCGTCCATAAACACCTTTGCCACCACCTCCTTAACAGGCGCGCATTCCATAATTGCCTGCTCTATTGCTGTATTTTCCACGCGGAATCCCCGTATTTTAAAAACATTGTCCTTACGACAGACAAACTGGTAATTGCCATCTTCCAATTCTCTGAGAATATCATTTGTTTTAAATACACGTTCATATCCTGTTTCATCTGAAAACGGATTTTTGATGTAATGGGTTTTTGTAATCTCCGGAAGTTTATAATATCCCCTGCTTACTTGGGCACCGGCCAGCCATAGTTCACCTTCTTCTCCCCGCCGCACCAGCTTCCCGTCATCCGAAACCAGATACCCCTTCAGCCCTGCCTTCAGTTTTCCAACCGGACAGACCTCACCGGAAATCGCATCTGTTATTTCATAATGGGAAATCATGGAACACATCTCTGATGCTCCGTATACATTTAAGACCCTGAAAGGGGCATTTCCCAGATTCCGTACTGTTTCACTTCCCACCAGAAGAAGACGCAGCGGTATCTCCGACAGGTCCATGTTTAATAACTTCCTGGCCATATGAGGAGGCAGAAACGTAATCTTAATATTATGCCTTATATAATATTCCACAAGAGCATTTATATTTCTGCGTATGCCACTTGGAATAATATCGACCACCGAACCGGCGGCCAGTGTTGAATACAGATCGCTGACAGACGCCACAAAGCTAAAACCCGGAAATACCCCAAAATGCTCCCCCTTTTTCAATTCAAACACCTGGAAGTTGTACATTGCGGCAACTACATTCTTGTGTTCCAGCATAACGCCCTTGGGCCTGGATGTGGAACCGGATGTATAGACAATCAATGCTAACCCCTCTGCCTTTGAATAGTCTATCTCCGGAAGATCGTTTTCTTTGTCAATATCCTCCCACCATGCTGGATCCAGTATGATCCTGCATTCACACTCATGCAGTATGCTCTCTTCCCGCGCTTTGGGATATGCCCTGTCGAGGTATACGTAAGCCCCTCCTGCTTTCCATATACCGATCATTCCTGCAACGGTTTCAATGGTCCTGCCGGTGCGGATTGCCACAACTTCCTCCTCACGGATCCCCTGCGCAGCAAGCTTATGCGCCACAGCCTCCGACCATCTCAGAAGCTCTCCATAGGTCACTGTCTGTCCTTCGGAACATACAGCAGCCTGATCGGGATATGCATGGCACGTATCACAAAAAGCGCAGCAAAATGTTTCCCGCATCACCTCATCCTTATGTTCCGCCAAATATTCAGCCCGGCTGGCTTCATTCGTTATTTTTCTCATTTTCAAATGCTTCCGTCAACATTGGAACTATTTCAAAGAGATCCCCCACCAAACCATAATCCGCTATCTCAAAAATCGGTGCCCTTGGGTTTTTATTAACTGCTATGATCATATTGGAAGACTGCATACCGGCCAGGTGCTGGATTGCTCCGGATATGCCGCAGGCGATATAAATCTTAGGTTTAACCGTGGTGCCGGTCTGACCAACCTGGTGGGAATGATCAATCCATCCTGCATCAACTGCCGCTCTGGAAGCGCCCACTACGCCGCCCATGGCATCTGCCAGCTTTTGGATCACCTTAAAACCGTCTGCATTTCCAAGTCCTCTGCCTCCAGATACAATAACATCCGCATCTGTCAGAGAAACAATTTCCTTTGTGCTTTTGACGATCTCCAAAATTTTAGTTCTTACATCTGATTCGCTCAGACTTACCTCCATTCGGATCACTTCGCCTGCTTTAGTATCATCCGGCTCCAGCTTCTGCATTACACCCGGACGCACCGTAGACATTTGTGGACGGTGCTCCGGACACACGATCGTTGCCATCAGGTTTCCTCCAAAGGCCGGCCTTGTCTGCATGATTTTCTTGTCTGCCGGGTCGATCTCCAGCTTTGTGCAGTCCGCCGTCAATCCCGTATTCACCCTTGCGGCAATCCTTGGTGCCAGGTCCCTCCCAATATGGGTGGCGCCATACAGCAGGATTTCAGGCTTATACTGTTCAATAGCATCGGTAATAACCTTAGTATAGCCGTCCGTGGTATAATTTTCAAGAAGGGGGTGTTCTGCGATATACACCTTATCAGCACCGTAACGGATCAATTCCTTTTCCAGCCCGCTGACACTTCCCCCCAATAGAACTGCACACAATTCACATCCTATTTCTCCCGCCAGCCGTTTTCCTTCTCCCAGCAGTTCCCTCACCACAGGTGTAATAACCCCCTGTCTCTGCTCCGCATATACCCATACATTTTTATATTGACTCAAATCCATGGTTTACCTCCTGTTTTCGTTTTAGATGACATGTCTTTCTTTTAAACTGCCTATTAATTGAGCAACCTGGTCCTTGGAAGTCCCATTCAGCATAACTCCGGCTCCCTTTGGTTCCGGTGTAAATGAGCGGAATACCCTTGTGGGTGATGCCTTAAGTCCTACTTTCTCCTGGGGTACATCCAGATCGCTAAATCCCCATACCTTGATATCCTTTTCAAAGGCATTATAAATTCCCTTCATGGTCATATATCTGGGTTTATTTAATTCCTTTACAGCAGTAAGCAAGCACGGCATTTTTACGCTGACAACTTCATATCCATCTTCAAGCTGCCGCTGCACGATCACCTCATTGTCTTTGATCTCAAACCCCTGTACGTATGTAACCTGAGGAATCCCAAGTTTTTCGGATATCTGCGGACCTACCTGCGCAGTGTCTCCATCAATTGCCTGGCGTCCTGCAAAAATAAGATCAAAATCCCCCACCTTCCTTAAAGCTGATGAGATGGCATTGGAGGTTGCCCATGTATCAGACCCGCCGAACTCCCTTCCGCTTACAAGAACCGCCTCATCTGCTCCCATTGCCAGACATTCCCTCAGCATATCCTCTGCCTGCTGTGGTCCCATGGAAATAACAGTAACCGTCACATTTTCAAATTTATCTTTCAATTTTAACGCCTCTTCCAAGGCATTGGCATCATCCGGATTTAAAATACTCTCCACCCCATCACGGATTAATGTCCCCTTAACAGGGTCTATCTTAACTTCATTCGTATTGGGAACCTGCTTTGCACAAACTAATACTTTCATATGATCCTCCTGTCCTTATTTACTTACCAATTATATGATTTGCAATTACAACTCTCTGTATCTCGGATGTACCTTCGTAAATAGCGACAAGCCGTGCGTCCCTGTACATTCTCTCGATAGGATAATCCTTCATGTACCCATAGCCTCCATGAAGCTGCAATGCCCGGTAGGTGATATCGTTACAGAGATCTCCGCAATAATACTTGGCCATTGCGGCATTTAAAGAATAGGGCTGCCCGGCGTCCTTTAGTTCTGCCGCATGATAGACAAGCTGTCTTCCACACTCAACTTTTGTTGCCATATCCGCAATCTCAAACTGCGTATTCTGCAAACGCGCAATCGGCTTTCCAAACTGCACCCTCTCTTTTACATATTTAACTGCCTCATCCAATGCCCCCTGTGCAATCCCCAGGCCCTGTGTGGCAACCGTAATGCGGCCTGAGTCCAGTGTCTTCATACATATCTTAAATCCCTGCCCCTCCCCGCCAAGCAGGTTTTCTTTAGGCACACGTACATTTTCAAAGATCAAGTCACAGGTTGGCGAACCATGCATGCCCATCTTTTTTTCAATAGCTCCAACGGAAAAACCTTCCCAGCCGGATTCCACAATAAATGCACTGATTCCCTTTACGCCTTTGGCGTTCAGGTCCGTCTTTGCAAATACCGTTACAAAATCACAGTTCGGCCCCTGGGTTATAAAGCATTTGCGCCCATTCAGTATATAGGTATCACCATCCTTTTCTGCTGTCGTGGATATGGCTGACGTATCCGAGCCTGCTCCCGGCTCTGTAACGGCGAATGCACCCACTTTGGTTCCCTCCGCCATTGCCCGGAGATATTTTTGTTTCTGGTCCTCATTGCCGAACATCATCAGCGCTCCGCCGGACAAAGAATTGGGCATCAGTAAAGACGAGGAGCTGGCATCCACTTTTGTAAACTCCTCAGTCACTATGGTAGATGACAAGGTGTCCCCGCCGCATCCTCCATACTCCTTTGGAATTGTAATGGCATGGAATCCCGCCCGTATCACCTTCTCAACCAGTTCTTTTGGATATTCCCCTGTCTCGTCCACCTGCGCCGCAAAAGGCGCAAGTTCGTTCTCCGCAAACTCTTTTGCCAGCTTTTTGATCAATTCATGTTTTTTGCTAAGCATCTTGTTTCCTCCTTGTACAATGAATATATTGATATTAATTTTCTTTAAATATATGGGTTGGCATTTGTTTCAGGTTTTCACTGAATAGCGGGGTAAATTCCATCTGATCCAGAATATCCTTCTGGATATCAGCGCCCGGAGCGATCTCCGTAAGCAAAAGGCCTTCCCCTGTCAGTTCAAACACACACCGCTCTGTCACATAGATGATTTGTCCGCCCTGTTCCAACAATATTCTCCCGTTAAAGGAAATGCTGTCTACCTGACCTACAAACCGTCTCAGGTTTCCTTCTTTTAAAACCTTGATATGGCCTTCGCCTATTTCATATATGGGCTCCTCCCCCGGATGGAGGCCACTGGTAAAAGTAGCGGTAAATACCGCCTTGCCTGCTTTGGCGGCATGTTTCAGCAGTACATCTGGTTCCTGTATCCTTTCTTTATCTGTCTTTATATTAACATTTCCATAAGAATCAATCTGAAATACATTCATTCTTACAGCGCTTTCCTCTGTCAGCTCCATTGCCGCCCTTCTTGCAATTATATTTTCAATGCTCAACAACTCATCGAAACATATTTTCTGCATTTGCCTGACTCCCTTCTGTGCTGATTTTATACAAAACACGGCTCTACCTATAATACTAGCAATCACTATGCCAATTTTGCATCCTGTTAAATAAAAACAGAAAAACAGGCTGCAAAAAGATTTTATTTCTTTCTGCAGCCTGCTGATCCGGCATGTCTTCTTTGTGTATTTAAGGATAGAAAGGATATACTTAGATCTATTCGTTGTATATCTTTTATACAATCATTTTAGCTGATACTTTTCCAGCTTCTCATAAAAGGCACGTCTTGAAAGACCCAGTTCCGAGATTGCCATGCTTTTATTTCCATTGTTCCGCTCCAAAGCTTCCTTTATCATCCTTTTCTCAAGGTTTTCCACCGCCGGTTTCAGCTTGAGCCCATCGGATCCCGCCGTCTCCTCTGTGTAAATATCACCTCTAAGATATTGGGGAAGGTCTTTTATTTCGATCATGTTTCCGGTATGTATGATCATGGCATATTCTATTACATTCTGAAGTTCACGCACATTTCCAGGCCAGTCATATTCGGAAAGGATACAGACAGCTCCCGGTGTCAGGTCTGTATCATCCTCTCCCCCATAATACTTAATAAAATAGCGGACCAACGGCATGATGTCTTCTTTTCTCTGACGAAGAGGAGGAATCATAATGGGAATCACATGCAGCCGGTAGTACAGATCCTGACGGAATTCCTTGTTCTCGATCATCTCCTCCAGATCCCTGTTGGTAGATGCGATTACCCTGACGTCAATGGGGATCGTCTTTGTGCCTCCCACACGTTCCAGCTCACGTTCCTGCAATACGCGCAAAAGCTTTGCCTGCATGGTCAAGCTCATGTCTCCAATCTCGTCCAAAAGAATCGTACTTTTATTAGCCAGCTCAAACTTTCCTAATTTACCGCCCTTTTTAGCCCCTGTAAACGCACCGTCCTCATATCCGAAGAGTTCGCTTTCCAACAGGTTCTCTGGAATTGAGGCGCAGTTGATCTTTACCATTGGAAGATCTTTGCGGTTGCTGGCATTATGAATACATTTTGCCATTACTTCCTTTCCCACACCACTCTCACCCTGGATCAATACAGTACAGTTAGTTGGCGACACCTTTGCCGCCAGACTTAATGTCTTTTGCAGTTCTCTGTTCCGACTGATATAAGACTGGAAGGATATAGGAAGTTCAGAGGCTTCCAGCTGTGAAGAAAGATAACGGATCATTTCTCTGGATTTTTGCAGATGTCTGGTAAGCTCGATCACCTCTGTCACATCCTTAAAGATTGCGCATCCCCCCACCTTTTCCCCTTTGCTGTTAAACAGCGGGATTGCATAACCGATGGAATCCATTTTTAAAGATTTAATATACTCAACTGCCTCAACATCCTGATCCGTCTCAATACTGCATCCCGGCCCTTCAGCCTGCTCCATTACTTTTAACAGCTTTGTGTTCGGCTCAATATCATGCAAGCTTTTTCCAAGGATCTGCTCTGCCTTGATGCCAATCCGTTCTTCATAAAACTGGTTGATATATACAATCGTACCTTCACGGTCAATTATAATGATCGCATCCTGCGCTTTTCCGAGGATATCCAGCAGAACACTCAGCTCCCATGACTTAAAATATTTTGTTGTATATAACCCGGCCTCCAGTGTCATATGTAACTCCTCTCCCCCATCGGCGCTCTCCACGAACCACCATATATTATTTAAGTATAGCTTTTTTCCGCTTCAAATTCAAGCCTGCATGTCAATCTTTTGTCAATCCCCGCCTCCCCTTCCCCTTGCCATTATCCATATCTTTGCATTAAGAAAAGCCCCAGTTGGGGGCTTTTCCTATCCTGTTTTTTATCCTATTTTGGCAGCCTTTGATCAGCGTCCAATTGTCTGTCCGCCATCCAGAACAAGGTAAGATCCTGTCATATAATTGAAACTGTCAGACGCCATGGCCAAAACCGGTCCGGCAACCTCTTCTATTGTGCCCAGACGGCGCAGAGCCGTATTCTTTGCAGACAGGTCATAAACCTTCGACCATCCGCCTGTTTCCGGATCTATAAATACATCCTCGTTTAAAGGAGTTACCACATACCCTGGACAAACAGCCGTCACAGTGATATTTTCCCTGCCCAGTTCATTTGCAAAGGTCTTTGTCAGGGATAAGGCCCCTGCCTTGGATGCCCCATAGGCCACTACTCCAGGACCTCCTACCAGACCGCCTACTGATGCAATATTAATGATCTTTCCCCCCTTTTTCCCGTTCACGGCATTTTGCTTTACCATCTGGGCCGCTGCAGCTTTATCAAACAGGAACATGCCCTTAAGGTTGATATCGACCACATGTTCAAAATTCGCTTCATTGCATTCGTCTGTAAGGATTTTAGCAGTTTTCCCGGAAATTCCTGCATTATTTACAAATACATTCAGTTCGCCAAAGGTATCAATGGTTTTAGAGATTACCATATCAATTTCCTCCTGCTTGCCGGAATCGGCAGGGATCCCAAGGCATTTTCCTCCCTTACAGTAATTCTCATTCAGATCGCGTTCTGCATCTTCTACTTTTGATACAGTACGGGCAGTGATCACAACATTGGCGCCATATGCACAGAAGGCAGCGGCAATCCCAAATCCCAGACCCTGGCTTCCTCCGGTCACTATTACAGTCTTGCCCGTCATATCAAAAGACGGTATGGAAATCTTTCGGTTTGGCATAAAATCATCCTTTCTTTAAATAGACGTTTCAGTTTTCTTCTTAAATGACAGGCGTGCATAGATGATGGAGCCGAATACAGCCAAAAGGGTAACGACCCATGTATGGGATTTGCCAGGAATAAAGCTGAAAGCACCGACTTTAAGCAATACCCAGCCAATAAAGGCTAAAAACATACCGCAACAGAGCATCTTCGGCTGTCCCTTTGTCATTCGTGCCAGAAGGGCTGCATGAAGCGCAGGCAGCACATACCCCAGCGCTACAATAAGGACATTTGGCAGATAGCTAAGCAGAGCCGCTCCGCCGATACAGGCAATGCTCAGTGCCAGCAGGCAGATAGTTGCGGATACGGCGCAGGAAATCGTAACAACAATACCGCCCTCATCAGATCCCAGTTTAACACCTGCCGCATCCTGTGCAATTGCAGCCACGGGTACTTTTAAATTAGCCGTATTACCTGACAGATGGGCCATGTAAATCCCCGGTATTCCTAAGATCGGGAAATACGCAATGGGATCGGAAAACCACATGACGCCTACAACGCTGACAGTTGAAACAAGACCGATTCCCAGTTCAGTCACCCCGGGCACATATCCGAAATACCACATAACCACAGCCACAGGTACAAAGGAGATCAACACAGCATATAGATTGGTGATACGCCCCCATTTAATAACATAAGGGATAAATTCTTTTTTGTACAGACTTGTCTCTCCGTTTTTCATCATTTCCCCCTCCTCATCTAAAGAAAATAAGCGCGATAACCGGCCCTGTCAGCATAGCTATGGTGATTCCCCACTCCCGTACCCATACTGCACCTTTTTTATCTTCCAGAACATTTAAAAGCTTCATTACCACAAATCCCATCACAACACAAACCGCTCGTTTGACAGCAACGGGATTTGTCCAAACAGTTGCCCCATCCACTGTTAAATAGGAAAAATAATGGTCAAATGATAAAAAAGCAAACGCACCGGACATTGCAGCGGCAGATATAACAGGCATCAACTCCACTGTTCCGGCCAGTTTTTTTGTAATCCCATCCAATTTATCGGTAAGAAATGCTGTGGATACCAGCCAGCCCGATGCTCCAAACCACATACAGAAGAAGCTGCAGGCCAATGCATAGCCATCATACCCTTCCCCTCCTAATGTGGTTCCATAAGCTGCAGCGCCAAAACCAGCAGTTGAAAGTTCATATCCCACTGATCCGATAAATCCCAGACGAAGCCATGCAATAGCACCTCCCATTGCCAGTATCAAAGGCAAAACACCAGCTACCACTGACAGAGTCGGCCCTATGGAAGATATAGTTGAAACCTTTGCCACCTCCACAAACTGCTTTTTCGTCATTCCCATCTTAATGCCAACTGAGTATGCCTTTTTTGTAAAAATAAAGGCCTGTATAAAAACCGTGATTACCGCTATTCCACAGGTCGCCCAGACGATTGGGCTATTGGCAACTTCAAGATAACTCATCTTATTACCCTCCCACTTTTTTAGTGTATTGTTTTAGCCAGCATTCATTGACTGTATTTTTAATCAATAATCCCCTTGCCTTTTAAAGCAGCTATATCTTCTGGGGTATAATCAAGGAGTTTTGTCAGAACAGCTTCTGTGTCCTGACCCAGATACGGCGCCCCCCTCCATACCTGTCCTGGTGTTTCTGATAATTTTGGTACAAAACCGAAAGCCGTAATCTCCCGTCCAAGCGTCTGATCCTCATATTTGACCCAGTCGCCGCGCTTTTGCCAATGAGGTTCACTCATAACATCTTCACAGTCAGCGATTACTGCAACGCCTACACGCTGCTCCATCAGCAGATCTGCCGCCTCCTTTGCAGTGTGGGACATAAAGAATTCCTCAAACTTTTTGTCCAACTCCCTGCCAAGACCGCTTTCCAACGCTTCCTTGCTGCCCCCGGCCGCTTCGTAGGTATATACATTGGCATCAAAACCAAATGCCTGAATAACCTTATCAAATGCATTTTTTCCATAAGCGCCCAGATTAATGAATTTTCCATCTTTGGTTGGGAATATCCCTCCCGGCTGATAGGTAGATTGTTTAACCCCCTGCCTCTGCTTTTGGATCCTGCTTTCCGCCCACAGACAATAATTATCATCCATAACACGCATCCAGCTCTCCACCAGGGTAGCATCGATCACCTGTCCCTTTCCCGTTATTTCCCGGCTGCGAAGGGCCATTAATATGCCGTTCACTGCAAACAGGCCTGATAGATAGTCCCCCACATACTGCTGTGCATAATATGGCGGCTTATCCGGGAATCCCTGCAGCAGGCACCATCCGGATTCAGCCTGAGCCAGAGGATCATAACAGGCCCTGGACAGCTGCCTCTCCTCGCCGCCAAAAGCCTCGGTTCCGTACCCGCTCACATGGCATATGATCAGACCGGGGTTAACTTCCAACAGCAGTTCATCCGTTATTCCCAGCTTTTTTACCCAGACCATGTTTTCAATCCACACATCACAGTTCTTAATAAGGGAAAGAAAAATCTCTTTTGCCTCCTCCTTATTAAGATTTGTCTCCAGCATTACGCTAAGTTTATTTCTGGCATTCTGCATCCAGGCCCCACTAATATGACTGCCATCCTCTCCTGCAATCTGTGGTTTCTGGTGGCGTGCAGAATCGCCTCCAACCTTTGCCCGTTCCAGTGCAATCACTTCCGCACCAAAATCACTCATCATAGTCGCGGCAAAGGGAGCCGCCACCACGGATCCATTCAGCAATACCCGTATCCCGGATAACGGACCAAACTCCGGAACAAACATTGGCGCCGGTTTCTTCTTAAGCGTTTCCCATCTGTTCATGTTTTCACTCCTTTTAATTGACATTAATTTGACAATATAATATAGAGCAATTTCTCTGCCAACTTACGGTTAACCCATTTATTCTATTTTAAGCCCAAAACTCATGCTTTTGGTTAGTCTCTTGTTTTTTAACTATTTACTTTTTATACACTTCCCAAACTGTCATATATCTTTATTATACAAATTTGGCAACAGTTCAGGGCGCCCATTTTCACATCGGATGTCCTGAACTGTTACCAAAATTCCTAAATTAAAAACCCTTTCAGCCACGGCCCCAGAAACCGTCCTATGTACCTTGAAAACCATCCGATCATAAAGGCGGATATCAATGTCCCTTCCCTTACACCCTCAATCCTACCCAGGCATATCAGGGAAATGATTAAAGCCAGGACCACCATAGAGCTGTCAAACAAGATTTTGCATATGCCAAATTCCAGGCGGGTAAGCCTTTGGATACAGACTGCCACCCCTTCTCCGGGCAGCATCCCAAATTCAGACATTACCACGCCACAGACCCCGGCTGCCAGTACAAAACAGCCAAATATCAGGTACAACATCCTGAACAAATAGCTTTGTGGAACAAACCCCCCAAACATGAAACCGGTAAGGTCAATGAGTACTGCAAACACCGAGCTTAAAATAAACTGGGTCAAAAACCTGGACAGCGTATATTCCTTTTTCATTACCAGCTTCTGCATGATATAAAAGATTACATTAAAGTACATGGTACATGCCCCCAGCGATTGTCCTACTACAAAGGAAAATGCATAAGGCGCGGATGTGATAGGTGAAATTCCCAGATTACATACCTTTACTACGGTTATACCTGAAGCGTATACAAAAGAACCTGCAAAACATATGGACATTTTTTTAAATAAATTCTTCTCCATCGGATACCTCCTCTTTATTTGTACATTTAAATTTCTGCCCGGGAATTATTATCAGCAATTTAAATGCCAATGGATTTTACTGTATGTTTTCTATACATTAATTTTTATAATCATTCCATATCTATACAATCATCTTTTCATGATCCCCCATATTTCACGTTTTAAATAACTGGCACAGTTCTTGCTCTTTAAATGCATTGAAAAGGGGATACGGTTATTCCGCCCCATAAATGGTAATTTTTTAACAAGCAAATAAATTTTAAGGAGGATTTACTTTATGGCAATTGGAACTTATGAACAATATAAGGAACGGCTTCTCAAAATGAAACCCAATGTCTACCTGAACGGGAAATGTGTGGACCGTTCCAATGGCAAAGAGGGCGAGGAGAGAGACCTGGCGGACTGGATCAAGGGAGGCACCTATGTCATGAAGCAGTGCTATGACGTGGCCAACAACCCCAAGTATGAGGATGTCTGTGTGACCACATCTCATATCAATGGTGAAAGGATCAACCGCTGCACCCATATCCACCACAGCATGGATGACCTGCTGAAGAAACAGCTGATGACACGCCTGATCTGCCAGCATGTGGGCGGATGTATGCAGCGCTGTATGGGAACGGACGCCATGAACGCCCTGTACTCCGTGACATATGACTGTGATGAAGCCTGCGGCACCGAGTACCACAAGCGCCTGCTTGCCTATATTGAGTACTGCCAGAAATATGACCTGATCTGCAACTGTGCCCAGACCGATGTAAAGGGTTCCCGCAATCCAAAATACAAACGCGCCCACATGCAGCCTGATCCCGACTCCTTTGTACATGTGGTGGAGACAGACGTGGACGGCACCGGTGTGGACGGCAAACCGTGCAAGGGCATTATCGTGCGGGGTGCAAAGATCTGTAACTCCTGCGCGCCTTACGTAGATGAGATCATTGTAAACCCAACCAAGTTCATGAGCCAGGATGACAGCGACTACGCGGTTGCATTTGCCCTTCCGGCCGACTGGGACGGCGTAAAGCTGATGGCCCTTCCGGGACTGCACCACAAACGCACCCACCTGGACGCGCCCTATGCGCAGATCGGAGATGTGGAAAGCCTTACCATTTTTGACGACTGTTTTGTACCATATGACCGCGTATTTATGTGCGGCCGCGACCACGAGGGCGTTGCCCGCTACGCAGGCTATCTGGCTCTGATGTTTGCACACTATCACCGCCATTCCTACACCGGATGTAAAACCGCCGTATCCGAGGTGATCGCTTCCCAGGCAGCCCTTGTGGCCGATGTGAACGACATTGCAAGGGAATCCCATGTACGTGAGAAGATCTGCGATATCATCCAGACAGCAGAGCTGGTATTTGCCGCAGGCGAGGCCGCCGCCCACCACGCAATGGAATTTCCGTCCGGTCAGTGGGTCCCCGATGAGGTTCTGACCAATGCCGGGCGCCGTCTGGCAGGACACAACATGTACCATGAGTATGAGACACTGGCTGACCTGACCGGCGGAGTCTGCGCATCCCTGCCCACCGAGGAGAGCTTCTTTGCCCCGGAGACAGCCGAGCTGTGCAACAAATACATCCGCCGCAACCCGGCCTACAGCGCAGAGGACACCCACCGAGTCATGCGCATGATGGAAAATAAGCTGTGCGATTCCTACGAAGCCGCCCAGGCCGTGGCAGGCGTACACGGAGGCGGTTCCCCATTAATGGAAACCATCACACTCATGAGCCGTTATGACCTGGAGGAATTGAAAAAGATCGCAAAATACCTGGCCGGTATTCCCGGTTATGAGAAATGTCCGCGCTACGAGCGCAGCGCCCACACGGCAACACCAAGGGCAATGCTTGCCAAATTTGACGCCATTTTGTCTAAAAAAGAAAATAAATAAAAAAAGTAAATAAAAAGAAAAGGAAGGTATAAGCCATGGCAATCGGTACATATGAACAGTATAAAGAGCGTCTCCTGAAAATGAAACCCAACGTATATCTCAACGGAACATGCGTGGACCGTTCCAATGGAAAGGAAGGTCCGGAACGTGATCTGGCCGACTGGATCAAGGGCGGCACCTATGTAATGAAGCAGTGTTATGATGTGGCCAATGATCCCGACTATGCGGATGTATGCATCACCACCTCCCACATAACCGGGGAAAAGATCAACCGATGCACCCATATCCACCACAGCCAGGAGGATCTGTTAAAAAAGCAGCTGATGACGCGTCTGATCTGCCACCGCGTGGGCGGATGCATGCAGCGCTGTATGGGAACGGACGCCATGAACGCCCTGTTCTCCGTCACCTATGACTGTGACCAGGCCTGCGGCACCGAGTACCATCAACGTCTGTTAAACTATATTGAATACTGCCAGAAATACGACCTGATCTGCAACTGTGCCCAGACCGATGTAAAGGGCTCCCGCAATCCAAAATACAAACGCGCCTACATGCAGCCGGATCCTGATTCCTTTGTACATGTGGTGGATACGGATGTGGACGGCATTGGAGTGGACGGAAAACCTTGTAAGGGCATTATCGTCCGCGGCGCAAAGATCTGTAACTCCAATGCCCCCTACGTGGATGAGATCATTGTTAACCCGACCAAATTCATGGGACCGGATGATGCGGACTATGCGGTTGCATTTGCCCTTCCCGGAGACTGGGACGGTGTGAAGCTTATGGCCCTTCCGGGACTTCACCACAAACGCACCCACCTGGAAGCTCCCTTTGCAAAGATCGGCGATGTGGAAAGCCTTACCATCTTTGATGACTGCTTTGTACCCTATGACCGCGTATTTATGTGCGGCCGCGACAATGAGGGAGTACCGCGCTACGCAGGCTATCTGGCGCTGATGTTTGCACACTACCACCGCCATTCCTACACCGGATGCAAGACTGCTGTTTCCGAAGTGATCGCTTCCCAGGCAGCTCTTGTAGCCGATGTGAACGACATTGCAAGAGAATCCCACGTACGCGAAAAACTCTGCGATATCATCCAGACAGCAGAGCTGGTATTTGCCGCAGGAGAAGCCTCCGCTTACCACGCGACCCAGTTCCCCTCCGGACAGTGGGTGCCGGATGAGGTTCTGACCAATGCGGGGCGCCGACTGGCGGGACACAACATTTACCATGAGTATGAGACACTGGCCGACCTAACCGGAGGCGTCTGCGCATCCCTGCCCACCGAGGAAAGCTTCTTTGCACCGGAGACAGCCGAGCTGTGCAACAAATACATCCGCCGCAATCCTGCCTACAGCGCAGAGGACACCCACCGCGTTATGCGTATGATGGAAAATAAGCTCTGCGATTCCTACGAGGCCGCACAGGCCGTGGCCGGGGTTCACGGCGGTGGATCCCCGCTGATGGAGACCATCACCATGATGAGCCGTTACGACCTGGAAGAGTTAAAAAAGATCGCAAAATACCTGGCAGGCATCCCGGGATACGGGGAGTGCCCGAGATATGAGCGAAGCGCCCACACAGCCACTCCGCGGGCCATGCTGGCAAAATTCGATGCTATGGCTGCCGCGAAAAAAGAAACAAAGTAAAAATCCGGACAAAACGCAGCAGAGGAAGCTAGGCAATAGAAACTGAGTAGGGGATAAACCATGGATGAAGAACTAAAAAAAGACATAGAAGCTGTTTTAAACTTGTTTGTACGGCCCCAGCTATCTAATCACGGCGGCGGACTGGAGGTCATTGACCTGGACCAGGACGGCATACTATGGATCGAAATGCAGGGCGAATGCGCGGGATGCCCGTCAGCCGATGAAACTGCCAAGAGCTTGGTTCAAAAGGAACTGGTAACCCGCATTCCACAGATCCGGGGAGTGGAAATCGACTCCGGGATCAGCGGTGAGATCATTGAGGAGGCCATGAAGCTTTTCACCCATGGCACAGACGGCCGTACAAATAAGAACCATAAAAGTTAAAACAATTACAATGATGTGATTTCTTCATTATCACTTAAGAACCGTTTTGTTTTAAAACCGGCAAAACCCCTGTATCCTGATTCCACAGGACAAGGGGTTTTGTCATCTCTTAAGGGAACGTTTCTTTGATGAGAATTTCCCGGAGAAAAGATTCCTGGAGGACAATTTGATGAAAACAAAAATAACAGAGATGCTTCACATTAAACACCCCATCATCCAGGGCGGAATGCAAAATATCGCATATCCCGTCCTTGCCGCGGCCGTCTCCAACGCAGGAGGCCTGGGCACCATCAACGCCACCAATTACAAGACCCCGGATTCCTTCCATGAGGCCATCCGGGAGATGAAGCAGCTCACGGACAAACCCTTCTGTGTCAACATAAGCATTCTGCCTGACCTGGATGCCGGGGATCATGTGCGGCAGTTCATCCACATCTGCGGCATGGAACAGGTAGCGGCAATCGAGACAGCCGGCACAAAGCCGGACAAACTGGTCCCCCTCATCCATGATGCCGGCATCATCCATATCCATAAGGTTCCCGCGGCCCGCTACGGAGTCAGCGCCCAATCCTGCGGAGTGGATGCCGTAACCGCGGTGGGCTATGAATGCGGCGGCCATCCCGGCATGGACGGCATTGGAACTATGGTCCTGGCCAACGAAGCCTCCCGGAGCCTGCATATTCCCGTGATCGCGGGCGGCGGGATCGTGGACGGGCGGGGCATTGCAGCCGCCCTTGCCCTGGGGGCTGAAGCCGTTGTCATGGGAACCCGTTTCCTGGCTACCACTGAAGCGCCCATCAGCCAAAACCACAAAGAATGGATTACCCATTCCACGGAGACCAGCACCATCCTGATCCAAAAAAGTATCCGCAACATGATGCGCGCCGCAGACAACAACGCCGCCCGCACATGCCTTGACATGGAGGATCAGGGTGCTTCCCTGCAGGAACTCATGTCCGTGATATCCGGCGCCAAAGGCAAAGAAGCGTACAAGACCGGCAGGCTGGAGGACGGTATATTCCCCATAGGGATGGGATGCTGCCTGATCCGGGATATAAAACCAGTGGGTGAGGTAATGAAGGAACTGGTGGAAGAAATGGGGCATGCGCTCGGGTCCGTGGCGGAGCGGATGTAGGGTGGAAAATCTAAGGCCGCGGGATTTTGCTAAAAAGACGAAACGTGCCAAAACTCCTTCTGCTCAAACAATGGCACGTTTCACCTTAACGCAAAATCCCGGCAGCCTAAAATTCTCAGTCCCTGCAAATGCAAACCGTCTTCTCGGTTCTATCAGACTCCGCTGCTCTCTATGGGCTTAAACACCCTGGCCCTGGCCGGATCTTCCTCCTCCATGGACGCTTTTGCCGCTGCCATGGCCTCCCGGCAGAACTGCTCCTGGGAGTTGACCAGCACTTTGCCGCGTTTGTCCTCTTTTTCATAGGTACCGTCAGGCTGCAGGATATGCGCTTTTACATTGTCCTCCAGCTCCAGTTCCAGGATATGGATAACATTTTCACGTAATTCCTCGTTTTCCACCGGGAACATGATCTCCACACGGCGGTCCAGGTTCCTGGGCATCCAGTCGGCGCTGCCCATGTATACCTCAGGGCTTCCATCGTTAAGGAAATAGAAAATCCTGCTGTGTTCCAGGAAGTTGCCCACAATGGAGCGGACCGATATATTCTCACTTAAGCCCGGTACGCCTGCTTTCAGACAGCAGATGCCCCTGATGATCATCTCGATCTTGACGCCGGCGCAGGATGCCTCGTACAATGCGGTTATGATCTCCTTGTCGCAAAGGGAGTTCATCTTTGCCATGATGTGGGCCGGACGTCCCTCCCTGGCATGGTCGGCCTCCCTGCGTATCATGCGCAGGAACCGTGCCCGAAGCCACAGGGGTGCCACCGAAAGCTTATTCCAGGCCAATGGCTCAGAATAGCCTGACAGCATGTTAAACACAGCGGTTGCATCCTCCCCGATCTGCGGGTCGCAGGTGAGGATACCGCAGTCAGTATACAGCTTGGCTGTGGAGTCATTGTAATTCCCCGTACCCAGATGGACGTAGCGCCGGATCCCCTCATCTTCCATCCTGACCACCAGGGTTATCTTGCTGTGGGTCTTAAGGCCCACCAGCCCGTAGATCACATGACAGCCTGCTTTTTCCAGCATCTTGGCCCAGTTAATGTTGTTCTCCTCATCAAAACGCGCCTTCAGCTCCACCAGGACCGAAACCTGCTTTCCATTATCCGCCGCCTCTGCAAGGGCGGCAATAATGGGCGAATTGCCGCTGACACGGTACAGGGTCTGCTTGATAGCCAGAACCTCGGGATCCCTGGCAGCGCTTCGCACAAAGCCCACCACCGGGTCAAAACTCTGATATGGATGGTGAAGGAGGATATCTCCTTTTCTTATGTTGGTAAATATATCGTCATCATTCATCAGCGCAGGAACCGGCTGGGGAATGTATCTGGGGGCTTTAAAATGCTCAAAACCATCCAGCCCGTACATTTTCATAAGGAAGGTGAGATCCAGGGGGCCGTTGATTCCAAATATATCCTGATTGCTGATGGACAGTTCCTTTTTGAGGATCTTCAGAAGCCTTTTATCCACATTGTCCTCTATCTCCAGACGGATCGCTTCGCCCCATTGGCGCTTTTTCAGCTGTTTCTGGATCTCCTCCAAAAGGTCCACCGCCTCTTCCTCGTCAATGGTGAGATCCGCATTCCTCATAATACGGAATGGATGGGATACCACAATGCCGTAATTGAGGAAAAGGGCGGGCATGTTCCGCTCAATAATCTCCTCCAGAAGAATGACCACCCGCTGCTCCTTTCCGTCCCCATCCACCTTTCGCGGAAGTTCCACGATCCGTGGGATAACGGAAGGCACCTGGACCATTGCAAACTCCAGTTCCTCTTCTGTCTGTTCCGCTTTTTTCTTTCTCAGAAGCGCCGCGATGTTAAGGGTCTTGTTGCGGATCAGGGGAAACGGCCTGGACGAATCAAACGCCATGGGAGTCAGTACCGGGTACACATTCTTTTTAAAGTATTCGTCTGCAAATGCAGCCTCATCCTCTGAGAGTTCCTCATGCTCTGTGATCACCCGGAGGCCGTTGGCCTTGAGAGTGGGAAGCAGGGAACGGTTGTAGGTAGAATACTGCATATCCACCAGCTGATGTGTCTTTTCGCTGATCTGGTCCAGCTGTTCCTGGGGAGTCAGGCCCGCAATGTCCGGTTTTGTGTATTTTGCATGGACCATGTCCTTTAAGGAAGCCACCCGGACCATATAGAATTCGTCCAGGTTCGAGGCTGTGATACTCAGGAATTTAAGGCGCTCGAACAAAGGCAGTGTCTTATCCCTGGCCTCGCTGAGCACCCTGTAGTTAAACTCCAGCCAGCTCAGTTCACGGTTTACATAATTATTGGAATCCGCCGCAAAATCCACCGCAGCGGTCTCAGGTACGGCTGTTTTTGTTTTGGCTGCCTTTGGCTTTCCGGTCTGCTGTTTTCCGGCAGACTGCTTTCCACTCTGCTGTTTTCCAACTGATTCTGCCATAATTACATCCTCCTCTTCTGCTTTAACACAGGTCTTACGCCGAATATCTCTTCAAAGAAATCTGCTTTCTGGTCAAAGGAGGATGTCTCCAGTGCCATATCCCCCGTATATCCCGTTGTGATCACCAGTTCATTGTCCCTTACAGCCATGCGGCAGTCCGCCAGCTTTGCCCTGTGGCTTCTGTCCATGGAATTGGCCAGCCGCAGGATGGCTGTAAGCTTGGCGATCAGGATGGTGATGGAGCTGCGGCTGTAGCCCGGAACATTTTCCTGAAGGAGCTGTGTCTCCAGCTGAACCTTGTCATAGTCAAAGTCCCTGATATTGTAACGGACCACATTGGCAATGATCTCCCGCTCCAGATGGCTGAGGCCGATGATCTCCGTGGACATGATAATATTATAGGAACACTCATTGGAATTTCTGATACTGATGAATTTGCCGCATGCGTGAAGCAGGACCGCGATCTGAAGGAGCAGACGCTCACGGCTGCCAAGGCCATGGTATTTTTTCATGCTGTCAAAGATTCCAAGGGCATATTGTTCCAGCACCTGGTTATGGCTGGTGTGGCACTTGTAGCGCTTGGCCATGTTCCTGGACGCTGCCAGGATATCATTTTCAAAATTATGGCTGAACTTCACCAGCTTGTTGTCCTGGGCATATTCCGCCGCAATCCCGTCACACAGGCGGATACCTGGCACCCAGAACATCTCGGCTCCGGTCAGTTCCAGAATGCGTTTGTACACTACCACACTTGGAAGAAGAAGGGAGGCATACTCACTGTTTACACCGAACTTTTCCTCTATCTGATCCGTGGTCAGCTGGCACAGCCTGTCATAAAACCGGTTCATGGCGGCGGCATCGATCTTATCCCCATATGCCTTCAAGTCCATACGGTTGATAATATAGAGGATATTCTCTCCGATTCCGATCAGATTATTGATCTCCCTGTCCTTCAGGTACATTTTGCGGAAGGTAAAGAGCTCATTGTCCACAATCTCCTCTATCTGCTCCCGGTGTTCGCTGACAGTGGCAGGGATCTTAGCCAGAAGGCTTCGGACACGCAGGGTGCCCAGGGGCAGGTTCTGGGTGGTGACAAGGGCGTCTTTGTCAAACAGGGACAGCTGGGCGCTGCCAAAGCCAACGTCCACAATGGCCGTCCCCTTTTGGATCACTTTATTAAATTCACCTGCCATGGCGGCAATGGCCTTGTAACTGATGAAGCGCTGCTCTGAATTGCTGATGATGCGCACATTCAGCCCTGTCCTGACCCTGATCTGTTCCAGTATGATCTGATTGTTGCGGGCCTCCCTCATGGCGCTGGTCGCATAAGCCCTGTAATCCTTTACCCGATAGGTCTTCATGATCTGGACAAACTCTCCCAGGACCTGGCACATCTCCTCCACCAGGCCATAGCTGATCTTGCCTTCGCTGTACGTATCCTTTCCCAAGGCAATTACGTGCCGGATGTGGTCAACACGCCGGATTCCCGTCTTGTACGACATCTCGTAAATACCCATCTCCAGCTCAAACGAGCCCACATCAATTGCTGCAAATGTCCGAATAGCCACCTTTATCACTCCTTTTGACCGATATTATAAACGGGTCCGCCTGCTTTTACATGTAATTTCAGTAAATCCCATGTAAAATCCCTGTAAAGTCAGTACTAATCCATACGCTGCCGCCCCAAAAGATGGGTTATGAACTGAGAGGCCGTGCGTCCCGACAGACCGCCGTGGCTCAGTTCCCACTTGTTGGCTTCCCTGTACAGCTCATCCTCCGGCATATCCAGATGGCAGCGGTCTGCCAGCGCTTTCACAATTGTCTCAAACTGCCGCTTGTCCGGTGAACCAAAGTAAATAGTTACCCCAAACCGGGATGCAAGGGACAGCTTTTCCTGCACCGTGTCATTGTTGTGCAGCTCATCATCCAGCTCCCTCTTATCGCTGAATTTTTCCCGGATCAGATGGCGCCGGTTGGAGGTAGCGTATATCAGCACATTGTCTGGCCGCTTTCCAAGCCCTCCCTCCAGAATGGCCTTCAGATACTTGTATTCCAGCTCATAATCCTCAAAAGAGAGGTCGTCCATATAGATAATGAACTTATAGTTTCTGTCCTTGATCTGCTCCAGCACATCTGACAACGCCTTAAACTGGTGCTTGTATACCTCAATGATACGCAGTCCTCTGGAGTAATATTCATTGAGCACTGCCTTGACGCTGGAAGACTTGCCCGTGCCTGCGTCTCCGAACAGGAGCACATTGTTGGCTTCCCTTCCCTCCACAAATGCCTCCGTGTTCTCGATCAGCTTTTGTTTCTGGAGTTCGTACCCCACAATGTCTTTAAAATATACATGTTCCACATTGATGATAGGGTCGATCAGTACGGTCTGCCCCTCATCCTTTTCCACAATGCGGAACGCCTTGTTCAGTCCGAATTTCCCCACGCCGAACTCCCTGTAAAACTCCGATACATGGCTCTGGAACTCCTCCACATCCCCGGACTCCTCCAGCTGGACGGCCAGGTTCACAATACGGTCTCTGATACGCTTATTAAACACCCGGCTGCCCTTTCCCGCGGGCCTGTAGGCGGAGAGCTGTCTCCACATCCCGGACGGTTCAAGCTTTAATATGTCGTAGTCAAACAGAGCCTTAAAAATACCGAAATCCTCCCTGGCCAGCTCATCCAGGGAACCGCCTGCCGCCCCTGTGATCTCGCAGGTGGTGGTATAGGCATTTTCATTGTTAGCCAGGCAGAATGCCAGAAAACAATGCCACAGATTTCCCTCAAAGCCGTAATTCACGGCCAGTTCGACCAGCCTTCCCCCGCAGTGGAATGCATCCGGCTTTTCCTCACGGGAAGCGTATCCCATAAGGCATGCCATCTCTTCAAACAGTTCCTGGTGCTCCAGGTTCCTGTATATAACCAGTTCATTGATATCCATTTGTCCAAGCCTCCCTGTATGCCCAAATCCCAACGGACTGTACCATTGGTAAAATACTAATAATTTCCCAGGATCCGCATGCTCACGGCTTCCTCCGAGATTCCCTTTAACGCGTTCTGTATGGATGCATCGCCAAGACATCCTTCCACATCCACAAAGAACCGGTACTCCCAGCTGCGTCCCACAATGGGACGGGACTCGATCATGAGCATGTTCACATCATTATAGATAAAGTTGCCCAGCATGTTGTAAAGAGATCCGCTTTTATGTAAACCTTCAAAACAGATACTCACCTTACCGGCGCCTTTCCTGTACACGGGATGCCTGGACAGGATGATAAACCTGGTGGTATTATCCTTGTCATGGTTGATCGCCCGCTTCAGGACCTGAAGTCCGTAGATCCTGCCCGCCGTCTCGCTGGCCACGGCCGCCTGGGAAATATCCTGGTCCTCCAGCACTTTTTTTGCAGCCCCGGCTGTATTCTCCACACTGAACTGAGTCCACTGCCGGTTGGCATTCAGGTACGGGGAACACTGCATCAATCCCTGGGGATGGGAATACACCCGCTTAATATCTGAAAGCCGGGCCCCCTTAAGCCCCAGCAGGGCATGGGTGACGGAGACTTCCGTCTCGCCCACGATGTACAGATTGTGTCTCACAAGATTGTCATAATTGTCGCTGACAGCCCCGGCCGAGGAGTTCTCTATGGGAAGCACGGCGTAATCCGCCCTGCCTTCCTCCACCTCCACCATGGCGTCCTCAAAGATCGCCACATGGTACATATCCGCATCCTCGCCAAAAAACTGTATGGCAGCCCCATGGCTGTAGGCGCCCTCCACACCCTGGTAAACGATCCTGACACCCTCCCGCTTCAGTTCATCCACCATGGTAAAACCCGTATCCAATCCAAGTCCGTGCCGTGCCAAAAGCCCATACTGGTACTTGCGGCTTATGGTCATAAGCTGTGTGAACAGTTCATACATGCTCTGCCTGTTAAAATCCCCCTGGACCATGTCCATGACTGACTGAAGCTTCTGTTTTTCCCGCTCCCCGTCATAGACCGGTTTGCCGGTCCCGATTTTAAACTCCGCCACATCCCCGCACAGCTTCATCCTCTGCTCAATTAATTTTACCAGCTGTTGGTCGATCTCATCCAGCTGTCCCCTGATCTCCTGTAAATCCAGATTTTCCATGGTCCTTCTATACTCCTGTTCTATCTTTCGGTGCTGTCTTTCGGTTCTGTCTTTCGGTTCTATCTTTTGGTGATATTTTTCGGTTTAGGCTTTTTTATCCCCTAAGTCCTGCGCCTGATTCATTTCCCTCAACATACCGGAAATAATATTCCTTGTATAAGATCCCGGGAACTTGCGGCCCTCAGGCGGAAGCTCCTTGATATAAATAGGCTCTCCATACCGTATGATCACATGGCTCGGCTTGATCAGGGGCAAATGCTGCTCGAAAATAGGGGCCGTCCCTGTAATGGCCACGGGGATCACCGGGCATCCGCTCTTTTGCGCGATCTTCAGGCTGCCTTCATGAAAGGGCAGCAGCTCTGTCATATCCTCATTCTCATTGCGCGTCCCCTCCGGGAAGATCCAGATGGAAATGCCTGACTTTACCTTATCAATGCCCTCCAGGATCGTCTTTAACCCTTCCTTGATGTCCACCCGGTCCAGGAACAGGCAGTTCACCTTGTGCATCCAGTCCCGCAAAAGGGGCGCCTTCAGCATCTCCTTCTTGGCCACAAACCCCGTAAGCCCCGGAACAGTCACATACCCGATCAGTATATCAAAATAGCTTCTGTGGTTTCCCACGTACAGGACAGCCCGGTCCCTGGGTATATTCTCCAATCCCTGAACCTCATATGTAACCCCTGCCAGCTTTAATATAAAGCGGAACACCCCCTGCACCGTGTGCAGGCTTTTGGCCTGAACCTGCCCCGGGTTCCTTTTTTCCTGTATTCCCAGCACCACCAGCATGGGTATGCTGAAAATAAGGAACAGCACCACGGTCAGTGCCACCAAAATTATCCGTATCATTCCCGTTCTCCTTTGATTTATGCAGATATTTATTTCAATCGCAACAGTTCAGGACGGCGGGAAAATGGGTGCAAAAGCGGGCGTTAAGCTTGCTTATAAGTCCGTTTTTGCACCCATTTTCATATCGGATGTCCTGAACAGTTACTTTCAGTCTATTATATAAAAAGAGCGGATTAAATACAATACCCTGCATCCAGGTTTGACATTTAATATCCACTCTTTTTACGTGTCAGATACTCAAATAAAAGCCCTGTTCCAAACCACAGGGGGGCAAACTTCAGACGGATGACCCCGCCCACATTATCCGGCCACAGAGAGTAATCCCATGGACAGATTCCCAGGCTTGTAAGCCAGATCCCTGTAATATATTCCGCAATGAATATGAGGACCATATAGATCAGCCCATGGCGTACAGCCCGGGCCAGGCGGGAGATCCGGTCCGCTCCCGCATCCTCAAAGCCCGGCAGCCCGGCCAGCCAGCTGTCTATCAAGCGGCTGATGGGAAACAAAAGCGCCCCCATCCCATAGATCGGAAACATGATCAGGGAGGTGCGTCCCATAAGTCTCCAGTCGCCTGCCATAATGGAGTCCACCGAGGTGAACATCACCTCCAGGCACCATCCGGCTATACCGCACCGGCAAAAGTTCAACAGCAGCTCTGTTATTCTGTTTGTTTGATGGGTTGATTCTGTCTGTGCTCTCATAGACATTAGTATGAAAGTCCTGCCATTGTTTTATTCGCACAGTGGTATTTTTCCAGAACTTTCCCAAATCAGTGAACCCCTCTGCAATCCGCCGGCGGCTTCATCCCCGAAGCGGCTTGATGGACGGATCCTTTTTTACAGCAGTGGTGAAAGCAGGCGGCTGCACTGCTCCTTCACACGTATCCAAAGGCTTCTGTCCATGTAATCCTCCTTGGTGATCTCACAGCAGTGGGGAAGGTCATTCATAAATGCCTCCTCCAGTTCCCCGGTCACTTCCTCATCATAGATAGTGGCATTGACCTCAAAATTCAGTTCAAAACTCCGGATATCCATATTGGCCGTGCCGTAGCAGCTGACCCTTCCGTCTATGGTAATACCCTTGGAATGGAGGAATCCGTTCTCATATATATACACCCTGGCTCCGTAATCCAGAAGTTCTCCCGCATAGGAGCAGGTGGCCCAGTATACAAAGGGGTGGTCCGGCTTGCAGGGAATCATAAGCCTTACATCCACGCCGGACAGGGCTGCTATCTTAAGGGCTGAGAATATGGCATCATCCGGAATAAAATAGGGTGTCTGGATATAGATATTGTGTTTTGCCTTGTGGAACAGCTCCAGATAGTTATTTCTGATGTGAGGTTCCCTGGTATCAGGCCCGCTGGTGATGATCTGCATGGCCACCAGCTCATTGACCCGTTCAGGGTCCGGCCATATGGGGGACATCCTTCCATTTAAGCACCGGGTCACATACTGGGAATCATCACCAAAATACCGGACCTCCTTAAACAGGTTCTCCCCTGTGGCGTAATTCCAGTCCAGGGCAAACCGTATCTGCAAACTGATGGCAGCTTCCCCCATGATCTCCAGATGGGTGTCCCGCCAATAGCCGAATTTAGGGTCCTTTGAAATATACTCCCGTCCCACGTTAAACCCACCCACAAACCCGGTACAGCCGTCAATGACAACGATTTTCCTGTGGTTACGGTAATTCACACGCAGGTTCAGCCATCCCAGAAAGGGGGGAAAGAATACCCCGATCTTGATTCCCGCTTCCTTCATCTGTTCCCAGCGTTTTCCGGGCATAAACCTTCCGCCCATTCCGTCACACAGGATCCTTACCTCCACACCCTCCTTCACCTTTTCCAGAAGGATCGGCACAATGGAATCAAACAGCTCATCATTTTTAATGATATAGTACTGGATATGGATAAACCTGCGGGCCTGGCGCAGTTCATTCCTCAATGCCTCAAACTTCTCCTGCCCGTCCGTATAGACCTTTACCTTATTGTTTACAGTCAGGACAGAGCCTGATGTCTCCAGATTGTAGAGGATCAGGCTCTTATAATCCCTGGACATGGGATCCATCAGTTCCTCCGGCATATCGTCAGCCAGAAATATTTCCTCCTGGCTTTTAATAGGCAGGTTCAGCCGATCGCTGATCTCCTTTACCCTGAACATCCTGCTCTTTTTTAAATCCTGCCCAAACAAAAGGTAGAATACGATTCCGAACACCGGGAGGAAATTCAGGGCCAGAAGCCAGGTCCACACCACTTTGGGGTCGCGCCTCTGAAAAAATATAATGACGATTGAAAATAAAAGGTTAATGTATAACAGATGTTCCAGCAGCCACCCCCATACACTGATAACCGAATCCAAGACTAATTCCATCCTTCAACCTCTTCCTTGCCGGCCTTTCTCATGTTCCTCATTTTAATACTTCGTTCGTCCGGGTCCTTTTCCCATCCTTATCAATGGTTATCTTAACCGTATAATACTTTGATTCATAGGTCAGGGATTTAAGGAGTCCACTGGTTAAATCCACATCCATGGCAGTAAGCTTTGCTCCCTGCTGTCCTCCATAGAGGTAGTCGCTTAGTACCGTATCCGGATTACTCAGCTCCTGGTTCACCAGCTTTACGATTTTTCCCGCTGACAGCGTTCCCTTTTCCTTTTCATCATCCAGATAACGCTGTACCGCATCCACGCATAGGTATGCCTCAGTTCTTCCCGCCATCCTGTGGGAGGCTTTGGTGTACCCTATCATCTGCGGAACTGCCATTGCCATAAGTATGGCCAGGATTGCTACTACCACAACCAGTTCCACCAGGGTAAAACCGGAGCAATTCTTCCTGTATCTCATCTTATTCCTCATTTTTATCTTCCTGTCATTCAGCTGATCATGGCTCATTGTACCACAAAAGCAGATTAGTTTCCACTGCTGCTCTCAATCTCACCCTTGCCTTCCGATCCGGGATACACGGCTTTATATTGGATTCCGTTTATTTCACCTTCCCAGTAAGCTGAATTCTTATCCTTATCATAGTTGTAGTCCTGTGTTTCAGAAGACAGCATCAGTCCTGCGTCCAGCATCTCCTGCTGTGTTTTCCCAAGTGTATAATTGGACCTGGCATTTGATATGGCTACCTGACGGGCTGATTTGTCCTGTATTCCCCGGTAGGACGGAACTGCCAGCGCCACCAGGATCCCAAGTATGGCAATGACGCAGATCAGTTCTATGAGGGTAAATCCATCCCTGCCCTTGGCCTTCTTCTTTATCCTTTGCATTTTCATTGTTATGATTCCTCTTTTCTTTTAATATAACATATATCCTATTCCACGGAATAGATGATTTTTTCAGCCTCTTCCATACTGGTTTCCCCCTCCAGGACCATCTGAAGCACGTATTCTTTTATAGACTTAAGTCCTCTCTTTCTCTGATACAGGCGGATATCCCTGGGAAGCGCGTCATCCAGTATCATGGACTTCACTTCCTCATCCACCTCCATCAGCTCGTAGACGGCTTTTCTTCTGATATATCCCGTTCCACTGCAGCAGGGACATCCCACCGCCCTGAATAAAGACTCCGGTTCCTTTAATCCCATCTCACCAAATAACCGCTTCTCCCTCTCATCCGGCGCATATGGCTTACGGCATTCCGGACACAGCAGCTTGACCAGACGCTGTGACACAATTCCGGAAAGGGCCGCCGCCGCCATATAGGGCGGCACACCCATGTTGCGCAGACGGTTAATGGTGGAAGCACAGTCATTGGTATGAAGGGTGGAAAGCACCAGATGCCCTGTGATGGCAGCTCTTACGCCAATGGACACTGTTTCCTCATCCCGCATCTCACCCACCATGATCACATCCGGATCCTGTCTTAAAATGGAGCGGAGCGCTGTGGCAAATGTAAGGCCTGATTTTGGATTGATCTGCACCTGGGTGATTCCCTCGATCACCTTTTCCACAGGATCTTCCACTGTAACCACGTTGATCTTCTTTTTCACAATGCGGCTGAGCACCGCATAGAGCGTGGTGGTTTTGCCGCTTCCCGTGGGACCGGTCACCAACACGATCCCATGAGGCACCTTGAGGATGCGTTCAAATACTTCCCTCTGTTCCTCATTCATGCCAAGGCGCTTTATATCCATCAGGGAATTATCCCTGTCATTTCCTAAAAGTCTGAGCACCACCTTCTCCCCAAAGATAGTGGGCAGGGTGGAAATCCTCAGATCAGTGGACACGGATGCCTTCTCATAGTGATACTTTCCATCCTGCGGAAGACGTTTCTCCGCAATATCCATACCGGCCATCAGCTTAAGGCGTGTCACCATGGGACGGTGATATTCCATTTCCAGGGTAGTATGGACGATCAGGTCACCGTTGATCCTCATGCGGATCACAAGATCATGCTTGCCCGGCTCCACATGGATATCACTGGCATTTCTGGAATAGGCGTTCTCTATGATGGCGTTGACCATGCGGACTACCGGCGCACTCTCCACCCGCTCCATGAACAGAAGCTCGTTCTGCCGGTCCAAAGAGGAGATGTCCATGGCTTCCCCTGAACCGCCAAACCTTTCCCGGCTGCTTCCATAAGTTTTCTCAATGGCCTTCTCCATTGCACAGGAGGTTACAAGCATGGCTTTTACCTCCATGCCTGTTATGGTGGCTGTCTCATCCAGTATGTCCTGGTCCATGGGATAGGCGGCTGCCACCACCAATCTGTCTCCGTCAAAATCAATGGGAATGATCCTGTTGCGCTCCGCAAATGCAGGAGAAACCATATCGGCCGCTTTCAGGTCGATCCTTATATCATCCAGATTCACCACAGGTACATGGTCTCTCAGAGCGGCACACTGGATCACTGCTTCCTCGGTCACATAACCCAGATCCATCAGAAGTTCTTCCACTGACTGGTCCATGTCCTGCCCCCTGAAATGCATGGCACGGTCCAGCTGGTTCTGCGTCAGGTAATGATGCTTTACCAGCAGTTCCTCTATTGTCAATTTATTTGGCACTGGTTGTCTCCTTTCAATTATAGTGGTATAATTCCCTTAATCAGAATTCAGTTTTAAAGAGGTCCTATATGAATCCATTGTACCCAGTTATATATGCATTGTTCGGCGCTGTCACGGGAAGCTTTCTCAACGTATGTATCATGCGGATTCCCAAAGGTGAAACCTTTGTCACCGGACGTTCCCATTGTCCCTCCTGCCAAAGGCAGCTGCCCGCCATTGACATGATACCTGTCCTTTCCTGGCTGTTCCTCAGAGGGAAATGCCGCTTCTGCCGCACAGCCGTCTCTCCCCAATATCCGATCGTGGAGGCGGGGAGTGCCTTGATCTTTTATTTGTGCTGCCTGGTCAAAGGCCCCGGAGCAGAGTCCGTTATCCTGTGCGCCTTTGCATCCCTCCTGACCGTTGCGGCCTGGATTGACGCAAGATATTTATATATTCCCGATGGGATCCATATACTCATCCTGCTTCTTGGACTGGCATCCATTATCCTATGCCGCCGGCCCGGGATCCTGGAACGCATGGCGGGTTCGTTTATCTGCGGCGGTTTTCTGGAAATACTCCGAATCCTTACCAGGGGAGGCGTGGGCGGAGGAGATGTAAAACTTCTGGCTTCCAGCGGTTTTCTTCTTGGTGCCAGAGCCGGAATAGCCTCTGTCTTCATGGCTTATGTGATAGCCGGCCTGTGGTATCTTATCCCTCTGCTCAGGGGCCGGGTAAACGGCAAGACAAGCGCACCCATGGCGCCCTTCTTTGGCCTGTCCCTTATGGTATGCGGACTGTGGTACAGCGAGATCATAACCTGGTATCTGGGTCTGTTTCTTCCGTAAACAGATCCTGTTCCTATTCGTCCCCTTCCTCATAATAGCGGTAAACACCATTTCCATCCAGGTATACCCGTTCCCCTCTTGACCTCCGATACATGCTGCCCCTGTCGATCACGGCTCCGTCACTGTGATCAAACACAATGTCCGCTTTCAGCGAAAATGTATACCCATTACAAACCACCTTGGTACTTACATTGGCAGACCTGGCAAGCGGTTTTGCCTTGACCGTAATGTCCACTGACACATCCTCATCGGGCTGTCCGCTGGTCCCCTTCATCACATATTCTTTATTCCCAAGGGCATGGTAAAGATACCGCTCCCACCGTCCATCGATGTGGTCATGACTGCCGCCAGCCTCTTCATCCGCAGCCGCTTCCACGCGCTCATCCACATTTTCCGCGGAATCTTCTACTGCTTCCTTTTCCGCGGCATCCTCTTCCGCGGCGTCATCTTCCACAGCGTCATCTTCCGCAGCGTCCTCATTTTCCTCTTCGTCCGCCATCATTTCCTCATATTCTTCACGTACCATGTCACGGTCCGACTCAAAGCACTGCCAGATACTGTTCATGACGTCTGACTCTCCGCCTCCCACCGATTCACAAAAGGTACGGTGGATGGTCTTGGCCGTAAGCTGTGCTTCCATATATTTTCTGCTGTTCAGGGTGGACTGCATGTTGAACTTGGAAATGGTCATATATCCGCAGGAAAATACGGTCAGAAGGGTGACGAAAAGAACTACATAGATCATACTGCTGCCCCTGTCACCACCGCCCGGCATGCCATGGCCAGCAGCCCCGTCCTTCCTGTTACCACCCAACAACATCATCTCCCTCAATCTCATAATCATACATGGAACGTATGACCACTTCCTGTTCATAAACCTGCTCCTCTTCCTTTTTCACCACAAGGAGAGCCCTGACTTCCCTGCTTGTGGTTCCCCCAAAATCCAGTTCCAGAGTCATGCCGTCCATCTCCTCCACCTCAAGATCCCCGGCAGCAATACGGGGCCATTTGTCCATGGGCGGAAGCATCTCATAAACGGAACCGTCAGACTCGTGTACGGACTCATAGGGCTCGGTCTTTCTTATATAATATGCCAACTCATCCGGGCGGTCGGGATCTGCATGATACACATATCCATACCGCAGCACCTTCTCCAGCTTCACATACGCCTCTGCGCACATTGCCTTTGCCTGGGACAACTGGTCGAACTCATTATACAGCCCGATCTGCGGGCGTATGAATCCTATGGCAAATACGGTCACCACCGCAGTGATGGCCAATGCTATTACTGTTTCCAATAGTGTAAATCCCCTGCTGCCTGTCATATCTCCCTTTGATGATCGATTATCCATTCTCTACCTGTGCCTATATACTATAATTGAATACCCAGGACCCGAACAGTCCCCAAATTCCTCATCCCTGCCTTCGTCCTCCCTGACACTGTACTGATAAAATATTTCCTCAGCCCCTGCATCCGGATAGCCGGAGTCCCCTTCCATGGAAAACTCCACCACCAGCTCCGCACCTGTGGCTTCTCCCAATCCTTCTTCCGCCATGGCGCTGAGCCTGTAATTGGACTGGTCCAGTCTGTGCTCCTTTGCCAGAAGACCTGTATTGGCCCCTGTCATCATAAGGAATCCTGTGGCTGTAACCATCAAAAGTGCGGTGGACGCAATCACCTCGATCAGCGTAAACCCTTCCCTGCCACGTTTTCTATTCCGTTTCTTCATAATAATATCTGACCTCCACCATACCGCTCAAGACGCTGCTCCCCGCCTGACTGTTCTCCGCCTGACTGTTCCCACTGGGGCTGGCTGTCCTGCCATCCGCCTCCCCGTCCTTTTCCTTCAGATCAATGTAACTGATAAAAAGACTTGCCGGCTCCTCATAAACCTCATCCACAAAATTTTTAACCTGTTCCACTCCGGGACAGTTGACTTCCATGGTAATAACGGTTTCCATCATCACATGATCGGCTGCCCAAGTGCTCACCTTCTCTGCTTCCTCATCCATGGGAAGAGGGCCGTTGATACTCATCCTCACGATCTCCACGCCGGAGCGTTTGGCAATTTCCTGGAGATGGAGGTCCATAAACGCATCATCTATGTCATGGTAAAAGAATTCATCATCCTCCTCACCGTCCAATTCCTTAAGCCTTTCCTCTAAGTCAGAGAACTGTTCCAAATACAGGTCCATCCTGTCCTTTTCTCCCTCCAGTTCCAGCAGATCCTCCCTGGTCCGGATCAGTTTTTCATATTCGGGTCCGATCAGGAGTTTAAAGGCCATGGTCCACAGGAGTACAAGTATCAAAATGCCTATGAGGAAACGTTCCCTTTTACTGAATCTCATTCTGACCTCCCTGTTCCAGGACACCCCTGACCGATGAATAGACTCTCCAGCCGTCCACATCCTCCCGTTTCTCCCACAAGGTGTGGCTTACCTCCCTGAATATGCCGGAGGATCTCACTTGTTCCACATAAGCGGGTACTTGGGCCGGATCCTTCTGGGAGATGACCATTTCCAGATAAGAGGCGTGACCGCGCTCGTAAACCACGGATCCCACCTGCATGTCCGGCTCCATGGCCTCTGTAAACGCCTCAAAATGCTCTTTTCTCAGATAGCTGGATGCAGCCTTCCTGGCTATCTCCGCCGCATTCCTGCGGGCGGCCTCCTCCACCATACGGCTGTCCAGATTCTGTATCTTCTGGTAGCGCTCCCTGTACTCCGTGGCATTCATGGCCCTGCGAAGGCTCACCATATCCTGATACGTCTGATGACTGAGCGCCTGTATATAAACAAAGATTCCCGCAGCCACTGCTGCATTTGCAAGGAGGAACAGGGCAAATCCCCTGGACATTATCCTGGATAATCCCCTGAATAAGCCGTCACCCTCCCCGTCCCGGAGCGCTTTTAAGTTCAAAATCCCGGGTGCCCGCCTGCTTTGGGCCACGATCGCGGCCAGGGCACCGGGACTGACGGACCCCGGATCCACATTCATCTCCATGTTGCGGCGAAGTGCCTTGGCATCCGGTTCCACCGACACATTAAAATTAGTGCATGTGCATGGAAGATTAAAATATTGTTCCATAAAGGCAATCGCCTCATTTATGTCTGAGAGGCAGTTTCCGGCCAGTACAATGCGTTCAGGTCCGTATGATCCGCAATCCGTTTCAACCTGGCGCCGGATCTGTTCCGCCTGTTCCGCTATTTCCTCATACAAAAGTTTCCGGGCGTTCCGCTCACAAAATCTGCCGGCTTTTAAGGGAGTACTCCGCCATGCCAGACAGTGGCCGCTTGACACTGCATACAGGCCCAGCCCCTCCTTTTCCACATCGATCAATATACTATTGCGCGTTTTACACAGGATCTGGGCTGCCGCCGCGGCACAGTCAGGCACCAGAAAAGTGGATCCATGAAGGATCCCGGCCTGTTCCATGGCATCTGTGTATACATCCAGCTTTTCCTTTTCCATATAATAGACCATAACAGGAATATGGCGTTCTCCAAATCCCCTCTGGATATCCACTGCAGCCAGGCAGTCCGCTTTGCATTTTCCCTCTGCGACAAGCTCATTTCCGGCCATACGCCTCAATGCCCGGTCCCCGGACTTGGGAAGCAGCACTTTCATATAGGAAAGGTCACGTCCCAGCACCAGGTTAACCTTTCTTCCCGCCAGGTCGTGCGCTTTTGCCAGGCACATGAATACGCCCTTCATGTCTGCGTCCGCGGACACACTCCGGGCATCCTGTACCACGATCCTTCCACGGCCCGGGTCACGGCCCGGTTTCCTGTATGTTCCGCAGACATATGTAATCTCATGTTCTTCCACACATATATAATGTTTCATCCTAAGTCTCCGTTCCGCCTTACGCATAGACGTCATTTTCCTCTTACAGCATCGAAGAATACATATTAAAGACAGGTATCATCACAGCCATGACAATGGAGCCAACGATCAATGCCATAAACAGGATCATCACCGGTTCTAAAAGGGCAACCATCTGTCCCAGGGCTCTTCCGGCCTCCCGCTGATAATAACCGCCTGCCTCAGACAATACGGTATCCAAAGCTCCTGATTCTTCACCTGCCACCACCATGGATATCAGGATCGGATGAAAAACATCCAGTTCCTTCAGTACCTGGGAAAGCATTTCTCCCCTTTTCATGTTCTCCGCCGCCCGTTCCAGGCATTTCTCCACATATGTATTGCCAATGACACGCCCTGAAGCATGGATGGCATCCAAAATCCCAACGCCGCTTCCATACAGCACCGCAAAGGTGGAAGCAAAGCGCGAGGTCTCAACTGTTCTCAATAGTTTACCAATAACCGGAATATGGAGGATAGCCCGGTCAGCCTTTAACCGGACAGAAGGAATCATAAGAACTCCCATGGACAGGGCAATAAAAACCATTATCAATATCATATAATACAATCCGTAGTTTCTCAAGCTGATACTTACTCCCATCATCAAACGTGTAATCCAGGGAAGCTCCTGTTCCTCCATCATGGAAGCAAACTGGGGTAATACCGTTGTCAGCATAAAGACGGAAGCAATCACCGTGATGCAAAACAGGATGACAGGGTATGTCATAGCCGTCCGCACCTTACCATTCAGTTCTTCCTCGCGGTCATAATACTCAGCCATCCTTTCAAGCATATGATCCAGCGTCCCACTGGCTTCACCTGTCTGAACCATATAGACCAATAGTTTGGGAAATGCTCCCGGCATCTCCTCCATGGCTTCATAAAGGGTCCGCCCTTTATGGACACTTTCCCTTAATTTAATCAACGTTTCTTTCACCGTCCGGTCCTGGGACGACTCATAGCTGACAGCCAGGGCTCTGGAAAGAGGAACCCCTGCGGCCAACATGGCCGCTAACTGTCTGCACAGAGGAGGAAGCATCTTCCCCTTCAGCCTTACCGGGCGAAGTTTTGTCCCCGCCTCCAAGGAATGATAATCCATACAGTAAAGCCCCTTAAACCGCAGGCCTTTAAGGAGGGCATCCTCATCCGCCGCCTCCATAACTCCCTTAAAGACCTTTCCATCCAAGTTCTTTGCCTTATATCTGTAACGCGGCACAGGAAACACCCCCTTTTATATTTGCCCACGACTAAAAACCGGCCTCATCTGAATGGATCAGACAAAGCCGGCATTTTACCCCGATATATAATTGATTAACGGAAACAATTCTGAGCCGGCTCATAGCGATAACCAATGCCTGACAACACAGATATAATATTCGATTGATCCGTATCCAGCGCCTGGCACATCTCTTCCAGAGAATTATAATTGTCACGGAGCTGTGTATTAACATAACTTAATAATATAATAGGATCTTTTGGAAGGGTGTTCACATGTTTTACCTGCCTTTTAATCTGTTATAGTCCTGAACCAAACGGTGAATTTCATTTCAGCCGAAACGATTATATCACCTGCAAGTAACGTTTTCAACATTAATTTGGGGTATTTTCTCGTTTTTTTACCGCGATTTGTAAGTTGTTGGAATTAAATTTCATTATTAGAAGTATTCAGATAATATTTCATAAGAATATTTATGTAATCCTATCCTTGTATTAGTAAATATATGTAAAAACCACAGGGTTCCATACAAAAACCCTGTGGTTTTACCTACTCTTCTGCTCTGTTGTATTTAATCCTATTCCACATAGGCGATCAGTCTGCTGCCATCCTCAGCCACATCAACTACAATGGTATTGCCTTCCCTTACTCCATCGCCCAGAATGATCTTGGCAGCCAATGTCTCCACATGTTTCTGGAGATACCGTTTCAGGGGACGGGCACCATACACGGGATCATAGCCGCGCTCGGTGATAAACTCCTTTGCGCTGTCCGTAAGTTCAATGGTAAGGTTCCTGTCGGACAGGCGTTTATTCAGATCAGCCACACACAGATCCACAATACGGCTGATATTCTCTCTGGTCAGAGGTTTGAACAGGATCATCTCATCCAGCCTGTTCAGGAACTCAGGGCGGAAGTGGACCCTTAGGTCGTTCATGACCGCTGCCTCTGCCTCGGGCCTGATCTGCCCCTGGCTGTCGATTCCCTCCAGCAGGTACTGGGATCCAATATTGGAGGTGAGTATGATGATCGTATTCTTAAAGTCCACTGTCCTGCCCTGGGAATCCGTAATACGTCCGTCATCCAGGACCTGGAGCAGCACATTGAATACATCCGGGTGGGCCTTCTCCACCTCGTCAAACAGCACCACGCTGTATGGCTTGCGGCGTACGGCCTCTGTCAGCTGGCCGCCCTCGTCATAACCCACATATCCTGGAGGTGCGCCGATCAGACGCGCCACGGAATGCTTTTCCATGTATTCACTCATATCAATACGGACCATGTTGGACTCGTCATCAAACAGTGCTTCCGCCAATGCCTTGGCCAATTCCGTCTTGCCAACGCCTGTGGGGCCCAGGAACAGGAATGAGCCAATGGGCTTTGTGGGATCCTTGATCCCGGCCTTGGAACGGATGATAGACTCCGTGACCTTTTGTACGCCCTCATCCTGGCCCACCACACGTTTGTGAAGAACCTCATCCAGATGCAGGGTCTTGCTTCTTTCACTCTCTGTCAGCTTTGACACCGGTACGCCGGTCCATCTGGACACGATCCTGGCAATCTCATCCTCGGTCACACTCTCGTGGACAAGGCTCAGATCCTCCTTCTTGACCCGTTCCTCCTCTGCCTCCAGCTCCTTCTGAAGCTGCGGCAGCCTGCCATACTGCAGCTCCGCCGCCTTGTTCAGGTCATAACGCTGCTTGGCATCCTGAATATCCCGGTTCACTGCTTCTATCTCTTCCCTGAGGGAGGAAAGGCGGTCCACACTTGCCTTCTCGTTCTCCCACTGGGCCTTTTTTGCCGCAAACTCATCATGGAGTTCCGCCAATTCCTTCTGCAGGTCGGCCAGACGGTCCCGGCTCAGCCGGTCAGTCTCTTTCTTAAGAGCCGCCTCCTCGATCTCCATCTGCATGATCTTCCTGGACATCTCATCCAGCTCAGCCGGCATGGTATCCAACTCCGTCTTGATCATGGCACAGGCCTCATCCACAAGGTCAATGGCCTTATCCGGAAGGAAACGGTCTGAGATATAGCGGTCTGACAATGTAGCTGCGCTGACCAGGGCGGAGTCTGTGATCTTCACGCCGTGGAATACTTCATACCTCTCCTTAAGTCCCCTTAAGATGGAAATGGTATCCTCCACCGATGGCTCATCCACCAGTACGGGCTGGAACCTGCGTTCCAGGGCCGCATCCTTTTCAATATACTGTCTGTACTCATTCAATGTGGTGGCGCCGATACAGTGAAGTTCCCCTCTTGCCAGCATTGGCTTTAACATATTGCCTGCATCCATGGAGCCCTCTGTCTTACCTGCACCCACAATGGTATGGAGTTCATCGATAAACAGGATGATCTGCCCATCGCTTTTTTTCACTTCCTCCAGCACTGCCTTCAGACGTTCCTCAAATTCACCCCTGTACTTGGCGCCTGCCACCAAAGCCCCCATATCCAGGGCAAACAGCTTCTTATCCTTTAACCCGTCAGGCACATCCCCCCGCACGATACGCTGGGCCAGCCCTTCCACAACAGCAGTCTTGCCAACACCGGGCTCACCGATCAATACAGGGTTATTCTTTGTCTTACGGGACAGGATGCGGACCACGTTCCTGATCTCACCGTCACGGCCGATCACAGGATCCAGCTTCTGATCCCTGGCCCGCTCCACCAGATCGTAACCATACTTCTGGAGGGTATCATAGGTGGCTTCCGGATTATCCGTCACCACTCTCTGGTTGCCCCTGACCGTGGACAGGGCCTGCAGGAATGTTTCCCTTGTAATATTATAAAGCTTAAACAGCGCCTTAATATCCTTGTTGGAATGCTTGAGAAGGGATAAGAATAAATGCTCCACTGACACATACTCATCGCCCATGGCCTTGGCTTCATCCTCGCCATTGATCAGCACCTTATTCAGGTCATTGCTGATGTACAGCTGCCCGCCTCCGCTTACTTTTGTAAGGCGTTCAACCGCCTGTTTCGCTTCATTGGTAAACATATCGCCCTGGATCCCCATCTTGGTGATCAGTTTAAGGATCAGACTGTCATCCAGGGTCAGCAGACTGTAGAGCAGGTGCTGCTGATCGATCTGCTGGTTTCCATACTCATATGCCAGCTTTTCGCAGTTCTGCACTGCTTCCATTGATTTTTGCGTAAATTTATTAATATTCATCGCCCATTCCCCTTTCTCTGTCTCCTCCGCCATAGAAGTATGTATCATAACCTCATAATCTTGTTCATAGGATACGTATCTTCCGGAACGGATGGAAATCGGAATTGTGCTGCGGTTTTCTTTGTTCTAGTCGTACTATAACACATGTTGTTAGCACTGTCAAGGGTAGAGTGCTAATTTTTTCAAAATGAGGGGGAGGGTAAAAGACAAAAAACCGGCCTCTGCTTCCCGCAAAGGCCGATCCTCAATCTCTGTCTTTTTATTTACTTTACTCCGGTAGCCTTAATTGTCTTATCTGTAAGTGTGCCCTCATAGATCACAGTAGCCGTATCCCCTACCTTTACTCCGTCAAACATTCCTTCGGTTCCCAGGAATGTGAACAGGGTATTTTCAGGATCCACTGTATCCAGTACCACGTAGTCAGATTTTACTTCCGCAACCTTGCCTGTCAGGGCATTCACCTTGGCATCCGGCGTGTCTTTGGCATCTTCGGTCACGATCTTTGTTGCAACCGGCTTATCTTCCTCGTCCTCCAGATCTCCGTAGAATGTCACATCAGCGTTCACGCCTGCCTTGATGCCTCCCTTAGTCACCTTCTGGGCGATCAGGGCGTTAAATGTATAAGTACCGTCCTCTGTTTTCAGAGTCACTGTCTTGTCATCGGCCTTCTCAATGGTCCCGCTTATGATCTCATCGTTCTCTGCGGCAGCTTCTGCCTCTGCTTCCTCAGCAGCGGATGTAATGATCTCAACGGATTTTGCCTTGGTGACATCCTGTGACATCTCACCGTTAAACGTTACCTCTACCTCGTCACCCACACCAATGGCGTCCGCTCCTGTGATCTCGGCGTCTGTAATATCAAACTTTACTGCTTTGTCCTCACCCTCTGCAACGGTTATGATCTTATCATTTACCTCGCCAACAAAACCATAGAAGTAATCCTCTTCCAGGTCATCTTCAGCCTCGGCGGATGCTGTGGCGGCTTCTGTTGTCTGGGCTTGTGTTGTAGTTGGTGCTGTGGTCTCATTTGTCTTTGAAGAACACGCTGTCATCCCCAGGGCCAGGGCCATGACTGCGATCGTTAAATAGTGTTTTTTCATAATGGATCTCCTCTTTTCTATTGCTGACACATGCTGCATTTAAACGCTGGAGGCGGAAAACGGGTTATCCCATACATGTTAATGCCCCCGCCGCGTTCACGATACATATTACTACGAAAAACACTATTTTACTATGTCTTTTTCTTTAATTTTTCCTAAACAATTAAGAAATCCCCATTCTTCCAATGGACTCCCATACCAGCTTTTTGAACAGAGGCGCCACCCTGTCCGAGGTTTCCTGGACCTCCTCATGGGACAGAGGGACATCCGTCATTCCGCAGGCCAGGTTGGAAATACAGGAGATCCCGCATATTCTCATTCCCATGTGATTGGCAGCCACTGCCTCGCACGCGGTACTCATTCCCACAGCGTCACCTCCCAGGATCCTGCACATCTTCACCTCCTGGGGGCTTTCATAGGCAGGACCTGTGAGCTGCACATAGACACCTTCCTTAAGTTGAATATCCAGCTCACGTGCCGTGTCCCTGATCATAGTTATCAGGTCTTCATCATAGATATGGCTCATGTCCGCAAACCTTGGCCCCAGCTCATCCAGATTGGCTCCGATCAGGGGGGATGGTACAAAGCAGGATATCTGGTCCTTGATCAGCATAAAATCCCCGGCCGCAAAGTCAAAATTCACTCCCCCGGCCGCATTGGTCAGAAACAGGATCTGGGCACCCATCAGTTTCATCAGGCGGATGGGAAGCACCACATCGGTCATGGGATATCCTTCATAGTAGTGCACCCGGCCCTGCATCATCACCGCAGGAACCCCATTGATATGGGCAAATACAAAACGCCCCTTGTGTCCGGGCACTGTGGACACCGGGAACCCCTGTATGTCATGATAGTCAATGGTGTCTTCCACCTCCACCTGTTCCGCAAAATCCCCAAGTCCTGACCCCAGCACCAAAGCCACCTTTGGTTTAAAGGGAAGCCTGTCCTTTACGCTGTCATAACAGTTCATTAATTTTTCATATACCGGATTTGTCATGTCTGTTCTCCTTCTCATCAATCTGTACCCTCCATGCACAAAGGGCTCACACGCCCTAAATCCACTTAGGGTGTCAGTTAAAGTATATCATAGACCCGGCCGCTGCCTCAACCATGAATCTCAGGCAGACACCGCTCCTGTCTTTCCCTCCTCCTTTTCTTAAGCCATCCTGCGGACAAGATAAGGATTCCCACCCCAATGCCCACAAGGCCGGCTCCCACCGTGATCACAAAACCGCTGCGCACCCAGTACCACAGCGGACTCTCCCGGGAAGGCCGCGCAGTGCCCGGTCCCTGATCCGTCTCATATACATCCGGCTGTTCCTCATCCACCCATATCTGAGAGGGGCGGACCGGCCGGTAGACCATTTCCAGTTCATAAGATACCGGCTCCTTTAATGATACCGTACCTTCGTAGGTGACCTCATAATCCCTCACCAGCTTCTGTCCCCTGGCCATGGCCTGCCTGCACATCTGCCCCTCGTCATCCTCAAAGGGTTCTCCCGCCCATTCCATGGACAGGATCCTGTATTCACCGGCGCTCAGCCCCATTATGCCCAGAATTTCTTCCTGCGCGCTTACAGCGGAGGCCAGTACATCGCTTCCGTCTATCACCATGGACCCCGCCTGATACTCATCCGCCCCATATGCGTGGAACAGGACAGGCGCCTCAAATCCGTCCTGCCATTCTTCCTTTGTGATCCTGGCGTCCCGTATAAAGAGTTCGCCGTCAGCCGGTCCGCCTGACAGCTCCTCCTGTACCCCAATTGACTGAGGAAACCCCTCTGCACCTTCCACTGCCGGATAAACCACCTGCTTTTCCATGCGGCGGTCCGCCATGTGTTCCGGGATCTCCTTTACTTCATACCGCTCCAGCTCAAATTGGTTTCCCTTTCTGTCCCAGTACGTTTCCTCCGGCGTTTCCGGAACCTCTGCCTGCTCCAGTTTTCTTGTAAGATACAAAAGGTCATCCGTACCCGGTTCCTGAACTGCTCCGGGCCGTGCATAGACTGATGTTACATTTGCCGTAAGACACAGCAGGATCATAAACAGGTACTTCCAGATTTCTTTCTTCCAGACGTTTCCCTTCCAGGCTGCTCCTTTTATGTTCCGGCCTTTCCGGCTATTTCCTCTTTCTTTTGTCATAACCATCCCTCCTTGGTATATTCAAATTACATTGTCATCCTTTTCTCAGGAAATGACAGACTGCAAATCCTATGAAATTATCAAGGTACGGGATCCGTGGCATACATTGTTAATGGGAAATCCGCAGGTCTCAGAAAGAAACCGCGTCTCTGCGCCAATGCACAGACAGGTGTCTGAACGAATCACCTGTGCTCATATTATACATAACCTGAAGCCAATATGCAAGGCTGAATTGGTATTTGCCTGTCAAGTTTACATGACCCAAGTTTACATGCCATATCCCTGCATATAAGATCAATACCCTCGGTGGACAAGCTACACCAAAAAGGAAAAAGCGGTACCATATCAGTCCGGCACCCCTTTTTCCATCTGTCTCTATCTATTTATATCTCCCATATATTTACATTTTATTTGGAAAAATACTCCTTTGTGGCCTTCCTGACCTGAGGGGCCAGCACCACCATTGCAATCAGGTTGGGGATGGTAAGAAGGCCCAGGGCAATGTCCTGGATGACCCATACAAGTTCAATCTCAGCCAGCGCGCCCACAATACAGAAACAGGGGAATACATACTTAAACTTGCCTGCCACCCCTGCCCCGAATATGTAGTTCAGGCCCACAAATCCAAAATACCACTGGCTCATCAGGGTGGTGGATGAAAACAGCAAAAGGCACAATGCCACCACATAGCGCAGGGGTTCCCATACACTGGCAAATGCGTTGATGGCAAGCACATTGCCCGGCGCACCGGAATCCAGAACGCCAGTGACCCCCAGAATCAGCCCCGTAATGGTACAGATGACAAAGGTATCCAGAAATACCTCGGCCACGCCTGTGATCCCCTGCTCTACAGGATGGTTTACCTGGGCGGCTGAATGGATCACAGGAGCAGATCCCTCACCTGCCTCGTTGGAATAGAGCCCACGTGCGACACCTTTTTGCATGGCCACAAGCATGGCTCCCATGGCGCCTCCCGCCATGGCGCGCATGCCGAAGGCGCCGGCAAATATATCCGCAAATACCCCCGGCACCTTGGTAATATTGGCCAGGATAATGCACATGCCTCCCACCACATAGATAACCGCCATGGACGGGACCAGGGTCTGGGCCACATGGGCCAGGCGCTTTAATCCGCCCAGGGTAATGATGAAAATAAGCAGTACAAGCACAATACCGGTGGTCAGATAGGGAACGCCGAAATTTTCCTTCATAACACCGCTTATGGTGTTGGACTGGATAAAGTTTCCTCCAATGATCTGGGTCACCATAAAGAATGCGCAGAGAGTGGCCAGCCAGGGAAGACGGAGTCCCTTCTTTATGTAGTACATGGGGCCGCCCACATAGTTGCCCTCTTCATTTTTTTCCCGGTAAAGCATGCCCAGGATGATCTCTCCGTACTTGGTAGCCATTCCCACAAAAGCAGCCACCCACATCCAAAAGATCGCTCCCATTCCTCCTGCAAGCACGGCTGTGGACACGCCCACGATATTCCCGCTTCCCACACAGGATGCAATGGCCGTACACAGAGCCTGAAAAGAAGAAATGGTTCCTGACTCTTTGGATTCCTTATCTTTTGAACGGATCGGCTCCCAGACGGTCTTCTTAATGATATAGCCAAAACGCCTGACCTGGATGCCTCCGGTCATGATGGTATAAAGAAGACCCACACCCAAAAGCACGAATAACAGCCAGTTGCCCCACAGCCAGTCGTCAAAGGTTGTCAGAATCGCCTGAAACTCTTTCATTCTTCCTTTCCTCCTCTATGTCTCAGTGTACTCTCGTAATCTCCTGGTACTCAGATTTGCGGGATGATTTTTTGTCACTGCAAAGATGGGTGCCGTGGAGACTCTGAGAGTGCCAGCATTTACCATTCCAGGTAAATGGGGTTCGTCCATGCAGTGCGGCCGTATTTGTCCACTGCCTCCACCCGTATATAGGTTTCATGGCCTTTCAGGATGTACTCACTGTGGTTCAGGGTATCCTTAAAACGCTCACCTAAAACCGTGGTTCCATCGTTGATAATATTTCCACATACAAAATTTACATGGTTCACACCGGATGTGTCAATCCATACCTTCCCGTCCTTCACGCCCCAGTCATAGATCTCAGGCCCGGATGAGGAATAGTAGTTTCCCTCCATAAAGTTCTGCACAATGCTGTCATGGTTCAGGTCCGGCGCCTGGACACAGATCCAGCCCCCGCAGGAGTCCTCGAAAAGCCCCTCATTGTGATTGTCATCGCTGGCAAACGCATTGACACGCCTGCCCATGCGCAGCATTCTGTCCCAGTAGGTCACATCATATCCTGTATTGGATTCCTGGACCGTATTATAGTTAAATATTTCCAGGGCGCTGATTCCCTCCGTATGGATAAACTCCTCCTCCGTGACCCGGCTCCAAATCGGATGGTTGTAGGTGGTAACGCATCCATGGTCCCTCAGCATATCCGCCGCCTCCTGGGCTGCCTGGGCGCCGGTCCACTCCCCAAAAAACTTCATGGGCGGAATGTACTGCATATGTCCGTATGTTCCCAGAGGAGCTGCGTCCTGCATGGCCTGGGTTCCCAGAATACCGTGGAGATGGTGTACCTTATATCTCTCATTCGTGCCCTTGGCCCGGTAGAGGATCACACTGCTCTCCACCGCGGGCAGGATGATAAATGTTTCCGTGTTAAACTGTTCCCTGAAATCCGTAAATATATCGTGCTCTGAAAAGCACATGAAATGGTATCCGTTATCCCTGTAAAGCGTTACCGACTGCTCAGGCGTAAGCATTCCGTCCGATACAGTGGTATGGCTGTGGATATTTCCCTTATACCAGTTTCCACAATTTTTAAAGCCGTGATATTCCTTCATTTTGATACCGTCCTTTCCCTGATGAACATTCCTGATTACAACACTGCCCGGCCGGTCATGATCACTCCGTCCCGGCCCCTGCCTGACATTTCTTAATGCGGTGGATCAGGAACGTGGATACCCCCACGCCTACCACAGCCCATCCGATCATGACCATAAAAACGATCCTGAATCCGGCCATTCCCGGATATCTGTCAAGAAAGCTGCCATACATTACATAAGCGAACGCATTGGGAAGATAGATGACCAGGGATGCAAGGCTCATAGCCGCTCCTGTAATCTCCTTTGGGACCCTAACCTCATCCATGGGGGCAAAGAACACGGCGCGCATGGTAAAGACAATTGCTCCAAATCCAAGGGTACATGCCGCTCCCAGGATCCAGCTTCCGCTCTTTCCCAATGCCTCGTGAGGCACCATAAGGAACAGGACCATGGCAATAATACATACTACAAATCCTGAACGGATGTGCTTGGCGGAAGATTTGTGGACCTTGTCGGACATAAAACCGCCTATGGGTCCCCCCACCATCTTAAGACCGTACTGGTTTATTATACCATACATCCCCACCGCAGTTGCGGGAAGGAAGTAAATTTGGTTTAAAAAAGGAATGAAATAGGTAAGTCCGCAGTAAATACAGTATACAGTAAAGCCATTTAATGAAACTGCCCAGATATCCACGCTCTTTAACGCCTGCATCATGCCGCCGAACGCGGCCTGTGCCTTGTTGACTTCCTTGCCGGATTCATCCACCCTTTTTTCGTCATTGGGAACAAAGATCAGACACAGGACACCCGCTGCTGCCGTGACAGCTGACAAGAACAACAGTCCGCCTCTCAGTGCAGCTGCGCCCTCGCCCATTGCCTTAAAGATTGCAAGAGCCGTGGATGCTATGATTACGTCCACAATGCCGCGGCCCATTTCCAGAAAACCGAACATACGTCCCTGGGTCTTTTCATCCCCTAACAGACGGATGGCTTTTAACAGCACCGGCCAGTATGTAACCTCCCCCAAAATAGCCATGACTCCAAATGCGGCCAAAAAGCCCCAGTACCCCGGGAAAGTGGAGAGATACACGCCCACAGCACCGAGTCCTATGAGGGATCCTCCTATCATATATTTCTTGCTGAACATGTCACAGATATAAATTCCTGCAATCAGACCAATGGTCTGGACAATACCGTAGGCACTCAGGGCTCCGCCGATCTGGGTGTTGCTAAGCCCCATAAACTGCTGCATGGGCACATAGAACATATCCTTCATTGATGAAAGCTTAAATGCGATTCCTCCTGAAAGTGTGAGGATACAGAATACCAGCCAGCGGTTGGGAGCTGCTTTTACTATCTTTGCCCTTGTTTCATTACTCATATCAATTAATCTCCTTTCATTCCCTGTAAAATATCACGAGCTCAACCAAATACCTCGTTACGAACATAGTATATCTGCTTTTAATTGGGTTTTCAAGCAGATTCGCAATAATATCAAATTTTTTCGCAATTATAACAAATTTTTTGTTGGTTTTTTGTGCATTTAGCATCTATAAACTTGTGATTATGTTGGTTATAATGAATTCATCCCCCTATAAACGCATTTTTTCACAACCTGGCAGTTCCGTCAAAACAGGTTTCTTCTTGGGATATTTCTGGAAATGATTGTGTTTTTGGCTTTTCCAAATTGGGAATCCGGGGTATAATAAGAAAATGAATCAGCAATATTAAGGTGTGCTCCGGTAGATTCCGAAGGTACGCTAAGAAAGAGGGGAGGGCAAGCATTTATGCTGGCTAAACAGCGCTATAATAAGATAATGGAGCTTTTAGATAAAGATGGAATCGTACATACCGCAGAACTGGTAAAACTAATGAATGTTTCATCGGAAACCATACGAAAGGATCTGGAATATCTGGACAACCAGGGCCGCCTGTCCAGGGTCCATGGCGGCGCCGTGCCATTGGAAACAGGGAAGTCTCCGGACATTCCAGGAGGCTACATTTCCTTTCAGATCCGTAATTCCCAGAATTTGGAACAGAAAGCGGCCATCACTGCAAGGGCCGCCGCACTGGTGGGCGAGGGACAGGTCATTGCTCTGGACTATGGGAGTACCAGCCAGATGATGGCCCTTGAACTTAGGGAACGGTTCCGCAATCTTTCGGTGGTGACCAATTCCATTCAGAATGCCCTGATCTTGGCTGAGAATCCCGGCATTACCATCATCCTGACAGGAGGGATCCTAAACAGAGACGAGTATACCCTGGTAAATGATTTTTCCTCCACACTGGAGAGCATCCACATTGACATCATGTTCATGACAGTTACGGGAATCGACCCGGCGATCGGGTGCACGGACCAGCGGCTCAGCGAGATACGGATCCAGAATCAGATGCACCGCTGTGCCAGCCGGACCATTGTCCTTGCTGACTCTTCCAAATTCGGCAAAGCCAGCCTTTTAAAAATATGCCCCTTTGATGAGGTGGATACCATTGTGACCGACTCAGGCATATCACCTGAACTGGAAAGCCGGATCAGGGAAACCGGGGCAAATCTTATAATTACATGACGAAAGGTAAAATACCATGAATGTATTCGATATTCTGGGGCCTGTTATGATCGGCCCATCCAGTTCCCACACAGCGGGGGCTGCCAGGATCGGAAAGATCACGCTGGCGCTTTTGGGGGCGCCAGCGGTAAAAGCGGACATTTTTCTCCACGGTTCCTTTGCCAAAACATATAAGGGCCATGGAACAGACAAGGCACTGATTGCCGGGATCATGGGCATGGCCACAGACGACAGCCGGATCCGCATGGCTCCGGAGCTGGCCAGGAAACAGGGACTTGAGGTAACGATCACTACCGGTGATATTGACGGCGCCCATCCCAACACAGCCAAAGTGACCCTGACGGACGCGTCAGGAAAAACCGTATCCCTTTTGGGCAGCAGTATCGGCGGCGGCAACATACTCGTGAAGGAAGTCAATGGAATGGAGGTATCCATCACCGGACAGCACACCACCCTCATTGTTCTCCACAGGGACGCCCCAGGCACCATTGCTGCGGTAACTGAGGTGATGGCTGACGCGGGAGTCAATATCTGCAATTTCCGTCTGTCCAGGCAGCAAAAGGGCGGGGAGGCTGTTATGACCATTGAGATCGATGGCAGTTTTGGACCTGAACTCAATGAAAGGATAAAGATACTGCCCAATATTTTCTCCAGCACCATGCTGCAGCCCATATAATCATAAGAAGGAAGGATCTATTATGGAACTTGATTTTAATTACTCCTCTGTCGCTTCCCTGACAGCCGCAGCCCTCCGCAGCGGACTTCCCATCTCCGTCCTGGTCTTAAAGCAGCAGGCCCAGCAGATGGAGCTGCCCGAGGAACATATATATGAACAGATGCGGAAAAATTACCAGGTCATGGCGGACTGTATTGAGCCGGGATGCAAACAGGATCTGCGGAGCACCAGCGGGCTTACCGGAGGCAGCGCTTACAAAATGCGCCAAATATCTGAGAGCGGAAAAAGCCTTACAGGCTCCTTTCTCTCCGGCGCCCTTTACCGTGCCCTGGCGGTTTCTGAGTTAAATGCAGCCATGGGCCGCATTGTGGCGGCTCCCACGGCCGGCAGCTGCGGCATCCTCCCTGCCGCCCTGCTCACCATGCAGGAGGAGAAGGGATTCTCGGAACGGGACTGTGTCATGTCCCTTTTTACCGCATCAGCCGTTGGTATGGTCATTGCCAACAATGCCTCCCTGGCAGGCGCCCAGGGCGGATGTCAGGCTGAGTGCGGTTCCGCGGCTGCCATGGCTGCGGCCGCCATTGTGGAACTGGCAGGCGGTACCCCCGGTATGGTGGAAAACGCCATTGCCATTGCCATCAAGAATATCCTGGGGCTGGTATGCGATCCCGTGGCAGGACTGGTGGAAATTCCCTGCATCAAGCGCAATGCCTCCGGTGTGGCCGGGGCGTTTGTGGCAGCAGAGCTGGCACTGGCAGGGATTGAAAGCGCTATCCCGGCAGATGAAGTCATATGGACCATGAAAAAGGTGGGGGATGCCATGTCCTCTACCCTAAAGGAAACCGCAGAGGGAGGCCTGGCAGCCACCCCCACCGGAAGACGGCTTCATGAGCAGGTTTTTGGCACTGCCAGGGAACCGGGACAGGGATGCGGCAGCTGCGGTGGATGTTCCTCATAATAAGCAGCATTTTTCATAAAAACCCATGTACAATGCCGCCGGCACATTACAGGTGATACAAATCACCCTTGTGCCGGCGGCATCCTTTTGTCTTCTTCTATTATCTGAATTGGCTGTACTTATGTCCCGGAGCTGCCCCGCCCCTGTAGGATGCCAGCTCACTTACTGTCACAAGCTGGTATCCCCTGGCAGTAAGCTCAGGTATGAGAACAACTGCGGCGTCTGCCGTGGTGGCATAAATATCGTGCATCAGTATCACATCCCCATCCTTCACCTGGCTTAACACCGTATCAATGGTTCTCTGCGCATTCCTGTGCTGCCAGTCCCTGGTGTCAATAGACCACATAATGGCCGGCATTCCCATGCTTCCCAGTACAGACAGGGAGTGGGCATCAATATAACCGCCCGGAGGACGCATCAGAACCGGTGAAACGCCGCATACTGCCTGGATCTTCTGGTTGGTAGAGCCCACCTGGCTTACGATCCCGTCCGCGCTCAGCTTGGAAATATACTTGTGGTCATGGGTATGGTTGGCCACCTCACAGCCCTGTTCCACCATGCGCTTGATCACACCGGCATTGGCATTCACATTGGAGCCAAGCATAAAGAAGGTGGCTCTTGCGCCATTGGCCTCCAGGCTGTCCAGAATCCTGCTGGTAACTGCTGTTCTTGGGCCGTCATCAAAGGTTAGGGCAATCATTGGCTTTGAAGGATCTATGGACGACTGGGGAACCACAATATCCGCAGGAAGGCCTGCTCCCTTTGAGGTGATGGATGCGCGGATACCGTCCACACGCAGTCCTGCGCCTTCCACACCTGCCGCAGCCCCGTTCGCAGCCCAGTCTGTCCAGGAACCATTCTGGTACACCATATAATACAGATCATAATCAGCCGCCAAACTGCCTGTCAGTTCCATGCGGATGGACTCCAAAGGCATTACGCCACCGGAACCGCCGGACTCTGCGCCATCCTCGGACCAGTTCAGCCATCCGGAACCGCTCAGGTTCACCTGATACCGGATTCCGACCTGGGCACCTGCAGGTATATTGATCAGGTTCGCCTTCATGGCGGAAACCCATGTTCCTCCCGGAGCCACGCACTGGTGGTTGTCAGCAGTAACCGTACTCCAGCCCTGCTGGACCATAAAGGCGCTGTAGTTGACCTGCAGCGGATCCCGGCCGGTTCCCGCCTGTCCTTCCGGCTGGGCGGTCTGCTCCTGGGCGGTCTGCTCCTGGACGGTCTGCTCCTGGACGGTCTGTTCCTGGCCTTCCGGCTGGCCGGTCTGTTCCTGGCTGACTACCCCGGGGCCTGACTGTTCAGACTGGGCGGATGAGCCCATGCCCATAGTACCGGCCGCAGCGGTAAAACCCTGCATGCTAAAAACAATTCCAGCCGCCAGGGCAGCGGCCAGAATTTTATGTTTTATTCCAACTTTTCTCATTCACAATCTCCTTAGCTGTTATAATTATGGGGAAATTCTTCCCCGGACAGGCACATGTCCGGGCCAAATACATTTCTGCAAAGCATGATATACTCCTGATAATACACATGCTCCTCCAGTTCTTTTAATGCGCGGGCAATTCCCCAGTAGTACCACGCATGTTTCTTTTTATCCTTCTCATTAAATCTCTGCCATATGGCATCCCCCACCACCAGATAATCCCTGGCCGTGCTTCGCATATTGCTGAGCTTGTCCCCCAATGCCAAGATCTTAATATCCCTGGACGCAGTGCTCAGGTGCCGGACCGTATACCCCTTGCGCTCCTGCCAGGTTTTTCTCTTATCTTCGCTTTCATCCATCACCAGGCAGGCTACTCTGGCTCCAAAGGCTTCCTCCAGTTCTCCTTTGGTAACCCCTGCATCCTCCATAACATCATGCAGCAACGCGGCTGCAATCATCTCCTCATCATCCGTAAATGCGGATACAATCACTGCTGTTTCCAATGGGTGGGTAATATAAGGAATGTCCGTTCCCTTCCTGAATACACCCCTGTGTGCCTTTTCGGCAAATGCAGCTGCTTCTCCTATCATGGGTTCTGCTCCTTTTGTGACGGCATAATTTATTTTGCTGTACATGTCCCACACCCGCAGGACATGTACCTATCATACCATAATTAAACCGTATTTTGAAGAGTGTTGTGTAATCTTTGGCATTTTCCAACTTCACCTTGTAAGAAAAGACATTTTCTGCTATGCTATAAAAGTATTTTTCAGGTGCCTATACAACAAGGAGGATTTTTATGACTCGTCATTCATCATATTCAGCGCCCCGAAGCGAGCGCCCATCCGGCTCCTACGGTGGACAGCGGGGCCGCGGCAGCAAGCGCAACACTTATAATAAACGTTCCTGGAAGGACAACAAGACCCTTTTTACCCTGGTCTGCTTCATACTTCCTTTTATCGCCATAAACCTGATCATCCTGTTTCTTGCAGTCTCAACGCCCAAGATCGACTACACCATATCGGATACCCAGGATTACAAGACAGTGGATCTAAGCATCAAGATCCGCTCCCTGCTTCCCTTGAAGGAGATGACCGTGACCCTTGAGACAAAACCTGTGGAGCTGGTTAAGGAAAAGGGCGTGTATAAAACCACACTGGAGGATAACGGAACCCTGGAGATACAGGTGACCGGGTGGAACGGGATGACAAAACGCGCTTATGAGCACATTGCCACCCTGGATGACGCGCCGCCTTCCATTGACGAAGATGATTATGTGATGGAGGACGGGCAGCTGACCGTGATTGCCAGCGACAGCCAGTCCGGCGTCAACTATGACGCCGCCTACGCAGTGGATGAAAAGGAAGAAACCATCAAGCCCGTGAGCATTAATAAGGACACGGGCGAGATAACCTTTGCCATGGACACCTCCTCCCTGACTGTGTACATAGAGGATTTTGCCGGCAACACATTTAAAGCTTCTTTTACAAACCGCACCGAGGGCATTGACACAAGCAGCCGCGATTCCAAGTTCCCATCGGACGGCACCAACGGCACCAATGGCAACGGAAGCTCTTCCGATTCCAATACGAACAGCTCCAGCACCAAGGAGACCACCAAAGCCAAAGAAACTACCAAAGCGACAAAGGCAACTGAAAAAGCAAAAGAGACCACCAAAGCAACAAAGGCAACTGAGAAAGCCAAGGAGACCACCAAGGCGACAAAAGCAACTGAGAAAGCCACACAGGCAACCAAGGCCACAAGCGCTGCCAATGCCACAAAAGCGACTGAGGCGTCAAAGCCTGCCGAGTCCACTACCGCTCCTGCCACATCTCCCACCACCGCTCCTACCACCCCGGTGGTACCGGGTCCCGGTGAGAGCAGTTCCCCGACACAGGCTCCCACACAGGCTTCCCAGGCAGTGCCCGGTGGTGACTCCAATGATGTCACCATTGTGCCCATTACCTGATATAAAAACCTTATAAATGCAAGAAGGCCATGGACTTCTCCCGAAGGGAGCCATGGCCTTTTTATATTATATTGTGATATTACATATGATCTCCGTTCCATTTCCTTTATCTATGTTCTCCGCCCTACTATTCCCCGTCATCCCCGGCTTCCATGATGGCATCGATAATATCCACGTACTCAGAGCAGTATTTTTCATACATGGGGGCTGCTGCCTCCTGGAACCTGTCCTTTTCCTCAGGTGAAAGTTCGGTCACGATACAGCCTGCTTTTCGTACAATGCTCTCCGAAACCTTTTCCCGCGCTGCCCACAGCTGGCGCTCATATTGAGCTGATTCCTGGGCGCACTCCCTGATGATATCCTGATATTCCGGTGAAAGCTTATCCCATGTGGGCTGAGCCGCCAGCTGGAGTTCAGGCACTCTGGTATGTTCATCCAGGGTAAAATACCTGGCCACCTCATAATGCCTGGTGGATTCATAGGAAGGCCAGTTGTTCTCAGCCCCATCGATTTTACCGGTCTGAAGTCCGGAGTACACATCCCCGAATGCAGTAGGTACCGGTGTCGCCCCAAGGGCTTCTATGGTATCCATCATCAACTCCGATTCCTGGACACGGATATTAAGCCCTCTCATATCCTCCAGTGTTTCAATGGGACGGCCGGTATTATAGAAACTTCTGGCACCGGCATCATACCAGGACAGCGCCACCAGATTGGAACCGTCAAAGGAATTCATAAAATCATCGCCGATAGGTCCCTCCAATACCCTCCACATGTGTTCCCTCCCCGTGTACAGATACGGCATCTGGAGAACATTGAGCTTGGGCACAAACTCTGCCAATGGCGAAAGGGAGACACGCGCGAAATCAACGCCGCCAAACTGCAGCTGCTCGATTACTGTCTTTTCATCTCCCAGCACAGCCTCTGCATTGACCTGGATCTCGATCCTTCCCCCGGTCCTTTCCCTGACCAGTTCCGCGAACTTATACGCCCCCTGAGTGGTAGGATAGTCCTCTGCCTGATTCTCAGCATAGGTCAGGACAAACTCCGGCGCCTGGGACTGGGCCTTGCCCTTCCCGCTGCTGCAGGCAGTCACCGCAGCTGCCAATACACACAGCACACCAAACAACACGTTACCTTTCAAACACTCACCCTCCTTGCCTTACCCTGCCTGACATCTATTATAGATAATGCCCTTATTATAAATATAACCTTTTGTACAAATATCACTCAGTCCGTTTCCTATCATATCATATTTGTCCATATAATTATACCTGTCAATTGATGGAGCGTGAAGATACAGATACTGTTCGTGTATAAAAATATTTCCAGCCAAATTCAAATGGCTGGAGATATTTCATAATCTTATTGATACTCTCGCTATGTACCCTTACTTAGCCAAACCGCCCAGAACATTAGGCAGCCACATGCTGACAGCCGGTACAAAGGTGATCAAAAGCAGAGTGATGATCATGCACAGGTAAAATGGAAGAGTAGCCTTAACCACACGCTCCATGGGCACCTTGGCCACAGCGGAACCGATAAAAAGTACTGCTCCTACAGGAGGTGTCAGAAGGCCGATACCGCAGTTAAGCACCACCATAATACCGAACTGGATAGGATCCAGGCCAATGGAGGTTGCGATAGGAAGCAGGATAGGCGTTGCGATCAGAATAATGGGCGCCATATCCATGATGCATCCCAGGACCAACAGGATCAGGTTCAGCAGCAGGGCCAGAATGATCGGGTTGTTGGTAACTCCTGTGATCGCACTGGCAGCCAGAACCGGCACATGCAGCTGTGTCAGACAAAATCCGAAGATACTGGAGGTTGCGATCAGGATCATAACGATGGACAAGGTATCCACGCAGTCCCCAAGGACTCTCCATACACCCTTCCAGTCAAGCCCCCTGTAAACAAATACGCTGACGATCAGGCTGTAGATAACAGCGACCGCGGCAGACTCCGTTGCTGTAAACACACCGCCCACAACGCCGAACACAACGATCAGCACAGCGGCCAGAGCCCAGAAGGACACGCTCAGCTGTTTGATAAGATTGATAATGCTGAACTTCTCACCCTTGGGATAATTGCGCTTAACAGAGATGATATAGGAGCCGATCATCAGTGAAACAGCCAGAAGTGCTCCCGGAATATATCCTGCAAGGAAAAGGCTTCCCACGGAAATGCCTCCAGCCGTGGTTGCGTAGATAACCATGTTGTGGCTTGGGGGAACCAGAAGACCCTCGCATGAGGATGTGATCGTAACAGCGGTTGAAAAGTCATCATCATATCCCTGATCTACCATCATAGGAATAAGGATGGAACCCAGGGAAGCCGTATCCGCCGCTGCAGATCCGGAAATACCTCCGAAGAAATAGGAGGCAACAATATTGACCATTGCCATGCCGCCGCGCATCCAGCCAACACATGCATTAGCCAAAGCGATCAGCTTTTCGGAAATTCCTCCGGATCCCATAAGGCAGCCCATGGTAATAAAGAAGGGAACTGCCATAAGGCTGAAGGAGCTGATACCTTTTACCATCTGCTGGCAGATAGTTGTCAGGTTATGCCCCTGATACAGAAGGCAGAACACAGAAGACAGCGCAACCGCGTAGGCGATGGGGAAACGCAGAAATACCATCAGGAAGAAACTTCCTAGCAAAATCAGAATTGCCATACTGTTTGCATCCATTACTCCATTCCCTCCTTTACAAAAAATCCCTTTACATGATTATATAAAGCCTCTATCTCAAAAACCAGCATTGCCACACCGGCTAAAGGTACCGGGAAATACATCCAGAAGCGTGAGAGCTTGGGCATACTTACGTAAGTACCCTTGGAACCGATTCCCGTAGCATACTTCCAGCCCACGGTGATCATGATGAGCGCAAGTGCAAGCACTGCCAGATCGGCAATGATATCCAGGCTTTTCACAACCTTTGAAGGCAGATACTGGTCAAAAGCTGTCATGCGGATGTGTGCCCCTCTTCTGATCGCAAGGGCGGCAGAAAGCACCGCCATATAGGACATACAGGTAAGGACCACTTCCTCGCTCCATGCCGGGTCAGGAATAAACGGAATATATCTTCCTGCAACCGCCATACTTGTGATAAGGATATCCACTACCAGAAGCACCTTGCAGAGAAACATCACGGCTTGGTATGTCATGTCATATGCAGGTTTGATTCTGTCAATCTTTTGAAATATTGATGGCATATTGATTCCCCTTTCAATAACACAGGCACAGAGTGGTCTCACTTTCCCTGTGCCTGTCATGGTTGCCGTTTAATTATTTGTTCATGTCAAGAAGCTGCTGATACAGCTCAGCCTGATCCTTTGTGGAAGACTCGATAATATCCTTACAAGCATCCTGCCATGGTTTGATATCAGGAACTTCAACTACATTGATTCCATCAGCCTTTAACTCATCAAGCACTTTATTCTCAGCTTCCTCAGAAATGGTTCTGTTAAACTCAGATGCAACCTTACCTGCTTCCATCAGGATATTCTGCTGCTCTTCTGTCAGCTTATCCCATGCCTCATCCGTGATGATCACCTGGATAGCGCCAAGTGTATGTCCGTCAAGGATCAGGTTTGGAGCAACCTCCTGGAATGCATTGGACTTATAGTTAGCGATTGGCTGCTCAGCACCATCGACAACACCGGTCTGAAGCGCGGAGTACAGTTCATTAAAGGATACAACCGTTGGGCTTGCACCAAGTCCGTTAACCATACCGTTCATGATCGGGTCGTTGGACACACGTAACTTCATTCCCTTCAGATCCTCTAAGCCATTTACTTCCTTAACTGTGAAGAAGTGACGGAAACCTTCCTCGCCGTAGAACAGACCTCTTACGCCCAGTCCATTGTCGTGGGGTTCCATGAGGAATTCAGGAGCCAGATCACTGTCTGCAAAATTCCAGAAATGGTCACGGTTGGCAAATGTATAAGGTATGGACAGAAGTACGGATTTCTCAGCACCATAGCTTGTAAGGGCAAATGCGGAGATACGTGAAATATCAATGGTTCCGCCGCCGCCCAGCATGGTATCCAGAACATCATTCTCAGAACCAAGAACACCGCTGGCCTGCAGATCGATCTTAATCTTACCGCCGGACAATTCCTCAACGGTCTCTTTAAATTTGCTGTCTGTCTGGCCTACAATGGTATCCAGGGGGTTAACCTCTGCCATTACCAGGGTGATCTCAGGCATATCGCTTGTATCAGCTGCTGCCTCAGTTGTTGCATCTGCATCTTTGTTCTCAGCCGCGGTTGTGGCTGCCTCAGTTGCAGCAGCTGCAGTTGTGGTTGGTGCATCCGGGGTCTTCAGACCGCAGCCTGCCAGGGAACCAGCTACCATTACTGCACACATTGTTGCGCTAATCCATCTTTTTTTCATGTAACATTTCCTCCTCTTAATACATTCTTTATGCTTTTTCAGAAAAGTTTTACGTTTTCTTAACGCTAATTAAATTATAAGAGGAAAATCTTATTCTGAACATAGTAAATTTTTGTGAATCATAGTACGATTTTAACCAATCTTAACATTTTATTTATGTATATGTTGTACAAAACTTTACTATATTACCTTTATATCTTTTGGAAAATGCACAATCTATATTCCGTAGGGCTCTGTCCTGTTATGCGTTTGAACACTTTTGCAAAATAATTGGAATCCCCATATCCCACTGCTTTCCCAATATCTTTTACATTAACAGTGGGCTGGGCCAACAGCCCTTTCGCCTTCTCCACCCTGTATTCCGTCAGATAGGCTGTAAAATTTTTATGAAAGCACTGTTTAAACAGCTTGCAGAAGTACGCCTCAGAATAATTCATATGCCTGGCCAAATCCTGCATGGAGATATCCAACCTATAGTTTTCCTCAATATAAAGGCTGATGATCTCCGTCACCTTAGATAGGCGGATCTGCCCCCCATCCTCGGCTTCCTCTCCGGCCGGCATAGGGGTCTCAGTCAGTTCTTCCTTGAGTATCCTGTTAGTCTGGTACTCGGATGCAAGGCGGATCGCTTCCTCCACCACAAGCATGAGCTCCTGTTCATCATAGGGCTTTAGCAAATAGTCCAGCGCCCGGACCGTGATGGCCTTTTTTGCATAATTAAACTCATCATAGGCAGTGAGGAATATGATACAGCACTCCTTGTCCGTTTCACGGATCTGCTGGGCAGTCTCGATTCCATTGACCCCCGGCATCTCAATATCCAGGATTGCTATCTGGATTTTTTCTTCCTCATATATCTTAAGTGCCTCCCGGCCGTTCTCAGCCTGGAAAATAATGCACCGGTCCCCAACATTTTTCTGAAGGGTCTTATGTAGCACTTTCCGCTCTATCATCTCATCATCAGCTATCAATAAACGCAGCATATGTTCCCCCATTTCCTGTTATCCTGTTTGCCGTTATCCTATTTCCCACCACTTATTTCCCATACCCATTTCCCATTATTATGCTTTCTGCTATTCCGCTGTCTGCGGACCACTCTCCATATATTCTGTCTTCAGCCCGCTGTCCGTGTGTTCTGTCTTCAGCCCGCTGTCCATGTGTTCTGTCTGTGGTATCACCACCTGCACCACAGTCCCCTTTCCTTCCTTGCTGTATATCCTGAAATCCCCGCCGTGGTACATTGCCTGGATCCTGTGGTATATATTTCCAAGCCCAATTCCGATCCTGGCCGTTCCACGCTCTGTTAAAGCGGACCTCAGTTCCTCCAGCCTCTGCTCATTGATCCCCACCCCGGTGTCGGCCACGGATATAATGACATTTTCATCCTTTCTCCATACCTTCAGACAGATCCTTCCCCCCTGCTCCTTTTTGGACAGTCCGTGGATAATTGCATTTTCCACAATGGGCTGAAGGGTAAACGCCGGTATCATGGTCTCCTCTTCATCCACATCCAGCCTGCTTTCATACACGATCCTGGTTCCAAAGCGCATCTGCTGAATGTACATATAATCCTGAACCACCTTCAGTTCCTGTCCCAAAGGCACGATCTGCTCAGAGGTCTTAAGGTTGTACCGGAACAGGTTGCTCATACTGGATATCATGCGCTCCGTGGTATCCGCTTCCTCCAGCTTAGCCATGCACGCGATCATGTTCAGGGTATTAAACAGGAAATGCGGATTAATCTGACTCTTTAGCAGCTCCAGGCGGGCGGCATCCAGGCGTTTTTCCATCTCGATACGGTCCATCTCCTCTTTATGAAGACGCTCCGCCATCTGATTTTTCTCCATCAGGGTGTTAATATACCTTTCTGTTGCATGCTTCATCTTGTTAAAAGCCCTGACCAGTTCCCCCATCTCATCCTTATTCTCAACCGTCACATCCTTGCCGCTAAAGTCATTTCTGGCAATTTTACGGGAACAGTGGGCCAGTCTGACCATAGGGTTGATCAGGGTATTGGCCAATAGCTTGGTCAGGCAGATTACAGTGATGATCATAAGGATCGAATATGCCATGATCATATATGGAATGTAATAGAGCACAGGAGCCTTTTGCTGGTAGCTGCTTTTACCCTCCTTTAGGGTAGCCTGCATCAGCCTTCTGGCATAGGTCTGAAGATAACCCTGCATATCATATACCTGATATAACAGGTTCACATAATTTGCATCCTCGGGATTCATGGACGCCACATGATCCCTGAATTCACAGTATCCCTCATAGCCATTCTTTAAGTTCCAGGTACGTGCATACCGTTCTGAGCTGATGGAAGTGTGATCAAAGGGCAGATTCCTGATGCTCTCCTCTGTCCTGAAACAGGCCAGCCTGTACTCCCTGGCCTTTTCCCAGGAACGGTCCCTCACATATTCCTGGAAAACAGCCGCTTCATGCTCCAGCGCTTCCTGTACTTCATAGCAAAGGGAGTTGTCGTTTAATATGACATTAAAACTATTCAGGGAAAAATTCATGACAAGTATGTTAAAGGATATGGACAGCCCCATAACAAGTATGACAATAATAGAAAATGCTCCCAACTTTTTCTTCAGGGAGATTGTTAACCATAAATTTCTTACATACCCAAACATTTCCGCCCCCCATAGTATACTGCTTTCTGTCACAGTATACCATAAATCATAAGAGAGCGCAAAGCCTGCGGCCCGCGCTCCCAATGGTATTACCTGGTATTTATTCTGTTTTCTTATCCTCCAGCTTATGAGGTTCCTTCCTGGAGGTTTCCAATTTATGCGGTTCTGCCTTAGCTGTGGATATCTGCTTTGGCTCCGTCTTTTTGGTGGATATCTGCTTGGCCTCGGTCTTTTTAGTGGATATCTGCTTTGGCTCCGTCTTTTTAGTGGATATCTGCTTTGGCTCCGTCTTTTTAGTGGATATCTGCTTGGTCTCGGTCTTTTTAGTGGATATTTGCTTTGGCTCCGCTTTTTTAGTGGATATCTGCTTTGGCTCCGTCTTTTTAGTGGATATCTGCTTTGTCT